>CAYZAI010000108.1:0-13146 GCA_964476305.1 uncultured Myxococcales bacterium
GTGGCCTCGGCAAAAGCCCAGGCCGTCCGCAGGGTCTCCCGCGAGGTGGCCGCGCCCGGGATCACCTCGAGCAGCCGGTTCTGGGCCGGGTGGAAGAAGTAGTGCAGCCCGACGATGCGCTCGGGGTGCGAGGCGCCCTCGGCCACGGCCGCGACCTTGAACGAGGAGGTGTTTGTTGCCAGCACGCAGTCCGCCCGGACGTGCTTCTCGAGCTCGGCGAAGAGGGCGCGCTTGACGCCGAGATCCTCGAAGACGGCCTCGACGATCAGGTCGCAGCTGGCGAGATCCGCGTGGCTGGTCGTGCCCTGGATGCGACCGAGGACCCTGGCGGGCTCACCCTCGCGGAAGACGCCGCGCTCCACGCCCTTTTCCAGCATCTTCGATATCGCCCCCAGGCCGCGGTCGACGAACTCCGGCTTGAGATCCATCAGCACCACGTCCAGGCCGGACTGGGCCGTCTTCTGCGCGATGCCCGCGCCCATGGTGCCCGCGCCCACGATCCCGATCTTCTTGGGTGTCGCCATCTCCGGTCCTCCTGCGTTGTCCGGCCCCGGGGCCGCGATCGTCAGGGGGACTTCTTACACGGAGGGCCGCCGCCGCGCAATGCGCCGCGAAATGCGCTTCGAGGCGCGCCCCCGATCTCCATCGAGGAAACTCGATCACCCGGCCCGCAGCGGCCTAGCTAGCAACGGACTCGGTTTTGCTGGCGCCGCCGCCGGGCTTGTCCGGGTCGAGTTTCGCTTTCTTCCAAAGAGACGCGCGCATCTCGGCTATTAAGGCAATCCAGGACAGTGGACTACTTGAACGCCACATTGTCGATGTAGATATCAAAGTCTATGTAGGTGGAGTCAATAGAGAAGCCGATGCCCATAATCTGGTCGACCGGCAGCGAGGTGACATCGGGGCAGGCGGCAATGTTCCATGGTTCCTGAATGTCGGCAAAATCGAGCGGAATGGTCTGCCAGCTGGAGGTAATGGGAACAGGCCAGAAGTAGTTACCACAATCTGCCAATGCGTCGCCGCCCCACTCGACCGGGTAGGTCGCCGCCGTGACTACCCCGACAGAAATGGTGTTTGTCCAGTCGTTACCATAGTAATCGGGGCCAGTGGTGGATACGGTACCTCTGATGTCAAGCTGAATGCCGGCAAAGGCTGATGCGTCGGTACACAGACTGGCATCCTCAGTATTCACCATTGCGGAGGGCCATATGAGGGTACTTGAAGTGGCAGTGCCTGTGGCCCAATGGAACACTGTGCTGCCTCCGTCGTCCACCAGTTCGGCAACGGTACCATCCGCGGCCCAGTTTTCTGTGACAAGGCTGTCGAAATCGGTGATCAGGGTATCGCTGGCAGGGCGCACTTCAGTGCTTTCGTCGCATACGGATGCATCGGTACCAGTGTCTGCGTTTGAGCTGTCATCATCACATCCTGCAAGACCCATCAGCACCACCATGTCCATCAGCATCACCAATAGAGTTGTTTTTTTCATGTTATCACCTTTCCTTTCCTGTAGCTCACAGTCCATCGCGACTTCTTTCAAAGGGTCGCGCGCATTCCGCCCATGAATACGAGACCCGGCATCGGGTAACCGTATTGTTCGGCATAGGGCTGGTTGAGAAGGTTCTCCACTGAAGCTTCGACCCGCACGTTGCGACCTGTCTCCGGTTGTCGCAGTATTGGATAACTGGCATAGATATCTACGATGAAAAAGGAGGTCATTCGTTCCAGTCGACTGCCTCCTTCCGCGGTCAAATCACCCAGAACAGCGTGGCGCAGACCGACAAAACGCAATGACAATCGAGCCTGTAATCCATCTTCGTCGTCGTACCCAAAGCCGTAGTTGATTTTGTGTCTGGGCAATTCCACCAACTCGTCCGAAAGGGAAGAGCTGTTGTCCAGTACATCGCCGATCTTCCGGGTAACCTGAAATGTATAGTTGGCCCATGTATAAAAATCATAGACTAGGTCGCAAGCACCTTCCAACTCAAATCCCGCAAAGTGAACCCTGTCAATATTATAGATGACCCTGCTCGGATGGTATCCGTAGATGGTTCGGAGGTAGTCGTTGACAGCGTAGTAGTATCCTCTTGCAATGACAGTCGCCTTCTCGGCGAAGGACTGTTCCACCTCGATTTCAACTTGATGTGCGTTTTCCGCCCTAAGGTCTTTTCGATCTTGAGGTTGAAAACCATTGAACCACCAGTAATACTCCGGCAGAGTTGGGAAACGATAGGCATGTCGATAACGAGCGTTGATATTTCCGCCGGGCCAGGTTCGAATAGTGAAAGCCGCACGAGGCCCCAGAGCATTCTCGTCTACGGCGTCACCATCTTCCTTGGGTCCCTCTGCGAGAAATGTATCGAAGCGCAATCCGATTTCGAGAGAAAAACGCCTGTGAATCCTCCAGAGATCCTGCAGAAATATCCCGTGCAGCATTGAGATGGTTGTCTTTCCCTGGGAATCCTGAGGGATACTCCACGCAGGAAAGTAGCCTTCGTCCATATGTTCGATTGTGACATCCCCATAGCCGAGATAGGTACCTTCGCCCCCGTATTCCACTCTATGCGAACCGGCAAAGTCGAAAGTGTTTTTCAAGCCGAGTTGCCATCCCCAATTGTGTTTTTCCGGTCGGGCGTCTCTCTTCAGAACAAGGTGACGACGGTCATCTATTGCATAGAAGCGATCTCGTCGACGTTGCTCTATGAGATAGGCTCTGGCCTCTATGTCAAATGCCTCTGTCTTTCTGGAAAGTGCTAAATCAAACTGCCCGCGATGATCTTGCAAATTGGTCCCGTCTCCCCAGTCCAAAGGGCCCCAGTTATCCTCGAAGTGGTTCATAAAAACAACCCACGGCCCGCCCAGTTGTCCCTCGATAGAATCCGGGAAAGACGGATCGTAGAAGGGATTGTCCGGCATGTTGTACACTATCATGCCTGTTTTGTTGTACGAGTAGCGCGCAGATGTGCTCAGTTTGAATTTGTCCGGAAGCAGAAAAGTCAACCCGCCTCCCACCGAGTCGCTTTCGACAAAAGCATTGCGCAAGTAACCGTTTGTCTCATGATGGCTTGCAAAAACGTTGTACAGAATCGGACCGAACCCCCAGGAATGGGAGAGCTGAGCATCCCATGTTCCAAGGCTGCCTCCTGCTATGCGCAAGAAACCGTGCAAGTCTCTGGACCCTTCCTTTGTCACTATATTGAGAACGCCCCCCAGATTGTTACCGTACTTCACAGGGGCTGCACCGCGAAATAGTTCTATGCGTTCGACATTCTCGACCGACAGGGATGCCCAATCAACATAGTATCCGCCGTACACGCCGGCGCTGTTCAGATTCCTGTCGTTCAGCAGAATGAGCAACCTGCTTTCCTCCATGCCCCGCAGTCTGATTCTGCTGTTTTGACTTCCGCCCGCAGCCTGACGACTCAAGTCCACGCCTGCCGAATTCTCCAGGAGCCCGTCGACCGTAGTGGTCGAGAGCTTGCTTCTAATATCTTCTTCATCAATAACGGTCTGCACGTTTGCCGAATCATCGCGTCTTGCCCTGACCACGACCTCGCCTATTTCGAGGGGCATCTCGGGCGTTGCCTCATAGTCGTCTTCTTGGTCTGTTTCGCTGGTCAAGGACTCTGAATGTTCGGCTTCCGCTGTCTCACCGCTTGCTCCTGGTTCTGACTTGTCACCTGATTCTGTTTGCGTCTTTCCCACGGACTTTGCTTTCGGGTCATCTGCCACATCGTGAGCAATTGAAACATCGGTCAAGGCAAGTACCAACAGGATCGCGTAGCTGCCCGTTTTAATTTTTGAATTCACTGATCACCATATCGACGGACGAGTGTTTTCGAACCGTTGCGCAATACATGCTTTGTTCAAACAAAGGCGCTCTTCTTCAACACGCAGATGCCCGCTCCGAGGACGGCCATGCAGTCGACCCCGGCGCAGGTCAGGCATGTCGGCTCGTCGCCGTCCGGGGCCTTCTTTGTGCTCATGAACACCTCGCCACAGACCGTGCATGCATCCGAGTCGACAATCGGCGCGTATTCCGGGAACGTGGCGGGAACATCCGCGATGTCGAAGAGCTCGTCTTCCGGCATCGCCAGCGTTCTGAAAGACTTCTCCCGAAACAGCTCCTGCATTCTCTTCGATGCCTCCGGGTCCTGCTGACGCTCCTTGACGATCCGACGGAAGAGGTCCGCAGCCTCCCTGTCCAGCTCCGAGGAGTCTTCCCGGTCCCACTGCCGGGGCTTGAGCGCAATGCGCACGGCGCAGCCGGTCTTCCGCGACATGATCGTCACTGCGGTCTTGCCGAGGTCCTTGTAGATGAGCGCATTGTTGCCCAGGGAGCACCCGGTAGTCATCTGGATTCCATCGACGAAGCAGTTGTTGCACTCGACGACCGCCACCAGTTCCTCCATGCCGGTGTTGTCGAAGCCGAGACGTTTCATGCCGGCCCGGCCCGCCACGACGCCGAACGCGAGCCCCGGACAGTAGTGACCGTGGAGCCGCGCCGCGTGTACCAGGAGCCCGGTGAGGTCACCGTCGCGAAGAAGCGTCCTGATCTCTTCCCTCGGATCTCCCTTGTTCATGCTTCTGTTCTCCCTGCTCGTGCTCATGGTCGTAAACGTGCTCGTCTACCTCGTGCACGTGTTCGTGGAGACGCCCCGATTCGGTGAGGTGCTGGTGAGGACGGACTCCGTGCAGCGTCGGCACCACCACGGTGACACCACCGACCTCTCCGATCACCACATCGATATGAAACGCCTCGCGGATCGCCTCCGGAGTGATGATGTTCTTTTCGCCCGCGGCGAGGAGTCCGCCCTGCTTGAGCAGGATGAAGCGATCCGCGAATCGGAGCGCATTGTTCAAGTCGTGGGTGACCACCAGGGACGCAATGCCCAGATTGCGCGAAACGGCGTGTAGAAGGCTCATCACCTCGATCTGGTTGACCGGGTCCAGGTGGTTGATGGGCTCGTCCAGAAGTAGGATCTTCGGTTCCTGCGCCAGCGCCCGGGCCAGGATCACCTTCTGCAGCTCGCCGCCGCTGAGCTCGGTGGTTTGCCTCATCGCCATGGATTCCAGGCGTACCAGCCGCAGGATATCCTCGATCTTCTCTATGTCCCCCTCCCCCGTCCACCCCCCGTCGCGAGCCTTCCGCCCGAGCAGCACGGCGTCGAACACCGTGCAGTGAGCCATCTCCTGCCGCTGGGGCATGTAGCCGAAGTGCCTGGCGATCTTCCGTCCGCTCATGTCTTCCACCGCAGCGTCGTCGATCAGCACGGTGCCGATCCGCGGGTGGAGCAGACGGTTGATGTTCTTGAGAAGGGTCGTCTTTCCGGAGCCGTTCTCTCCCAGGATCGCCACCAGGCAGCCCGATGGAACCTCGAACGTCAGACCTTGCAAGATGTCGTCGTCGCCGTAGGAGAAATGGAGATCTCGTATCTTCAGTGTCATGATCTTACATCCCTGCGCTTCATGAGCAGGTACAGGAAGAGGGGAGCGCCCGCGAAGGAGGTCAGGATACCGACCGGCAGGACGATGGGCGCCATCACCGTCCGTGCCAGGAGGTCCGAGACGAGCAGGAGCAGCCCACCTGCGAGCGCCGAATAGGGGAACAGGAATCGGTGATCCTGTCCGATGACCATCCGCACGATGTGCGGGGCAATCAGGCCGACGAACCCGATTATCCCCATGAACGCGGTGGTGACGGACGCCGCCAGCGCGGCCAGCACGAGCGAGGTGAGCCGGAGCGAATACACACCGACCCCCAGGCTCTTGGCCGTGTCGTCTCCCCAGGTCATCGCATTGAAGTGCCAGCCCTTCCAGAAGAAGTAGACGCTAGGAGGTACCAGGGCAATGGCGATCATGGCCAGTTCGGGCCACTGCGCTTTCTTGAGGTCGCCGAACGTCCAGAACACCGCGGAAGCGATCTGGATGTCGGAGGCGAAATACTGCAGCAACATGGTCGCCGATCCGAAGAAGGCGCTGAGCGCGACGCCCGCCAGGATCAGCGCAGTGGGCGAGAGATCGCGCAGGGAGGAGAGAAACACCAGTGCGATAACGGTGATGAGGGAGCCCGCGAACGCGCACGCGACAATGACGTGGGGGGACGAGGCGGAGGCGTGCTCCGTGCTCGTCACGACGGTGCTTCCGACTCCCAGGACGATGATGGCGAATACGGCTCCGAAGACGGCTCCCTGGGAAATTCCGAGCGTGAAGGGCGAGGCGAGCGGGTTTCTGAGCACGTTCTGCATCGCGGTGCCGGCCAGGCCCAAACAGGCTCCGGCAAGGAGCGCCGCCAGTACCTGCGGGACGCGTATATTCCAGAAGACATGCAACGTGGGTTCGTCCGCCCCTCCGATGATTGCAGCGGCGATGTCGTGGAAACTGATGGGATATGCGCCGGTTCGCAGGGAAAGCACGGTCGCGGCGGCGATCAGGACCAGGAGCGCGCAGCCCACGAGGAGCTTCTTCCTCACGTGCTGCGCGTACTGCTCCTTCAGCTCTCCTCGGCGCATGCTATCACCACTTGATCGGATCGCCCTCGGGGAAGCGCAGGGTCCGGTAGGCTGGTATCTCCCGGTCCGGACGGATACCAAGAAAGGTCTGCATGATCTCGCTGGCCTTCTCCTCCATGACGATGTCTGTGAACCTGTCCGGATACAGGGACTTGCCGATGAAGTATGCGTTGAGCAGCGCCAGCTCGATGTTGGTGTTGTAGTAGTTGTAGGGCAAGAGCGACGAGATCTTGCCGGACCCGGTGGCCTTCAGCAGTCGGTAGAAGTCCCCGTTTTCCTCGAAGTCCTTGTCCAGGATGAGTCGGCTCCCGCTGTCGACGAATATGAAGTCCGGATTCCAGACAATGATCTGCTCCTTGTCCACAAAGAAGTGTCCGCTCTTGCCCAGGCCGTCTGCCAGATTGCGCGCCCCGGCCATACGAGCGGGCGGATACCCCCCCTCGGTGCTGGTCAGGCCGTGGGAGCCCTTGTACGAGATCCCGCCGAAATAGGCGGATGGCTCGTTCTTCCCGCTTGTGCCCTCGGCTCTCTCCCTCAGATCCTCTTCCTGGGCTGCCACGTATTCGTTGAGCTCGGCGGCGCGCTCCTTCCTGCCGAGGATGTCCCCCAGGAGCGACAGGGAGCGCTGCGCCTCTTCGCGCCAGACGCCCAGCTTGCCATACGACAGGTAGATCGTCGGTACACCGGTCTTCTCCTGTATGTTGTCCAATTGGGCGGGGTCGATACTGACGGCGACGATGAGGTCGGGGCGGCACATCAGCACCTTCTCGTGGTCGGGCAGTGCCCCCGGCCCCCCGGTTCCCACCACGGGAAGGCCCAGGAATTCGTCACCGAGGGTGCTTGCATAGGGCCGCACGTACAGGTCACGCACCATGCGTCTTTCGAAATCCTCGATGCCGACGATCCGGTCGAGTGCACCGAGATACACCACGAGCCTCAGGCTTCCCGGCCCGAGCGCGATGAGGCGTTCCACCCTGCCGGGAACGGTCACATCCCGTCCGGCGAGGTCTGTCACCGTCCGCCCGGCAATGCGGTGCTGAGGCGTGTCGATGAAGAAGAACAGAAAGATCGCGACCAGGACCATCGCGACCAGGACGGCTGCGCCCAAGAGAATCCTGCTCCCGCCCTTTCTCATGTCCGTGGCACCCTCCAGGTCATGCTACCGGTACGCCCTTCCGTGCGCCTGGTCACGTACCCGTCCTCGGCGACCGTGGCCAGGTATTCCGAGATGCTCCTGGCAAGATCCTGGCGACAGAGCTCGACGAGCCCGTCGAAGTACTCGGTGTAGAAGTACGCGGCTTTGTCGGCAGGTTCTCTCCTTTCCCAGCAGACCTCCTGGAACTCGACGCCTGGCGAGTATCCCATGGCGTAGAGGAGATTGAACGCCGTGAACACGCCTCCGGCCATGCCGGCCAGCGAGGGGCTGGGTTTTCCGATCAGGTGCCGCCAGATCTCCTCCAGCAGCGGGTCCTTTCTCCGACCCGCCCACCCGCGGAAGTAGCAACCGGCCCGGCTGGCGCTGCTCAACTTGAGAAACGCCTCTGGCGTCCTGATCGCGGGAGTCATGCAGGCGAATACCAGGTCGAAGGCACGTTCCCACTCTTGCCTCGCCAGGTCGATCTTTTCCCAGTCGGCCTCCACCGGTTTGACCCGCCGGGCCAGCCTCGCGGGGAGCGCCTCGCGCATGCGCCCGAGCATGGCCGGCGAGAAATCCAGGGCGTGGACTTCCGCGCCATGAGTGGCGAAGGCGATGGCCTTGCGACCGGTGCCACATCCCACGTCGAGAACGCGCATTCCCTCGCGGAACAGCCCGCGGTCGGACAGTGCGGCCACGAGCTCCTCGGTCTCCTCGTCTTTGCCGGTCGGACTCCCGTCCCAGCGTTCGTAGTCGGCGGCCATCCGGTCCCAGGTGCGGCTGGAAGCATAGCCACCGGAACCTGTTTCCGGGATGCTGGCGGCGGATTCCCGCCACGTGCGAATCCAGAATTGGGGTGAGCAGATGTCCTCTCTCAACGGTTCGTCCTCGCTTTTCAGAACTTGGTATCAACCCCACCCATGACGGTGATCCCGGGCATCGGGTAGCCGTATTCCTCCTCGAAACCAATGTTGAGAAGTCTCTCCTCCATCGACATGCTGATGCGTTTCAGGCCAGCCATGACAGCTCCTCCGTATTACGAATTTCAAATACATAATACCACAGCGAAAAGTCAAAGGAAAAATCTCTCCCGTCGTGCATCCTTGGACTCTTGAGAACCCCTGCCCGCTCAGCCGGGCTTTCCGAGACGTGAGCGACTTGTCGCAGGACTATCTGTAGACTCCGTCCGGGGAAGAGCGGTTATCCGGCCTTCTCTGACGTATCACAGTTCGAACTACTGTTGATGTAGAAGTCCGGTCCGAGGTCGCTTCGATCTTGGGCGGCGCCGGTCGTTCAGTCCGCGCACCAGTCGGAGGCGCTCTCGGTGGCGCCCTGGGATACTGTGGGCTCGGGGTCGGTCAGCCGGCGCACGACCACGTAGTCGAAGGCGCGGCCTTCGAAGCTCGACTGCGACACCTGCCAAGTCATCAGCCGCACCCGGTCCAGGGCGGTCTGGGCCGAGCTGAAGACGCAGCCCGAGGCCTCCGCGATCCCGTTGACCGCGATGGTGAAGTCCTGCGACGAAACATCGACGATCGCCCGCACGTCCTGGGCGCCGGTGACGATGCCCGCCTGGTGGTAGGTGCCCGCCTCCTCCCAGCCCAGGGCCTGGTGATCGGTGATCCCGTCCTGCCCGGACCCGGTCCACACCAGGCTGGGGCCGATCCCCTGGTTGGCCAAGGTGTCGTTGTCCCCCGGCGGGATGTCCATGGCGGCGGCGGCGCCGGCCTGCATGTGGAGGCGGTAGCTGCTCTCGGACCCTGTCCGCGTCCAGTCGAACCCGAGGCGCAGCTCGATGCGGCCGCCGACGGCCGGGAAGGCGTGATCCGCCAGGGGCCGATTCGACCAGTCCCCCGTGGTCTGGAACACCAGCGCGCCGCCCGCGATATCGATGTCCTGCCAGCCCTCCTCCACCTCCCAGCCGTCGCCGACGTCCTCGGCGTCCGGCCGGCCGAAGAAGTCGGCGAAGTGGAACACGGCACCCTCGTCGGCTGGGGGCGCGCCCGCGGCCAGGGGACTGCCGAAGTACAGGTAGTACGCCTCCCCGGGAGCGGCCGGACCGCCCTGGTGACGGAACCAGATGCGCGTCTCGGCGAGGTTCCAGGCCGACTGGGGATCCACGACGCGGTCGAGCTCGGTCCACGCCGCGCCGTCCCAGTGCAGGATCCGGACGTCGCTGCCGTCCATGGCCGACTGGGAGTTCGTCACCAGCGCCGCGTGATCGAACACGAAGCTCACGGCCCGCTCCCAGGTGACCACCACCGGGCTTAGGATCTGGAGCTCGAAGCGCTGCTGGTAGAGGCAGTCCCACCAGCCCGGCCCGGTGTCCGTGTCCGAGTCGGTGTCCGTGTCGGCATCCGCGTCCGCGTCCGTGTCGGAGTCGGTATCGGCGTCGCTGTCTCCGTCGCTGTCTCCGTCGGCGTCCGCGTCGGTATCGCCGTCGGCGTCCGCGTCCGTGTCGGAATCCGTGTCCGCGTCCGTGCCGCCGTCCGCGTCGAACGCCGTCGGCGAGCTGCCCCCGCAGGCCGCCAGGACCAGTGCAGCCAGGCAACCCATTGACCATTGAGATCTCGTCATGACGCTCACCCCTTTCAATGGGGCAATTGTACCACGACCGCCCAAGGGACAGGCGGTGTTTGACTGGACGGGGCGCTCCGGTGTAGATCGTGCCGGCTCGCGGGACGCGTTCGATCAAGGAGACGCCACATGCTGATGGATATCGCGGACCTCAGGAAGGGCTCGAAGATCGTGATGGACGGCGCCCCCTGCGTCGTGCAGGAATACCAGTTCGTCAAGCCGGGCAAGGGCCAGGCCCTCTACAAGTGCCGGATAAAGAACATGGTCACCGGCGCCAACTACGACAAGACCTGGCGATCGGGCGAGAAGTTCGAGAAGGCCGACCTCGAAGAGCACCGGATGCAGTACCTCTACACGGACGGCGAGGCCTTCCACTTCATGAACAACGAGAGCTACGAGCAGTTCGCCCTGACCCAGGAGCAGGTCGGCGACGCCTCCAACTATCTGTACGAGAACCTGAACGTGGACATGCTGTTCTTCGACGGCCAGCCGATCGGGCTCACCTTGCCCAACTTCGTCGAGCTGCAGATCGTCAAGTCGGACCCCGGCATCAAGGGCGACACCGCCTCCAATACCACCAAGCCAGCCACCCTCTCCACCGGCTACGTGATCCAGGTCCCTCTGTTCGTCGAGGAGGGGGAGTGGATTCGGGTCGATACCCGCACGGGTGGTTACTCGGAACGCGTGAAGAAGTAGCGGGGCGGACGTGGTCGAGCGGTCGCTCTTCGCCACCCTGACCTGCTGGCGCTGCGGCGCGGAGCACGACCCGGCGGTGTTGCAGAACACCTGTCGCGAGCCGGGCTGCGGCCGGCCCCTGGTGGCCCGCTACGCCATCGACGGCGAGGTCGCGGACGACGGCGAGGCCCCGGCCCGCGGGCTCTGGCGCCACGCCGCCCTGCTGCCCGACCCCGGCCCGGACGGCCCGGTCACCCTGGGCGAGGGCGACACGCCGCTGCTCGAGGCGCCGCGACTGGCCCGGGAACTGGGCCTCGACGACCTCCGGATCAAGGACGAGGCGCAATGCCCGACCGGGTCGTTCAAGGCCCGTGGCCTGGCCGTGGCCGTGACCATGGCCCGCCGGCTGGGAGCCACGGGGGTGGCCCTGCCCTCCGCGGGCAACGCGGGGAGCGCCGCCGCGGCCTACGCCGCCCGGGCCGGGATGCGGTGCCTGGTGGTCGTGCCCGCGGACACGTCGCCCGTTTTCAAAAGAGAGGTGCAAGCCTGCGGTGCAGAGCTGGTCGAGCACCCCGGGCCCATCGACGAGTGCGGCGCTGCCTTGGCCGAGCGCCTGCGCGAGGGCCGCTGGTTCGACCTGTCGACGCTCAAGGAGCCCTACCGGCTGGAGGGCAAGAAGACCATCGGGCTCGAGCTCGCGGAACAGCTCGGCGGCGAGATGCCGGACGCCATCGTCTACCCCACCGGCGGGGGCACCGGGCTTCTCGGCATCTGGAAGGCCTTCGCCGAGCTCGAGGCCCTCGGCCGGATCGGGCCGAAACGCCCGCGGATGTACGCGGTGCAGCCCGAGGGCTGCGCCCCGGTGGTGCGGGCCTTCGACAGCGGCGCCGAGCGCTGCGTCCGTGTGGAGGGCGCGACGACCCACGCCCTGGGCCTGAGGGTCCCCAGGCCCTTCGCGGACGAGTGGATCCTGGCCGTGCTGCGTCGTTCGGGCGGCGGGGCCCAGGCCGTGTCCGAAGAGGAGATCCGGGACGGCACCTCGATGCTGGCACGCCTGGAAGACCTGTTCGCGGCACCCGAGAGCGGGGCGGCCGTCGCGGGCCTTCGCCGCCTGCTGGAAAGCGGCCGGATCCGGCGATCCGAGCGCGTCGTGCTGATCAACACCGGAGGGGAACGACCCCTCCGCGAGCGGAATCCATCAGAGTCCATCGGGCGTTGACACCCGGTCCGTTTATCTCCTAAGCTTCGACTTCCAGACGTTTTTCGGATGGATCGAGGTCCATCCGTCACTATCCAAGGAGACGATCGATGCCGCCCAAACACCTCCTCGCCTTCGAGCCGGATCCGCTCTACGCGCAGTTGATCAAGGACGAGCTCGGCGGCCTCGGATATGAAATCGAGATCGTCACAGACGGTGCCGAGGGGCTCGATCGGGCCAAGGCCGGTTCGCCGGACCTGATCTACCTGTGCATCGAGTTGCCACGGGTCAGCGGCTTCTCGATCTGCAACAAGCTGAAGAAGAACGACGACACCGCCGCGGTACCGCTGATCATTTCCTCGGCCGACGCCACGGCCGAGACCTTCGAGAAGCACAAGAAGCTGAAGGTGCGGGCCGAGGAGTACCTGCTCAAGCCCTTCGACGCCGCTGCGCTCGTGGCAGCGGTGCGGTCTGCCACGGGCGACACCAGCGAGCCGGTGGCGGACGAGGACACCATTTCCCTGGACGAGGACGAGGTCCTGGTCAGCGAGGATGACGATCTCGCCATCGAGGAGATCGAGACACTCGAACCGGTCGACGAGGATGTCGAGTCGTTCACCGACGCCGCCTTCGACGCGATCTCGCTCGACTCCGAACCGGAGCCCGCGCCCGAGCCGGAGCCAGCGCCCGAGGCCACCGCGGAAGCCCCGGCCGCTTCCTCGGCCGATCTCGATTCCGCGCGCCGCGAGAACGAGGAGCTTCGTGGTCGCGTGGCCAGTCTCGAGAAGGAGGTGGTCGAGGCCAAGACCTCCAAGGGCGGCGGCGTGTCTAGCCGTGAGTTCCTCGATCTGCGCGAGTTGCTGAACAAGAAGGACCGCGAGCTGCTCGACCTCAAGGACTCGGTCAACAGCAAGGAAAAACAGCTGCTCGAGAGCCGGGAGCGCCTCACCGATCTCGAGCGTTCCAAAGCGGACCTCGAGGACAGGAATATCTCGGCCGAAAAGAGGATCAACGAGTTCGAGGACAAGGTCAGCCAACTGGTGAGCGAC
>CAYZAI010000109.1:0-5227 GCA_964476305.1 uncultured Myxococcales bacterium
GGCATCGTCTGGTGTTCTCCTGCTGGTCGGGCAGCGGACTCTACCCCGAACAGCGCCGGAGGTGGTATCATTCCCTGGTCTGCGAGGCGCGGAGGAAAGAGGGGAGGAGATGACACGACGACTGGCGCTGACCGGGCTGTTCGCGGTTGGCCTGACGGCGTGCTGGCACGCATCCCCCCTCGGCTCCGATGCGGGAGTCGATGCTGACGCGGATACCGACTCCGACTCCGATGCCGACTCGGACGACGACGAGGATTTCTGCTTGCCCGGCGAGGTCCAGCAACCGGAGACGGACCTCTGTTGGTGGCGGTGTCCACTGGGCCAGACCTGGGACGGGGACACGTGTGAGGGATCAGCCCCCTGGATGAACTGGTGCCAAGCCAGCGGGATCACCCTGAACAACCATTGCGAGGCGATAGACGAGGGCACGAGCCAGTGCGAGGCGTTGCTGGGCGCGGGATATCGCCTGCCCACGAATCTGGAACTGGCTAACCTTCTGGGCAACTGCGAAAGTGACGTTCTCAATGGCGGAAACGGATACTGCGATACCTGTGAGACCAGCGCGACGTGTTCAGGCATGTTCGGCGACGATTCCGACTGGTACTGGTCGTCGAAGCACTACGGGTCTTTCGCCCACCACGCCCGTTTCAGCCAAGGTCTCCTGTTCCAATACGGCCTCATCTACGGCAGCGCAGTACGGTGCGTCCGCTCTGGTCCGTAGTTCTTTGCAGCGGCGGCCTGCTCCCCACCCTGGCGCGGCCTCATGCCCCGGAACGAACGCCGTGGCAACCATCGGTCGTGGCGCGTGGGCCGGAGGGTCGGCCGACCGCCTGCGCGAGGTCCGGGCGATCATCAACCTGGAGTGGGAGAAGGAGAGGATCGAAGCGTACGAGCCCCTGATGGACGAAAACGGGTACAGCGTCTGATACGGAATCAGGCGGTCTCCGGGCCTTGTTCACTGTGGCAGAATTGTGGCAAACCCCGGCGGGAAAGTGCGGGAAAACCCAGGAAAATCAAGGAAGCACCGATGAGGACCGTGTTGTCTCATCCCACGCCAGAACGCGAACCATTTCGCGTCGTTGGCGCATTCCTGGGGCCCCGAACTGTGACGCCTGGCAGTCATGAGGTCTGGGGTTCGATCCCCCATAGCTCCACCAAACGACTACAAGGGTGTACCGTCCAACAAACGGATCCGTGTTTGGAGCCTGAAACAGGTTGGCACGTCCGTCCCTGACGAGCCGGCGGGAGCCGGTGGTCGAACGATTTTTTTCACTTTTTCCTGGCCTGGGGGCACTAATAGGAAATAGAAGCTACTTTGCACGATGCAAAAAGGAGGTCCGCCATGCAGTGGATGTGGAGAATCGTTGCGATCCTCGCGCTAGGGCTCGGGGTCGTCGCCTGGGGTTGCAGCGACGACGACGACGACGACGGAACGTCCGATGCCGATACCGACACGGACACGGACACCGACACCGACGGTGATGCAGACTGGGGAACCTGCACCAAGTCCTGCAGCGGTCCGGCCGACTGCGTGCCCCAGGATGCAGACGAAACCAAGGACGAGAACAACTGGTCCTGCGAGACCGACCACTGCGTCTACCTGGGGTGCCAGGACACCGCGGAGTGCCAGGCGATCTTCCCGTCCATGGCCAACATCGCCTGCAACACGAACGTGGAGCCGCACGGCTGCACGCTGCCCTGCGACGCGGCGGCCGACTGCGAGGTCCCGGACTCGGTCCTGTACGGCGCGGACAACTGGTCCTGCGAGAGCCAGCTGTGCGTCTACTCGGGCTGCAACTCGGACGAGGAGTGCGCCGAGGCCTATCCCGAGGAGGACGTGGGCTGCGCGCAGTACGCGGATCCCTCGGTCTGCTTCCCCTCGTGCGAGGCGCCGGTCGACTGCACGGACGCCGCGGTCACCGCCGTCCTGTTCGACGAGGAGCACTGGCTGTGCACGGACGGCGTCTGCGAGCACCACGGCTGCAAGAGCACCCAGGAGTGCGAGGACTCCGCCGTCTACGGCGCGGGCTTCATCTGCGTCTTCTAGCCACAGCCTTTGTGAAACGAACGGCGTGAGCGAGGGGAGGCAGGGAATGGGTCGCGTGGTGAGTCGCAGGGCTTTTCTGGGAGGAGCCGCCGCGCTCGGCGCCGGCGCACTCCTGGCTCCCTTCACCGTGGGCTGTGGGACCAGGTCGCCCTTCGACAGGAGGCCCAACATCCTCTTCCTCCTGTCCGACCAGCACCGGGCGGACGTGCTCGGGGCCGCGGGGAACGACTCCGCGATCACCCCGAACCTCGACGGACTCGCCGCACGTGGCGTCCGCTTCGGCCGGGCCTATTGCAACTGCCCGATGTGCCGGCCCTCCCGGGCGTCCATGCTGGCCGGCCAGTACCCGCGGGAGACCCACGTCTGGACAAACGCCGGGAGTCTGGACTGCCGGGGCCCGAGCCACGTCCGCCGCTTGCGGGACGAGGCCGGGTACCACACGGCGCTGATCGGCAAGGCGCACCTGCATCTCGGCGAGGGGCACCTCGACAACTACCGGCCGCTGCTCGAGGAGTTCGGCTACAGCGAGTCGATGGAGCTCCTGGGAGCCGGGGAGTCGACCCTGACCCGCAGCTGCTACACCGATTGGTTGACCGAGACCACCCCGCCCGGGGAGGAGCCGAACAAGTACCAGCGCCTGAAGATGTACGTGGACTACCACAACCTGAACCACTGGCCCGAGCCCTGGCTCACCGAAGCCCCGGACAAGGGACCCTGGCTCCTCGCCACCGCCGATCACGTCGATATCTTCACAGGGCGCACGGCGGCCGAGTGGATCCGCGGCTACTCGAAGACGGCGCCGTTCTACCTCCAGGTCGGCTTCCCCGGCCCCCACATCCCGTTCGATTCGACCCACGAATACCGCGATCTCCAGGCGCCCCTGGCCGAGAAAATACCCCCGGCGGTGTTCGCGGAGCTCGAAGGTCCCCATTCCGCCTTGTGGGAGAAAGCGCGCGCCTTCCAGGACGTCTCGGCGATGACCGAGGAGCAGTTGCGGTTCGTGCAGCTCATCTACTACGCCAAGATGGCGATGGTCGACGCCGCGGTGGGCGAGATCCTCGATGCGCTCGAAGAACGTGGCCTGTCGGGAAACACCTGGGTCATCTACGGCTCCGACCACGGTGAGATGCTGGGGGACCACATCCTGATGGGCAAAGGCGTGTTCCACGAGCCGGCGGTGCGGGTGCCCCTGATCGTCTCGCCGCCAGGGGGCACCGCGGGCTGGACCTGCGCGGGCATCACCGAGAACCTCGACGTCACGGCCACCGTGCTCGACATCGCGGGGCTCGACGACGAGACGGGCCACGGCACGTCCCTGATCGACCGCGTGGAGCTCGGACCCGACGATCCTCAGGCCCAGACGGGCCGGGATTTCGCCATGTCAGAGTTCTACCTGTACGGGATGATCCGCACCGACACCCACAAGGTGGTCGTGGACTACGAGTCCGGGAGCGCCGTGGAGGCCTACTGTTTGGGCGAGGATCCCGAGGAACGGGAGAACCGGGTGGAGGATCCGGCCCTGGCCCAGGTGTGCGAGGAGCTCACCGAGACCCTTGTCGACGCGGTCCCGGTCTGACGAGGTAGCTCCTCGCCGCGCCGGGATCCCCGCAACAGCGCTTGTGCTTCCTGCCGCTGCCGCACAGGCAAGGCTGATTCCGCTCCTCCGGCTCGGCTCCGGACGAAATCAGGCGTCCCCGCGCTTCCCGACGCTCGAGCCGCTGCGCGAGTTCGTTCAGTCTCGCCTCGGCATGGACGAGCAGCTGTCGGATGGCGGCGCACAGGGAGTCGGGCTCGGTCGGATCCGGCCGGAAGCGCGGACAGCCTCCGTGGCACAGGCTCAGGAAGGAACAGGCGGCGCACGCCCCGGGGAGCGGAAGCTTGCGACCGGCGAACGCCCTGCGCGCGGGCCCGTCGAGCAGGGTCGCCAGGGGGGTGGTGCCGGCCGTGCCGAGACGGTGCGCCGGATCGATGTGGAAGTCGCACGGGTAGACCCCTCCATCGGCCTCCACCACCAGTCCCCCGTCGCAGGTGGGAGCGATCAGGCACAGCGCTCCGGGCCGACCGAGGCGGGCCGCGAGGAGCGCGTCGAACAGGGAGACGCGAAGCACCGGCCACCCATCCTGGAACCACGCGTCGAACCAGGTCGAGAGGCATGCTCCGAGGGCCTCGGCGCCGGCGAGGGGGGCGGCCGGCGAACCGGGCGAGTTGCCCAGCATGCCCATGGCCGGCATGATCTGTACGGCGGTGATCCCTTCGCCGCGAAAGAAGTCGATCACCTCCTCCGCATGCCCGACGTTGTGGGTGTCTATGGTGCACAGGGCGCAGGTCTCCACACCGCGGCGCCGCAGCCTGTCCAGCCCGGCCATCGCCCGGGCGTGGGTGCCGCGTCCGGCCCGATCGACCCGGACCGCATCGTGGATGGGCGCCGGGCCGTCCAGGCTGATCCCCGCGAGAAACCTGAAGTCGCCGAGGAACGCGGCCCATTCTTCGTCGACGAGCACGCCGCTGGTCTGGATGTCGTTGTCGATGACGGTCCCGGGGCGGGCCAGCCGCGCCTCGAGCGCGACCACCCGGCGGAAGTAGGACAGGCCCGCCAGGAGCGGCTCACCCCCCTGCCAGCCGAGGCAGATCGCGCCGGATGCGCGTTCGAACAGCTCTGACAGGAACCGCTCGAGCCACTCCGGCACCTCGCCCGGCGGTGGCCCCACGGCCGGCACCAGAGGCTCGCGGTAGTAGCAGTAGCGGCACGCGAGGGGGCAACGGCTGGAGGCCGGCTTGAACATCACCGAGATGGAGCCCGGCTGATCGACGGCAGCGCGAGACAAGGCTTGCGGCTCCCGCAGCCTTGATCTTCCGTTTTCTGTGGGCAGCATCATGTCCACTGGCGATGCCTCGTCCCGTGTCGGTCTCCCTATCGTAACCCGCCGGCCAGCATCTGTCACAGCCCCAGAACGGTTCGTCCGCCGTCGGCCGCGCAGGTTTGGTGGTCGGGCGGCACCAGCAGTGGTATCATTGTGGACCGGAAGAAAGGGGCACCGATGAGACGATGTATGATCGCGATTCCAGCGGGCGTCTGCGCCGCTCTCGTCCTGGGATGCGCCAACGCCTCCATGGATGTGGGAGGTGACGATGACGGTGTCACGGATGCGGGTTCCGACTCGGATACCGACACCGACTCCG
>CAYZAI010000109.1:5327-13076 GCA_964476305.1 uncultured Myxococcales bacterium
ACGCCGACTCCGACGCCGACTCCGACGCCGACTCCGACGCCGACTCCGACGCCGACTCCGACGCCGATGCCGACTCGGATACCGACTCCGACTCGGACTCCGATTCGGATGCCGACGCCGACTCCGACGCCGACGCGGATGCCGACGCCGACTCCGACGCCGACGCCGACGCGGATGCCGACGCCGATTCGGATACCGACGCCGACGCGGACGCCGACTCGGACACGGTACCCTGCTCGATCGATGTGCTCCAGACCTACGACGACTGCGACCCTCCGGGCTGGACCCGGTCGGACTGGACCTGCCAGAACTACAACGCCCCGCCGGAGGGCTCCGGGTTCCACCTGAAGGCCAGCTCCCTGGATACCGTCATCGACGCGGTGATCACCTCGGACTGGTACGACGCCGCCGGCTGCGACACGGTCACCGTGCAGTACGCCACCGAGTACGACGACTATGTCTCGTGCTCGACGGACTTCGGGTACGTGGACTACACCTTCGACGGTGTGAACTGGACCAACGCGCAGACGCTGTCGGCCGACGTCAGCGTTCCCCAGACCGTCGATCTCGACAAGAGCACATGGGGACCCGAGCACGTCTTCAAGATCCGTTTCCGGTACGTGGGCGACGGCGGCGGCTACTGGAAGGTGGACAACATCCAGATCACCGGCAGCTAGGAAGAGCGGTGGGGCTCGCGCGCCCTGCCCCGGACGGGGCGCCCGAGGTGGAGGTGACGACGACGACACCGGGTCGGACAGCGATTCGGACGCGGACATCGACCCCCGCCGCCTGCGCGAACCACGACCGTCGCGCATTCCGCCGATATCGGAATCGTGCGTGCTTCATCCGAATTCGTGTATACTTGCACCAAGGATACGGTGAGTTGTCCGCCGGGTGACGGCCGGAAGGAAGGTGCGATGATGAAAAGACTGCTGTCGATGCTTCTGGCCGCGTTTGCGGCATCCGCGCTTCTTGGCTGCGAGGACGCCAACGTGAACGATTCTCACTCCTCGGACGGAGACACCGACGGCGATTCGGACGGCGACTCGGATGCCGACGTCGATACCGACGCGGATGCCGACGCCGACGCGGACTCCGACGGCGACACCGACACGTCGAACAACGAGGAGTGCGGCGAGGCCGGCTACACCGGGGACCCCCTGGCGATCCCCGACGGCGACGTGGAGGGGCTCTCCTACGAGACGACCATGACAATCTCGGGGTTCGGCGACGGGGCGACGCTGCCGAGCGTCGACAAGTTCATCGCGGTTTGCGTCAACATGGAGCACAGCTGGATCCGCGATCTGCAGATCGAGATGATCCCGCCCGGGGGAGAGGCTTCCAAGGTCATCCTGAACGAGTATCTCGGCAAGAACGGCAGCGAGGTCTTCCTCGGCATCCCCAACGAGAACGACGAGGAGGACCCGCCGATCCCGGGAGTGGGCTACACCTACTGCTGGACGCCGAACGCCGTGAACCCGCCGATGCTGGAGTGGGCCAACCAGCACCCGTTCCAGGGCACGGTGCCCGAGGGCGACTACCAGGCCAGCTCCGGCTTCGACATCCTGGTCGGCAAGCCTCTCAACGGCGCCTGGACGCTGCGCTGCACGGACGACTGGGCCATCGACAACGGCTACATCTTCTGGTGGTCCCTCGAGTTCGACTCGAGCCTGATCCCCGACTGCGACGAGTGGATCATCGAGTAGGCCCGGCCGCCTCGTGTCGGATCTCCTTCTTCGTCCCCATCGATCCTTCCTCGCCCTGGTTCCACGCCGGGCTGCCGCTCGCGGCGACGGGGCTCGTGGCCAGCATCGCCGCGAAAATCTCCTATGCCAGGGCGGAACCCGCCCGGCTCACTCGCCCGTGAGCCCCCCGGCCGGAACCCCTTGACCTCGGCGCAATGGCAACTACATTGCCCCGGTAATCGCCTTCAACGTGCAAGGAGCGCAGCAGATGAGCAAGCAGGAGATCCGCAACATCGTGATCGTCGGCGCCGGGCCGGCGGGCTACACTGCGGGGATCTACGCCGCCCGGGCCGGGCGCGAGCCGGTGGTGATCGAGGGCCTGACCCCGGGCGGGCAGCTGACCATCACCACGGACATCGAGAACTTCCCGGGCTTCGCGAAGCCCGTCGGGGGTCCGGATCTGATGCTGGCCATGCGGGCCCAGGCCGAGCGCGTGGGTGCGGCCATCGTCCCGGACATCGTGGAATCCGTCGATCTGTCCGCCCGCCCGTTCAAGGTGCGGATCGGCGCCGGTGAGCTCCTGGCCCGGACGCTTGTCGTCGCCACCGGCGCCGAGGCCCGCTGGCTCGGAATCCCTTCCGAGGAAGCGTACCGGGGCCGCGGCGTCTCGGCCTGCGCCACCTGCGACGGGTTCTTCTTCCGCGGCAAGGTCGTCGCCGTCATCGGAGGCGGTGACACGGCCTGCGAGGAGGCCCTGTACCTGACCAACCACGCCTCGAAGGTCCACCTGATCCACCGCCGGGACGGGCTGCGCGCCTCGGCTGTCATGGCCCGCCGCGCGACGGAACACCCGAAGATCGCGACACACTGGTTCCGCACGGTGGGCGAGTACCTCGGCGACGACAGCGGCCTGACGGGCCTCAGGCTCGTCGATCCGCGAGACGGGGCGACCGAGGACCTTGCCGTCGACGGCGCGTTCGTGGCCATCGGCCACCGGCCCAGCACCGACTTCCTCGGCGGCCAGCTCGCCCTCGACGCGGGCGGCTATCTCGTCACCGAGCCCGGCACCACCCGCACCTCGGTGCCCGGCGTGTTCGCCGCGGGCGACGTGCAGGACTCCCGCTTCCGCCAGGCGGTGACCGCCGCGGGCACGGGCTGCATGGCCGCCATCGAGGCCGCGCACTTCCTGGACGATGAGGGCTGAGCCTGTCCCGGCAGCATCCCGCTTCGATTTGCTCTGGTCTATTTCCGTTTCCCAGGCATAATCCCCTCGAAATCGACACCAACGCCACGAGGGGACGGCCATTGAAGATCAAGGGCGCCGCGATGCTCGCCCGTGCCAGGGAAGTCACCTCGCGTTTTGGCGAGGAGCGCTGGAGTGCATTCCTCGTCCGGTTCTCGGAAGGGCACGAGCGGTTCGATGACGCGTTCTTCCTCACCAGCCGCATCCCCATCGACAGCTTCCTCGCGTTCCAGGAGGCCCTGATCGCGGAGTTCTACGGAGGCGACGGAGGGCAGTACTTCGAGTCGGGCCGTGCGGCGGCCCGCTGGGCTTTCACCGAGGGCCCGTACCTGCGCCTGTTCGAGGATCACGGGGATATCATCGCCCTGCTCGAGAGTGCCCCGGCCCGGATGTGGGCGAACTACTTCGACTTCGGCAGCCTCGCGGTCCGCACTTCCGGAGACAGCATCGAGGTGACCATCGAGGGCCTGCCCTCGCGTCACCCCTACTTCATGCTCACCCTGCCCGGCTACCTGCTGGGCGCCCTCGAGATCTTCGGCGGGCTCGAACCCTCCTGCGAGGAAGTGGATGGCGGCGATCCGGGCACGGCTCGCTGGATCTTCCGCATCGCGGGCTGGAGCGAAGATCGCCTCCGCCACGGTTGACAAACCCGTGGCTCTCGCCTGAATCTCGGTTCCCGGAGGTGCCCGCCCATGCCGTTTTCCGCCCGACCCGCCCCGCTCGCAACGATCCTCCTTGTGCTCGCCTGCGGCGGGCGAGCCGCCGGGACCCCTCCCGCGGCGCCGGAGCCCCCCTCGGATGCGGGCGTCGCTCTTGTCCCGACGACGGGCGTGGTGATCCGGGACTCGGACGCGGGCCCGACGCCGGGGCCGGATGCCACCGCCGAGCCCGTTCCGCAGGCGACCGCCCAAGCTCCCGCGACGCCGACGCCCGCCGAGGACACGATCTGCCAGCGCCACTACGACGAGCTGATGGCCCCGCCAGCCAGGTCGCACCCGCCCATCGACTGCGAACGGGTGGATCGCCTCGTCTACTGGCGCTGGTCCGCGTCGGACGGCTGCCGCGATGTCGCGCGCCTGTCACTTCGACGAAGCGGCGCGGCCACACTCGAGCGCTCGGGTGGGGACCCGGCGGTGCCGGCCAGGAAGACAATCGACCCTTCCGAGAGCGCGACCGTGCTCCAGGCGACCTGCCGGGCGTTCGACGAGGAGCACGACCCGGGGGCCGGGAGCGACTGCCCGGCGGGCTCGCGCCTCGTCGAACTCTTCGAGGGCGAAGCCAAGGCCGGCAGCACGGGAGCCCTGCCGTGCGGCAGCCGGACCATGGCCGGTGTCCTCGATCGCCTCGATCGACTGCTCGATCGCTTCTGATGGATCCGCTCAGGGCACCGGTGATGCGGCCGGGCACCCGTCGCCCGGAGGCAGCAGACGCGTCGGCGGCACCACGTCGGGCAGTTCCTGGCCCTCGCGGGTCAGCCAACCGAGCGTGACCTGGGCGTCGCCCTCGGTCTGGATGAACTCGACGCTCAGCGGGTGGATCCCCGGCACGAGGGGTGTCGCGGCCATGGCCCACTGGTAGTTTCGCCCGGCGCCGTGCCCGGCGACCCGCTGCCCCCCGATCCAGGCCTCGATCCTTTCCTCGGAGCCGACCGCCAGCCGAGGCGCCTCTCCCGGCTCGACCCGGATGCAGCCGGTCCAGCGCACCGCGTAGTCCTTGGCCGGGAGCCCCTTGGCCGGTGACGCCTTGTCGGGCCAGAGGAAGTCGACGATGGGATCGCGGCGCTCGAGTGCGACCTCGTCGAACTGCTGGTCCGCGTAATAGGTGCCGTGGAGCCCATCCCCGGGGCCGTACTCGAAGAGGCCCAAGGCATGCTCCTCGTAGGCCGCGGGATCGAACTTGCAGCGGCCCTTGGGGTCCGAGCACTTCCAGATCCCGAAGAGCCGCTTCGAATCCCAGTGCGGGTCGTCGATGAGCTCGGCGTGCAGCATCATCCACTCGGCGAGGGCGTCGATGTCCCCGGCGAGATCCTCCTCCTCGACCAGCGGGCTCTCCTCTTCGGGATCCCCGTCGAGATCGAACCGGAACCAGGTGTCCTCCTTGGGCACCCTCACGATCTTCTCCGAGCCCCGCAGGAAGCCCTCGCAGTAGCCGTCGTACCAGCAGCGGAAGTAGCGCTTGGTGTTCGGCGGATCGTGTTCCAGCAGGGATCGACCGTCCAGCGATTCATGGTCGTAGCCGATGTCGAGCAGCTCGAGGATTGTCGGGTAGGTGTCGATCATGTTCCGCGGCTCCCGGTTCAAGGTCCCGGGCGGGATCACCCCCGGCGCGACGACCACGAACGGCACGTGCAGACCCTCCTCGAAATAGACGTTGTCGTGGGAGTAGAGTCCGTGCTCGCCGAAGCCCTCGCCGTGATCGCCACTCAGCACCAGGATCGCGTTGTCCAGGTATCCCTCGCGCTCGAGGCGGCCGACCAGCTCATCGACGAAGGCGTCGGTCCCGCCGCGGTAGATATCCTCGTAGGCCAGCTTTTCGCAGGGCTTCTTGCCGAGCTTGCACTCCTTGTTCCGCTTCATCCGCGGCGGGTAGGTGTAGTTGACGTGCTGCAGCGACGTGAAGAGCGTGGTGATGAACGGCCGGTCCTTCGCCCGCTGCCGCCCCATCCACTGGAGGACCGGGTCGATCATCGCGAAGTCGTCGCCGTTGATCACCGTCGTCCGCTCGGCGTGGAGCAGCTCCCGCGGCACGAACGACTCGAAGCCCAGGCGGTGGACCAGCCTCGGCCGCTGCTCGAAGCTGCCGTTGGCGCTCTGGAAGAAGGCCGAGGCGTAGCCGCGCGCCCCCAGCACCTTCGGCAGGCAGTTGCAGGGGTAGTTGTCGGCGGTTTCGAGGATCGGCCGCTGCATGTCGGGGTAGGTGCCGCAGTGGATCGCGAACAGGGACTTGGTCGAGTGCGGGACGACCGCGCGCATCGACGTGGCGAGCAGCCCGCGACGCGCCAGGCGCTCGAGCGTGGGCGATCGTGCCGCTTCGGGATCGCCGAAGGACGACTTGGCCCAGTTGGCGCTCTCCAGCATCAGGATGATCACGTCCCGGGATTTTCGCGTCGCCTTCGTCCCTTCGTCGGGGTCATCCACCACGGGCAGCCAGGCGTACTTGTCCCCGGTCGTGCCGCTGGACCAGGCGTCCCGCAGCAGCTCGGAGGCCATGCTCAGGTGGACGTTGCGGCCCATGCTGCGCACTGCCGGGCTCTGGTGCCGGGGCATGGTGGCGGCCAGCGCCGCGCAGGAGGCTGCAAGGACCAGGATCACCGCCGGTGCCCTCCACCCCCCGGGCACGGTCCTGCCGCGCATGCTCCGCCAGAGCGGCCGGGTCACCACGCCCGCCGCGATGGGCAGCGCCCCGAAGGCCAACGAGAAGAGGACGAGGTTCGCCGGCTCCACGACCTCCACCGCCACGGCCAGGTTCTGGTCGCCCTGACCGAGCCCGATCGTGAACACGCTGGCCGCCAACTGGCCACCGGTGCATTCGATCCACAGGGCGTTGATCATCCCCAGGAAGGACAGGCCCGCGCACAGCGGGATCGTGGCGACGGCGGCCCACCTCCACCTCTGCTCGAGGAGCGCGGCGAGGCCCATCATCCCGAGGAGGATCGCCGCGTCCGCCCCGACCAGCCACACGGTGCGCAGCGGCCCGAGATCGCTCCACTGGCGAGCGTCGCCCGCCCATCCCAGCTTCTTCGTGACAATGGCGGCGAGCCCGGCCAGGCAGATGATCGCGCTCCAGCGCAGCACGACCCGCACCGACCCGAACATCATCGGGTGCCGCTCCAGCCGGTCGGCCGCGGCACCGGCCAGTCGCCCGGGAGAGATCATCCGGTCCTCCTTCCGATGGACACGTCCTGGACCCGCCCGAGGAGCCCCAGTCCCACGATCGCGCCGCACAGGGCCAGGAACATGTCCCACTGCGCGTCCCACTCGTCCCCCTGGGTGCCGAGGAACGCCTCGGCCGAGGCGCCCTTGGCCACCGCGGTCCACCACTCGACGAGCTCGTAGAGCGCCGAGAAGGCGAGCGCGGCGCAGGCCGAGAGGAAGAACAGCCACTTCCCCGGTCGCAGCGGCGAGGTGCGCAGCAGCACCTCACGGACGAGGAGCGCTGGCACGAAGCCCTGCACGAAGTGGCCGAGGCGGTCGTAGTAGTTGCGCTGGAGATCGAAGGCGTCGCGGATCCACTCGAACAGCGGGTTGGCCGCGTAGGTGTAGGCGCCGCCGTAGATCAGGACAAGGGCGTGGAACCACAAGAGCACGAGCGTCAGCCGGCTGAGCCTGAAGCGCGGATGGGTGACCGCCAGGGCCACCGCGCCGATCAGCACCGGGGCCACCTCCATCACCCAGGTGAAGATGTCCGCCGGCCCGAAGAGCGATGCCCCGAGAGCGACGGCCAGGGCCGCGACCATCGTACCGGCAACGATTCTGCTCGCCGGGGACGAAGTGGACGTCGCCTGGTCGTGGGATTCCTCGGCCATGGGCGCATCTTGCACCGGCGCCAGTCCGGATGCAACTGGAACGACGCGCGGAGACCAGGCCAGGCCGGATTCGACTCCCCCCGGGACTCGCGATCCGCCGCGCCGCTATCCGTCGAACGCCGCTTTCAGAGCCCTGCCACAGGTCTGGATCCGGTTGACGCCGTGACGCCGGCACATGGCCAGATGCAGGAGGTCCCTCGCCCCCAACTCACGGTGGATGTCGACCATCGCGGCGGCCGCCCGCACATCCTTCGCGGTGACGTCCCAGACGGTCGGGACACGGGCTTCGACCAGGG
>CAYZAI010000110.1:0-13041 GCA_964476305.1 uncultured Myxococcales bacterium
GAGCCCGAAAGGCACCGGCGAATCGATGAGCCCTGCTCGTGTCATTTCATTCCCCAGTCCGCGGGCGGGATGCCCGTCTTTCTTCGTCGTTCCGAACGGTAAGGGATGGGGCCGGAGGCGTCAAGGATGCCGGAGGCCGGGATCCCCACCGTGCGCGTCGGCGGGGAACCGAGCGCCAACCGCCTGTCCAGCATACTCCGCCGATTCCCGCGCGGCGCTTACCCATACGCCCGCGCAGGATCTGCGCGGGCTGGAGAAGAAGCGGACGGCGGCCATCGGTCTACACCCGCGAAGTATCTTCGCGGGCAGGTCATTCGGTTCCTTCAGCCCGCACAGAGGCTGGACACCCTGCGTCTTTCGGATTACCGAACCCGTACATGAAGCTCTTCGCCACCAAGCACTCACATGCGGTGTTGTACCTTCACGCGGTCTGGGCAACGAAGGATCGTGCGGCAGTTCTCGATCGTTCGCTGCTGTTCGAACTCGCGAAGCAGACAGTCGATACCGCCAGGACTTTCGGTGCTGCTGTCCTGGCATTCGGCGGTGCGCCCGATCACGTCCACGTGCTTCTGCGATATCGCCCCGGCCTTCGGGCTTCCGGTCTCGTGCGAGGCCTCAAGGCTGCCCTCACGCGGACTGTTCGGCGCGACGTTCCGGGTCTCGCCGATTTCTCATGGCAATCCGGCTACGGCGCGTTCAGCGTCGGCGCTTCCGAACTGGATCGTGTGGTCGCCTATATCTCGGATCAAGAACGGCATCATACGGCCGGAACCGTCTGGCCGGACGTCGAGTTCGACAATTGAAAACAGCCCGCCCGGATCCCGGGCGGGGAACCCAGTGCCAGGCGGCATCCTGGGGTATCGCCGGTGCCGATCCTCCAGCCCGGGCAGATCCTGCCCGGGCCCGGCGATCTTCAGTTCACCACGCCCAGCCAGTCGCGCAGCAGGAACTGAAGCCGGCCGATGAGCAGGTAGACCCGCGAGAGGATCGTGTAGCTGAAGGTGGCGCCGAAGCCGATCATCAACACCCACCCACCGACGCGGGCCGTGCCGCCGAGGAAACCCTCGTGGGGTTTCGAGAAGTAGAAGCAGGCGAGCGCGGCGACGGTGCCCAGCACCATCACCACGTTGCCCAGGGCCGCGTCCCACGGGCCCGTGAGGTCCACGGTCATGGCGCCGGCCACCTGGGCAAGCACCCCGGCCTCCATCTCGGTGGGGATGGCGAGCCCGAGATCCATCGCGAGCCAGAACGCCAGGGCCAGGCGATAGAGATCGCGGGTCTTCTCGACGTACTTGCCGGCCCACAGGAAACAGATGCCCACCACGACCCAGAGGTGGGCGTTCTCTCCCAGCCCGGCCTCCCACAGGGGGGTCACCAGTTCCGGCAGGAACACGTTCTTCCAGTAGGTCACGAAGAC
Source organism: uncultured Myxococcales bacterium (assembly GCA_964476305.1). Taxonomy (GTDB): domain Bacteria; phylum Myxococcota_A; class Polyangia; order JAAYKL01; family JAAYKL01; genus CAYZAI01. The sequence goes on from CAYZAI010000110.1 coordinate 1,418, forward strand.
GTAACCCGTGGACAGGCCCACCAGCAGGTGCTCGATGAAGCAGTAGACCGGGTTGTCCCGGTAGAGAAACGAAAAGACCCCCAGGGTCAGGATCGCGGCAATCCAGACATAGGGGTCCGTGGACATCTCAGGTTCCCTTGGCCTTGCGGCGTGCGGCGAAGTAGCCCACGTTGCCCAGCACGATGAAGAGCAGGATCGCCATCAGCGCCAGCGATTGGGAGCCCAGCCCCCGGGTGGCGTCGCCTGCGGAATCGATCACCCCCGAGTCCAGCAGCATCCCCTCGTACTCCGCGCCGGCCCGGCCGCCCCCCAGCAGGCCGGCCACCTGGCCGGTCTGGAGGTACGGGTAGTAGTCCGTGGCCTGGACCGCGGTGCAGGCCACCAGCAGCCGCACGCCGAAGGGGGCTACCGCGTAGTTGATCCAGAACCTGGGCATCGAGTTCGACGCAATGTTGACGATGCCGGCCAGGTTCCGGTAGCTCCCCACGCCGCGGAGCAGATCCAGGTCCTCGAAGGGGATCTGTCGGTCGTCCCTGTGGAAGTAGTCGCGGATGGATTCGCCCATCCCGTACATGGTGTAGGCGTAGGAAGAGGCGTACCCGAGAAAGACGTAGTCACGGCCGTAGACGAGGCCGTAGCGGCGCTCCATGGCCGCCAGGTGGCCCCGCAGGGGCGCGGCGGCCTCGGGCATGAACGTGAGGAGGATCGCCTTCTTCCTCGCGGCGAAAACCCGGTGAAGCACGCCGAGCAGCACGGGGTCGAGCTCGGCCATGGTCTGGGGGCCGTAGTCCACGCCGATCAGGAGCGGCCTGGGGTCGGATATCATCCCGCCGAGCTCGCGATCGAAGCGGAGGGTCTGCTCACCGGCCGCCGCCCGGAACTCCACGGGCACCAGGAACGGCAGGGCCACGGCCACCAGGATCGCCAGGAACACCCACCGGCGGTCGAGGCCGGACAGGCGGGCGGCGGCGGCAAGGAGGCGCGGCGGCAAGGCTCAGCGCTCCCGTCCCAGGATCGTCCGGTCGATGCCGAGGATCGTCTTCAGCGCCACGGTGATCGCGCCGAGAGCCACGCCGATCAGGATGGCGCGCTTGGCCGCGGTGTTGGGGTAGTCCAGCAGGAACGACGCGACCCGGGCCAGCGGCGGCACCGCGTCCTCCACCGCTGGGATCAGGCCCAGCATCACCACGGCCGCGGACACCAGCAGGACCGTGGCGCCCGCGGTGCGGGCGCGGAAGGCCCGGAACGCCGCCGAGGCTATGAAGAACGTCAGCAGGGCGAACATCGTCGACTCGATGGGAGTGATCAGGTGCTGGAACCAGTCGGCGAAGACCGAGCCCGGCTGGATCCCGCCGATCAGGCCCGCGAGGATCATCGACGCCATCGAGACCAGGGTCACCGCCGAGTAGCCGAAGCGGCGCTCGCGCCGGACCACCCGCCGCAGGTGGAACGTCGCCAGCCCGCCAAGGGCCAGGAAGATCACGAAGGCGTTGAGGGGCTGCTTCCAGCGCAGCATCAGCTCCGCGGGCTGTTTCACCATCGGGTGGGGCACATAGTACTGGACTACCCAGAACAGGCCGAGGACGAGCAGCACGGCGAACGGGACGCGGTAGCCCAGGCGCTCGCCCATCAGCGCCCGCCCTTCAGGAAGCCGGCGACCCGGGCGGCGATGTCCCCCGCCCCCACCACCCCGAAGACGCCGAGCAACGCGAGGACGAAGCCCAGCCCCATCAGCGCGACCAGCGGGACCTTGAACCAGTCGTGGGCCTTGACGGTCCCGCGGCTGACCGGGTCGTCGGCGGCGATGGCCGCGGCGGCGAAGACCTCCTCGCCGATCATCGTCTCGTCGCAGGTCGTGATGATGAACGGCAGCTGGGTCACCGAATCCGTGCCGCCGATCTGCACCGCGTCGGTCGACGCCCCGGTCTCGGCCAGGATCAGCGCCTCCGAGAAGAAGTGGCCGATCAGGAAGTTCGAGGCCGTGCGCTCGCGGACCATCGTCCCGGCCACGGCCGCGGCGTAGGTCAGGAAGCGCGACGTCAGGTAGCTCACGTCGCCGGGCGCGTGCTCCTCGGCCCTGCCCGCCCGGACGAACGCCTGCTTCACGACCTGCTGCGCCACGGGATAGGTGAGGGGATCGTAGTTCGGGACCAGGATCCGGGTCCGAAGGCGGGCCGCGCGCTCGGCCACCCGGGAGAGGATGCCCATCGAGGCCACGGTCACCGGCTCGGTCACCGAGGTCAGGCCCGGGGCGTAGAGGATCGGCCGGCCCATCTCCGCGGCCCGGCCCACGGCGTCATTGACGGCCTCGAGGCCCCGGATCGGCCGCAGGTACAGCTTCTCCCCCCGCCGGGCTCGGCGCACCAGGAAGAAGAACACGCCCGCGAAGAGCAGCACCGCCCCCAGATTCACCGCCCGGGTCCAGTCGAACCACATGCGGTCCAGTTAACGGCCCGAGGGGCGCAAAAGCAAAAAACCGGTGGTGCCGTGGGGGGCCGGAACTTTCCCGAAAACCCTGTAGGCCAAACGACTTGTTTTTTATATACTGCTGCGGCCCGGGCGACCAACGGGGCAAGGTCAGGAAAAGACAAGCCAAGGAGCTTCGAGATGCAAGACAGGCTGGACATCCTTCGCGGGGAACTGGAGCGCCTCTTCTCGGCGGCGAACCTCAAGGAGCTGTGCGCCGACCACCTGGGCGTGGACCCCGTGGCGACCGGGCTCGTCGACGAGTCCAAGGCCGTGTTCGTGCGGCGCCTCATCGAGTGGTGCGACGGGCACGCCGCCGTCGAGGCCCTGGCCGACTCGATGATGCTGCTCAAGAAGGGGATGGTCGATCCCCGCGTCAAGCAGATCTACCAGGAGCGCTTCCGGCACGGCGCGCCGGCGGCCGGGGAGATCCCCGGGTTCCAGCTCGGTGAGCTCATCGGCGAGGACGGCGTGGGCGCGGTCTGGAGCTGTACGACCCAGGACGGAGACGAGCCGGGTTCGGCGCGCCACGCGGTGTGGGTCATCCACGGGGAGCACGCCCTGGACGCGGCCGCGGTGCAGCGTTTCCTGGCCCAGATGCGGGTGCTCCAGCGGGTCGACGACCCGGCGATCCAGCCGGTGAAGCGGGTCGGTCTGCTGCCCGACGGGCGGCCTTGGGCCGTGATCCGCTGGATCGAGGGCTCGACACTCGCGTCCCTGGCGCCGCTGCCGGCGTCCCGCGCCCTTTCGGTGTTCGCCGCGGTGCTCGAGGCCCTGGACGCGATCCACGCCCTGGGCCTGGCCCACGCCGATCTTCGGCCCGAGAACGTCCTGGTGCGCGCCCCGGCCGAGGGCGCAGAGGACGCTCCCCCGGCGGTCGTGCTGCTCGGCCTGGGCAGCGACAAGCTGTTCCACAAACCCGAGCCTCCGGGACCGGGCGGCGCGATGCTCGCGCTCGGCGTCGTGAAGGGCCTGGCGCCGGAAATCGCCCGCGGCAACCCCGCCGACGCACGCTCCGATATCTACGGGCTCGGCGCCCTCCTGTTCGAGGCCATCACCGGCAAGCCGGTCTTCCCAGGGCGGTTCCCGGCCGAAGTCCTCGCCGCTCACCTGACCAAGCCGCCGCCCGAGGCCAGCGGCCAGATCGAGACCCCCCTGCCCGGCTCGATCGACACCTTCATCGGCCGGCTGCTCGCCAAGTCACCGGCCCAGCGCCCGCGGGATCTCTCCGAAGTGCGCAAGGAGCTGGCCGAGGTGCGGAGGGCCGCGGAGGAGGCCGCCGCCCGGGCCGCCCAGACCGGCACCCTCGAGGACATCGAGACATGGGCCGACGCGCTGATCGAGAACCCCGGCGATCAGGAGGTCCTGGAAGAGCTGTTCCGCGAGACCCGGCGCTGCAACGCCTGGAGCGCCGCGGTCCAGGTGCTCGAGGAGGCCGCCGCCCTCGCCGACGACGTGGAGATCGGCCGGCGGCTGCTGCTGGCGGCAGCGGACGGGGCCACCCGCTACCTCAAGGACTTCGCGATGGCCGGCGAGCTGATCACACAGCTGCAGGAGGCGAACCCCGATGACGAGGAGATCGCCGATGCCGCGCTGCGCCTGCTTCGGGCCGAGGGCAGCTTCGAGAAGCTGATCGAGAGGCTGGTGGCCAAGGCCGAGGCCATAGAAAACGACCTGGCGCGCCTGGGCGTGATCCGCGAGATCGCCGAGGTCTACGAGAACGAAATCAAGGACCCGGCCAAGGCCTTCGACTACTATCTCGCCTGCCTCTCGGCTGGAATCGAGGAGGATCTCGTCGTCCGCCTCGAGCAACTCGGCAAGCGTTCCGGCAAGCTCCAGGATCTCGCGGCCTCCTGTGCTCCCATCGTCGCCGAGGCCGAACAAGGCGGCGACACGGAGGGCGCTATCTACCTCTACCGCAAGCTCGGCGGCTGGTATCTCGAACAGCTCGACCAGCCGACCCACGCGCTCACCTGTTTCCAGAAGGTGCTCGAGCTCGCCCCCGCCAACACGACGGCCCTCGAGGCCGTGTGCGACCTCTACCGCGGCGCCCAGCAGTGGAAGGAGCTCGCCGAGGTGCTGATCCGACTCGGCGAGGCCGAGAGCTCGCCGAGTCGCGGCCGCGACCACCTGGCCGCCGCAGCGCGGATCTATCACGAGCGCCTGAGCGAGACCGACACGGCCCGCGAGATCCTCGAAGGGGTCCTGGCCGAGGATCCGGTCCACGTCGAGGCCGGCGCACTGCTGTCCGTGATTCACGAGAAGGCCGGGAAGTGGGACAAGCTCGCCGTGCTGCTGACGCGCCAGGCCGACGGCATCGCCGCCGGTCCCGAGCAGGCCGCGGCGCGGGTGCGCCTCGGGGAGATCTTCGAGGATCGCCTGAACGATCTCAAGTCGGCCCGCGAGCAGTTCGAGAAGGCCCGGGAGGTCGATGAGAAGAACCTCGATGCGCTCAAGGGCCTCGAGCGCGTCTATGCCAGGCAGAGCGACCATGCCGGTCTGCACGACGTGCTCGAGCTGGAACTCGAGGTCGCCGTCACCCCCAGACAGCGGGTGCTGCTCCTCGAGCGACTGGCCGAGATCGACGAGGAGGAGTTCCGCGACGACGCCAGGGCGATCCAGCGCTACGTCGAGATCCGCAAGATCGACCCCGCGCACAGATCCGCGCTGATCGTCCTGACCCGGCTCTACCGTCGCAGCGGGGCGTTCGAGGATCTGGTGGGGATCCTCGAGGAGCGCGCCGCGCTCGTGGAAGACGAAGAGGAGAAGCGCGAACTGCTCCACGAGCGGGCCGAGGTGATCCGCGAGGATATCGGTGACACCGCCCGGGCGGCCGAGGCCTTTGCCGAGCTGGCCTCCCAAGGGGCCGGGGACGGCGCCCTCGACGCCCTGGCGCGGACCCAGGAGGAGGCCGGGGACTTCGCCGCGGCCGACGAGACGCTGGGCAGGATGATGGAGGCCGCGACCGGAACCGAGCAGAAGATCGCGCTGATGCTGCGGCGGGCCAAGCTGCAGTGCGACCGGATCGAGGATTTCGGCCTGGCCGCGGGCACACTGCGCAAGGCGCGGGATCTGGCGCCCAAGGACCGCGCCCTGATCGCCGAGCTGGCCCGGGTCTACCAGCTGCAGGGCAACTTCAGCGCGACCCTGGTGCTGTTCGAGGAGGAACTCGACATGGTCGAGGGCTCCAACGCCCGCGCCGAGATCTACTCCCGGATGGGGCTCGTCGCCCTCGAGAAATTGAAGGACGAGGACAAGGCGATCGGCTTCTTCGAGCACGCCCTGGCCATCGACAAGAGCAACCTCGTGGCCGGCGACAACGTCTCCACGCTCTACCGAAAGCGCGGCGACTGGGCCAAGGCCCTGCCGATCTACGAGCTGTGGGCCGCCTCAGCCGGTGCCCTCGAGGACGAAAAGAAGATCGAGCTTTTCACGCAGATGGGCGAGGCCTACGACAACCTGGCCCGCCGCGACGACGCGCTGGCGAGCTTCCGCAAGGCCGCGGCCCTGGCGAGCGAGCCTCGCCTGATGCGCCGCCTGGGCGAGGTCGCCCTCGGCCTGGGCGAGCACAGCATGGCCCGCGAGCAGCTCTCCCGCTACCTCGAGGCCGCCGGGACCGGGATCGATGTCGGCGAGAAGGTGCAGGTGCTGGTGATGCTCGGTCGTGCCTGCCTGGCCGGCGGCGACGCCAACGAGGCGGCCAAGCTCGCCCGGCAGGCGACGGTCATGGCCCCGGACGACAACCCGGCCCGGCTGCTGCTGGCCGAGGTGCACGAGGAGCGCGGCGACTTCCGCGGTGCCGTCGAGGCCCGCCAGAAGGTGCTGGAGGCCATGGAGAACGACGACCCGGGGCGGTTGCCGCTGGTGCGCAAGACGTCGAGCCTCCTGTTCGAGAAGCTGCGCGACTCGGACGGCGCGTCGAAGCTGCTGACCGAGGAGATCGAGCGCCACCCCGAGGATCGCGACATCCTCGGCGACCTGCTCAAGATCTACTACGCGGCGAAGCGCTACGCCGACGTCGTGGAGATCGTGCTGCGCATCGCCGACCTGGTGGACGATCCGGGTCAGCTCGCCCGCTACTACGTGACGGTGGCCAAGATCTACCGGCGCGAGCTCAAGCAGCTCGACGAAGCGGTGACCTACTTCGAGATGGCCATCGAACAGGATTCCTCGCTGTCCGACGCGGAGGAGGCCCTGGTCGAGATCCTCACCGAGCGCGAGGACTGGGACCAGCTCGAGAAGCACTACAAGAGGGCCATCTCCAGGCTCCCCAAGGACGCCCTGGCCGAGGAGAAGCTCGAGCTGTACAGGCCGCTGGCCGAGCTGCTGCTCGAGAAGCTCGACCGCGAGAAGGACGGCATCATGATCACCGAGGTGATCTCGAAGCTCGTCCCCGAGGACGCCACCTGGCGCGAGAAGCTGGCCGATCTCTACGGCTGGCGTCCGGAGTACGCCGAGAAGGCCGTGGCCCTGCACCGGTCGATGATCGAGGACAACCCGGCCCGGGTCGAGTCCTTCCGCGGCCTCTACCGGATCTTCTCGGCCGAGGAGGAACCGGACCAGACCTGGTGCGCGGCGTCGATGCTGTCGCTCTTGAACCAGGCCTCCCCGGACGAGCGGAAGTTCTACCGGGACTTCCAGCCCGAGGACGTGCCGACGATGCAGAGCCGGCTCAAGGACGAGCACTGGAGCCGTCAGCTCTTCCACCCCGAGCTGAACCAGAACATCTCGGCGATCTTCTCGGTAGTGGGCAAGGCGATTTCCAAGGCCAAGGCCCGATCCGTGGAGAAGTTCGGCCTGTCACCCGAGAGCGCCGTGGATCCGGCCAAGGACGAGAGCGACTTCTGCCGGTTCCTGAACTTCGCGGCCGGCGCCCTGGGGATCGACCCCCCCCCGGTCCACTTCCACGAGGGCCAGGGCAGCGGCTTCTCGCTGATCGAGTCGAATCCTCCGGTCCTGGTGGTGGGCAAGGAGGCCCAGAAGCTGAAGGACAGGATGGGCCTGGCCTTCGCCCTGGGACAGCAGCTCACCGTGCTCAAGCCCGGCCTGTTCGTGCACCGCCTGGTGAGCTCGGGGACCGAGCTGTCCGCCTGGCTGCTGGCGTCGATAAAGATCTTCGTCCCGGCCCTGCCCGTGCCCGCGGACCTGGCCGGTCCGGTTCAGGAGCGGCTTTCGCCCATCCGCGACGCCCTGTCCGCCTCGGACATCGAGAAGCTCCAGGGCTACGTACAGACGTTCGTCTCCACGGCGGCGGACGTCAACCTCAAGCGCTGGGCGCGGGCCATCGACCGCACCGGCGATCGGGCCGGGCTGCTGGTGGCCGGGGACGTGGCCGTGGCGGTGCGGATGCTCAAGGAGCAGATCGAGGACAAGGGGCAGCTCTCCTCGCGCCTGCGCGACCTGACCCTGTTCACCGTCTCGGACGAGCACCACATCCTGCGCACGCGCCTGGGCACCGCCCTGAAGAACGGCTGAGGAGGGGGGAAGGGAGCCGGCCATGGCCGGGAAGCGCGACTGGCTCTACGATCCTCGCGAATCGCAGCGGCGCGGTCACGTCTGGCCGGAGGCGAGGGGCGGATTCGTGTTCGACGAGGAACGCGGAATCGACGTGGGCAAGTGCTCGTCCGGGATCGACGCGGTCCTGGCCCAGCGGCTCGTGGACCGGGCGATCCCGTACAGCCGTCCCGGTTGGAGGAAAAAATACCCGGAAAGGTTGTACAATACCCACGAGGGGATCCCGTACCGGGCGCACCAGATGGGGCCGGGACGATACCACGGCTTTCCGGAGAAGCCGAAGCAGATCCCACCGGTGCTCCGCGAGGAGCTGCGATCGAGGGCCGCGGCCGAGGGCCGCGAGGGAGATTTCGACGTCTGGATGGCGGTGGAGGACCTATGACCAGAGGTACCGCTCCCGTTTTCGCTTTCGATCTGCAATGGGACGATCGGCACGACGATCGGCCCCGCGGGGAGACGTGCACCGACGCGACCTGGGGCAGGCTCTCCTTCGGCATCGACGGGAAGCCTTTCTGGGGCCAGCGAGCCGAGAACGGGCCGGCGGGGATCCACTGGGCGTGGATCGATCTCCTGGAGCACCTGGCCGGGATCTGGCCGTGGCTGGAGAACGAGGACGGCTGGCCCAGCGGGCTGTCGCCCCAGGCTCCCAGGGACTTCGAGTCGGCCGTGCGGGACCGGCTCGCGGACATGTCCGCGCTCCGCGGCCTCGAGGAGGAGCAGCGGTTCTTCGAGTTCCGGGCCCGCCACGATCTCTCGTGGTCGCTCCAGGGGGCGATCGCGCCGTGCCTGTGGGCCGTACGCGAGGGGCTCCTGATGTGGCTGGGCACCGGCACCCGTGAGGTCGAGCTGCCTGCCGCGACGGCGCTGGAGGTGCTGGGCGACCTGGGCGACGCGATCGCGCGGAGGATCGAGGCGCTGGACGACGATCGAGCCCGCGAAGCCCTGTCGAGCTGGGGCTCCCGCGAGACCGTCGACCTCGACGAGCGGCTCGCCATCGCCACGGGGCTGACCCCCGAGCAGAACGCCGAGCTGGCCGGAGGCGACGCGCTGTCGTGGTTCGAGGTGGACGCGGGCGGGCCGTTCGAGCCGGGCGAGATCGCGGCCGCGGCGCGCATGACGACCGGAGCGCGCGTTCCCAGGGCGGTGATCCGGACCGTCCTCGAGTGGATCAAGGGGGTCCCCGCGCGGCCGACGCCGGACCTGGACCGGCTCTCCGACAGTGTCCCCGCCCCGGATCGCTCCCGGGAGCTCACCCCGGCGCAGCGGGGCTACGATCTGGCGTCCTGGCTGCGGACGGAAATCCTCCGGCTGGCGCCCGATGAGCGAGTGGACCCTTCGACCCTGCTCGGGGGATGGGGAGTCCGCGTGGCCGACACCCATCTCGGAACGGACGCCATCGACGCGGTGGCCGCCTGGGGTCGCAGGCACGGCCCCGCGGTCCTCGTGAACACCGGCGGCAAGCACGCCTCGTCGATCAGGGGCAGGCGGGCGACCCTGGCCCACGAGATCGCGCACCTCCTCGCGGATCGGCGCGGCTCGCTGCCGCTGGCGGACGTCGTGGGAGGACACGTCCCGGAGACCGTCGAAAAGCGGGCGCGGGCCTTCGCCGCCGAGCTGCTGGCCCCCCGGCAGGTCGTCGGAGAGATCTTGGCGGCCTCGGGCAATCCGTCCGCCACCCTGGCGAAGCTCTGCGAGCGATACGAGGCGAGCGAGGAGCTCGTCGCGTGGCAGGCCAGGAACTCCGGCGTCCCTCTTCCCGAGGCGGTCATGGAGCTCCTGCGCGGCAAGGTCCGGCCCGGCAAGCGGGAGCGGTTTTGAGACTGCGACCTCATCTCTCGGAAATATCTTGACATCGTCGGGTCCGTTTGGTAGCGGAAGGTCGCTGTCCGGCTCGGCGTTGCGGGTCTCTCCCGGCTTCGCACCCTTGCTTGGCTATCGGTTCCCTGTTCGTCGGTTCGAGTTCCCTGTTGTTTGATATTTCGATGCCTCGCGGTTGCTTCGGGTTGCCTTCCATTGGCTTCCCGTTGCCTTTATTCTGCTCATGCTTTGCCTTTCGGCTGTATTGCCATGCCTCTTCATGGCTTGTCTTTGCCTTTGTCCGGCTGATATCCTGCCTTCTCTTTGCTTTTTGTTGCCTTATTGTTTTTCCTTGCTTCCTCTCCTTGGCTTTGGCTTGCTTTTCGATTGCTGTCTTTTTCAACCATGCCACAGAAAGGAGTTCCGAGATGGCTGCAACGAAGAAGACGTACTATCCTCCCAAGACGTTCGACGATGATCTCGACGGCCTGGCTCGCCTGTGCCAGTCCAAGGGCTGGGCGTTCTCCGGCGTGGACGTGAACCAGCTCGCCACCGAGGCTCAGGCGCAGCGAGCCGAGAGAGCGGAGCACGACGCGCTGGAAGGACGCTTCGCCTCGGTGCACGAGGCCTTCGGCCTGGCCCAGGCGGCGCGCTACCAGCACTTCTCGGCGGTCCTCAACGCCGCCCGAGGAGCGTTCCGCACCGACAAGGCCGTCATGGCCGAGCTGAACCTCTTCAAGCGCTCAGCAAAAAAGACCGCCGCGAAGAAACCAGTGGTCTGAATTGATTCGCTAGTCCTCCCCCCTGATTCCCCCTGGCTTGTCTTGGGTAAAAGTCGTTGTCCACGTTGGTCGCCGTGCCCAGCGCGCGGGCGCCATCGATGTCGGACTCCACCGACGGCGGGCAGTCGTTGCCGTCGCACTCGCCCTCGATGTCGTCCGCCCGGGACAGCACCACGCCGCCCGTGATCGCCGCCGCCACCGCCGCAGCGCCGCCCACGCCCGCCGCGACCCAGGTCCAGACGCGGGGGGCACTGTCGGGGGCGCTGTCAGTGGACCCGGTGGACGGGGTGGACCCGGTGGACGCTCCTGCGTCAGCTCCGGTCTCCCTCCCCTCCCGGGGGAGGGTTGGGGTGGGGGCCAGATCGAGCACGACCTTCTCGCCGCCGGCCAGGGTCACCACCCGCTCGAAGATCCGCCTCCCGCCGTGATCCACGCTCACCTCGTGGCGGCCCAGGTCCACGAACAGCGGCCCGTCCAGGGGCGTTAGGCCCTTCGACTCCTTGTCCACCAGGACCTCCGCGCCGGCGGGCCCGCCCCGGAGCACCACCATCCCCACCAGCCCGTTGAGCCGCTGGATCTCGGCCTTGACCTCGGTCACCCGGTCGGCCGGGAGCTCGGCGCCGCCCTCGGCCAGGTACATGGTGTAGGCCCACAACGCCGCGGCGAAGCGGTCGGACCCTCCCGCTGGTTTCGACTGCGACCCGAGGATACCACGGGCCTCCGGAAGGCGAGGAGTTTTCCTACTGCGTAACGCGGTCGATGGCGCCGACCAGGCCCGTTCCCATGGCGCCGCCGATGGCCCAGAGCGCACCGTTGACGCGGACGAGCTCGTAGTAGGCGCGGTTGGTGACGAAGCTCGCCGACGAGCTCTGGTAGTTCACCAGCACCTCGGCGCCCGTGTCGGCGTCCTGGTCGTACTCGAAACGGGAGGCCGAGGCGTTCTGCACCGACGGGTAGCTGCCCAGGGTCTCGGTGGATACGCCCGGGAAGGCGAACATGTAGTCGAAGTACAGCGCCGCGCCCAGGTCGTGGGTGGCCTGGCCGCCCTGCATGTCCTCGGTCTGG
>CAYZAI010000111.1:0-13036 GCA_964476305.1 uncultured Myxococcales bacterium
GCGGCCACGGAGATCGACAGCCCGGCCTGGCCCTGCACGCCGGCCGCGCCGGTCATCGGCACCCCGGGAGGGGGCAGCGGCATCTCGAGCCGGATCGGCCCCTCGGCCGCGGCGGGCGCCTGGAAGCGCACCACGAAGCGCGTGTGGTCGGCCACCAGGTAGCGCAGGAGGACCGTCAGGCGGCCCCCGTCGCGCGCCTCGGTGCGCCACTGGAGCACCGCCTCGCCCTCCACCTGCACCACCTCGATGCCGGTCGGCAATACCAGGTCCACCGTGTCGGTCTCGCCCTCGATGACATCGAGATCCACCGCGGTCTTGCCCGTGATCACCGCCTCGTCGAGGGTGAACAGGGTGTGCACGCGTGCCTCGAGGGACACGCGCTCGTCGCCCCGGTGGGTCGGCTTGCGGGTCCAGGTCAGGCTCACGCGGCCCACGGGATCCAGGTAGCCCTCGAGCAGCGTGCCCCCCGGGCGGAGCTCCGCCCGCGTCAGGGCCCCGTGCTCGAGCCGGGGGTCGATCTCGCGCTCGGGCACGAGCACGGACAGGCGGGTCATGCCGCCCTCGGGCACCGCGAAATCGAGCCGGCGCGCGAAACGGTCCTGGTCCTCGCCCCAGAAAAACGCGAGCCGCACCTCGTACACGCCGGGCCCGTCGATGCCCACCGTGTACATCCCGCCCTCCTCGAGCAGCGAGGTCCGCCGCCCGTCGAGCCGCACGTCCCCGAGCGACACGTTGCCATCCAGCACCGGCACGCGCACGTGGCCCCGGTCGTCGAGCACCTCGAACCGCTCGACGAGCGTGGCGCTGAACACGCCCTTCTCGAACTCGCCCTCGATGCCGCGCTCGAGACGCACGACGGGCAGGGGGGGGACTTCCGGCCGCTCGTCCTCCTCGACCTCGCCGAGCAGCGCCTCGTAGTCGTCCAGGGGGAGTGTCACCTTGCCGTCCTCTGCCGAGTGCGCGGCCGGGCTCGCGCCGAAGGAGAGCGCGAGCAGGGCACCGAGGGCGGCGGCGATCGCCGGGAAACGGCGGACGTCGCGGGCATACGGGACACCGGGTATGGGCAGGCTCATGGTCCATCCTCCGAATTGGCCGGGCGCCGTGCGGGATCGCTCAGTCCTACTACGAATCGACGGGCGGAAGAATTCCAAATCGAGGGGCGTTTTTCGAACGGGCCTGGGAAAAACCTGCGGCGATACTTCCGGCGATCAGACGCAGGGGGTGTTGCAGGCGATGGTGGTGCCGCAGTTTTCGACCGACACAGGGCAATCGAGGATGGCGCATCCGCCGCCGGAGCAGCTCACGAGGCAGCCGCCGGGCCCCGGGCACGAGACCTGGCACGCGCCCGCGTTGCACTTGACGTCGAGCAGGCCCGATCCCGTGTTGACCGCGGTGCAGGCGCCACCGTTGCACTTCAGCTCGCAGCCGCCGTCGCCCTCGCAGATCAACGAGCAATCGAAGGTGTTGCACTGGAGGTCGCAGGGTTCCGGCGTGTCGCAGAGCATCGAGCAATCGTAATCGCAGGTCTCGCTGCACGTTTCCGGGGAGACGCAGATCAGATCGTAGGTATCCGTATCCGTCCCGGTCCCGGTGTCGGTGTCGGTATCCGTGTCGGTGTCCGTGTCCGTGTCGGTGTCCGTGTCCGTGTCGGTATCCGAGTCGGTATCCGAGTCGGTGTCGGTGTCCGTGTCGGTGTCGGTGTCGGTATCCGAGTCGGTATCCGAGTCGGTGTCGGTGTCGGTGTCCGTGTCGGTGTCCGTGTCGGTGTCCGAGTCGGTATCCGTGTCCGTGTCGGTATCCGAGTCGGTATCCGAGTCGGTGTCGGTGTCGGTGTCCGGGCTCCCGTCGAGCACGGTGTACGCCCCGACGAGGGTGACCGATCGGCCTCGCGGCTCGATCACGGTCAAATCGTAGGTGGCCGGCGCCAGCCCCGGGGGTACGACGGCGTGGAGGACGTCGGTCCGCTGCCAGACCACCGAATCCAGGGCCTTCCCGTCCGATCCGCCGAGGCTCAGGCTCGCCTGGAAGGTGTCCTCCACGTCCACGGTCTCGCCGCCGCACGACGCGTTGCGGTACAGGGCGGGGTCCAGGCCGGAGCCGGTGATCGTGATCTCGATCGGCTCGTCGTAGCGCCCCTCGGCCGGCGAGACGTCGAACAGATCCACGTCCGAATCGGACGGGGCGGTCGCGCAGCCGGCGATCGACGCCAGGAGCGCGATCGCGAGATGCGTCATTTGGGATCGGCCGGTCACGTGTTCGAGAATACCACGGACCGCGCCCCGGCGACAGGCCGACGCCGGACGGGGTCGGTCACAGCCCGAACGCGGGGCGCACGTCCATGATCCCGTCGCTGTTGTTGAGGTCGTCGCTGACCTCCTGGTCCGACCCGTCCGCGAGGGCGTCCACGAGCGACTGGTAGAGGGAATCGAAACACTCGTTGGTGCTCCACAGGAAGTGGATCGCGGCCGAGTACACGAGCTCCACTTCCGCGCCGTTCGCCGCCGGGGTCACCGCCACGACCGGGCCCTCGATGGGCTGGATCACGTTGATGACGGTGCGCGCCACGGGCTCGATCGAGACGTAGATGGGGTTTTCGTTCTGCATGTAATGTTCGATCATGCTGTGGTGCACCTGCCCGATGGGCGTGCTCACGTCCAGGTAGACGGGGTCGGCGGTCGCGAAGGTGACGGTCTCGACGTCCTGGATCGCGGCGGAGATCCCGATCGGGATGTCCATGACCATCGAGTCCGCCCCGCCCGGGATGCACTCGTCCGGTCCCGTGTCCGAGTCGGTGTCGGCGTCCGAGTCGCCGTCGGTGTCACCGTCGCCGTCCGTGTCCCCGTCGGAATCCGCGTCGCTGCCCGCGTCGGAATCGAGGGGAGACACGTGCCCGCAACCCGACAGGTCGGCCGCGAGCAGCCCGATCAGCGCCAGTCGTCGCATCATCCCCGTCCTTTCTCGCCTCGTCACCACGTCGCGCCGTGGATCGTGATCCGCATCAGCGTCAACGCCAGTGTGCCGGAGGTGGGCTCGACGCGCACCGCCTGCACGCCGGCACCGACGACCAGGCAGGAGTCGAAATCGATCTCGTCGACATGGACGACCCAGTCGTGGGCCATCGAGCTCGAGTCGCCGCAGGTGCCTGTCAACGGATTGTAGACGTCGTAGTAGCAGGACGAGGTCGCCGAGTACGAGCGCCCTTCGAGGCGCACCGTCGCCGAGCCGTACGAGATCAGCTCCTCGAGCCCGATCATCACCTGCAGCGACCCGTCCGAGCCGATCTCCACCGCGTCGCCGATGACGTCGGAGATGACGTCGAGGTTGTTCCAGGTATCCCAGGCCTCGGGCCAGGTGTCTCCCGACATCGCCCACTGGGCAGGGCCCCAGCCGGGCGTGTCCGAGAAGCTCCAGTTCGGCGACTGCGGGGAGTAGACACCGTCGTAGTCAATCTCGAGCCAGACCTCGTCCGCGTCGGCATCCGCGTCGGCGTCCGCGTCGGCGTCGGCGTCCGCGTCGGCATCCGCATCCGCGTCCGTGTCAGCGTCCGCGTCCGTGTCGGTATCCGTGTCGGTATCGGCATCAGCGTCCGTGTCAGCGTCCGTGTCCGCGTCCGTGTCGGCATCCGTGTCGGTATCGGCATCAGCGTCCGTGTCCGCGTCCGTGTCGGCATCCGTGTCGGTATCGGCATCGCTGTCGGTGTCTCCGTCGCCATCGGAGTCGGCATCCGCATCGCCGCCTCTTCTGTCGTCGTCAATGGCACGGCAACCCCAGACACCTGCCGCCAGACCACCGGCGAGCAGTCCTGTTATCGCCAATCGTCGAGTGCTCATCGCTTCCCCACCTCCTTCCGCGCCCTAAGTGTCAAGTGGCGGGTTTTGACCCCGATCCTCAGGGCAGGTGGCGGGTGCCCCGGACGACCGAGCCGGAGAACAGCACCTTGTCCAGGATGACCTCGGAGTCGTAGATGCCGTCGGCCGTGTCGTGGATGTGGAACGTGAGATCGAACACCTCTCCCGGGTCGATCGGCCACTCGGTGACCAGCCAGCCCGTCGAGCTTCCGTGCGTCGCGCCGTCGTTGGTCGAGCTTGTCCCGCAGGGGTACCCCGTCCCCGAGATGTCGGTGGTCGCGGTGCCGCCGGGACAGCCGCCGTACCAGCAGCACTCCGAGAAGTCCGAGCTGGGGCCGACGTAGCAGCATTCTTCGCCGGGAAGGTCGCAGAGGGGAGGACCAAAGTCGGCGGTCAGGGTGTCGCGGCACTCGCCGTAGTTGATCACCGTGGGATTGCCGTCGTTGGTGCTGGAGGCCTCCAGGATGATGTAGAACTTGTCGTTGAACGACGCGCCGACAAAGTCGTCGTACTCCTCCGAGAGATAGACGTAGTGCACCATGAAGCCGCTCGCCGTCGGCGGCGCCTGCAGGTGCAGCTTCCACTCCATCACGTCGTGCGTGTTGTCGCCGGTGTACGGATCGACGACCGTGGCCGAGCTGCTCAGGGCGACGCTGTGGCCCGTCCCCGTGGCCGGTCCCGTGGCCATCAGCGCGTAGGATCCGTTCATCAGCGGCGCCAGGTCGTTGGTCGCGGTTCCGAACCACGTCACGGCCGAGTAGGTCCCCGAGACGGGGTCGTTCGTGGCCGAGGTGTAGGTCTGCGACAGGAGCACGGCCGGATCGCACAGGTCGGCCGCGCACGCCATCTCGGCCAGGGTGGAGCCGACGCCGTCGCACGACGAGCAATCCGGCTCGATCGGGCCGGGCGAGCACTCGTGGGCCAGATCGCAGTGCTCGTCGGCCGCCGCGCAGTCGTCGTCGGTCAGGCACTCGACGCACTCGCTCCACGCCCCCTGGTCCAGGCACCTGGGGGTCGGCCCCGGGCACGGATCGCAAGTCGGGCCGCACATGTCATCCGAGTCGCAGAAGTCGCAGTCCCCCGCGATGCACTCGAAGTAGGCGCCGCAGGAAGCGGCCGTGCATGCGCACTTCGTGCCGTCGCACACGGGCGTCGTCCCCGAGCACGGATCGCACGAGAGGCCGCAATGCTCCACGGTGTCGCACGGCACACAGGACCCGGTGTCGCACCAATCGCCGCTCCCGCACGGCTCGTCGATGGTGCAGTCCACGCACGCCGTCCCCGCGGCGTCGCAGACCTGGCTGGTCGCGGTGCAGTCCTGGCAGCCGAGGCCGCAGTGCCCGTTGGTGTCGCACGTCTCGCAGACGGTCGAGTTGCACCACACCCCGGGGCCGCAGTGCTCGCTTAGCGTGCACTCGTTGCACTGCCCGTTCGAGCACCCGTGCGGGCACTCCGCGCACCAGGAATCCCAGGTGTCGAAGCCGCAGCTCTCGTCCGTGTCGCAGAAGTCCACGATCTCCCAGTCGGTCCACTGCAGGTTCGAGCCGGTGCAAAGCGGGCTCGTGCCGTCGCAGAACTCCATCAGGTACCGCTCGATGGCGTCCGCCCCGCAGAACGACGTGGAACAGCCGTACTGCGTGCCCAGGACGGTCGACCCGCACTGGAAGCCCGCCGGGCGCAGGTACCCCGCCTCGTCGCAGCACGGATCGCCGGGCGCGCACTGGGGATAGCAGGCGCCTCCCGAGCAGCCGAAGGTGCAGGTGTCGCACCACGCGTATGTGGCGTCGAACACGCAGATCTGGCTGAGCCCGCAGTCGGTCAGCACCGACCACTCGCCGGGCTGGGTCGCGCCGGTGCAGCTCGCGCTGTCGCCGCTGCAGTACTGGATCACGGTCCGCTCGCGGGCGTCGCCACCGCAGTCGGTGTTCGAGCAGCCGAACTCGGACCACGTGCCGCATGACTGGCCCGCCGGGGTGAAGAACCCTTCGTCACAGCACGCTCCCGACAGGCAGTCGAAGCACTGTCCGCTCGAGCAGCCGAAGGGACACGTGACACACGAAGCGGTGTCGCCGTCGGACTGGCAGATGTCGTTGACGCCGCAGTTCTGCAGCACCATCCACTCGCCCCACCGCGGGTTCAGGTCCGTGCACTCGGCCGTGGCGCCCGTGCAGTAGCGCTGCAGGTAGTGCCGCCTGGTATCGGCGCTGCACTCCTCGCTCGTGCATCCGTACTCGATCTCCAGCACCGTCGAGTCGCAGATCGTCGTCGAATTCGCGAAGTGTCCGTCCTGGCAGCAATCGCCCGTGGCGCACTGCACCTCGTCGCACATCCCGTCCGTGCAGCCGTCGGTGCACGCGAAGCAGTGCGATCCTTCCGGCTCGATGACGCAGATCTCGGCGGTCTGGCAGTCCTCGGTCGTCTCCCACTCGCCGGCCACGAGGTTGCCCGTGCCGCATTCGGACGAGTCGCCCGTGCAGTGGGGAAAGAGCGGCTGGCGCTGCGGGTCGGCGCCGCACTGGCCCGAGACACAACCGTAGTTGTAGCCGGCCGCGGCGGCGTCGCACTGGGCCGCGGGCGGGAGGAAATCGCAGCCGTCACAGCACGCTCCCGAGAGGCAGACGCAGGCGCTCGTTCCGGTGTCCGTGTCCGCGTCCGTGTCCGTGTCGGTATCGGCATCCGTGTCCGCATCGGTATCGGCGTCGGTATCGGTATCCGTGTCCGCGTCGGTGTCGCTGTCGGCGTCCGCGTCGGCGTCCGCGTCCGCGTCCGCGTCGGCGTCCGCGTCTGTGTCGGCGTCGGTCCCTCCGAAGTCGCAGCAGACCTGCTGGTCGGGGCATGTCAGCCCCGAAAGGAGTTCGCCTCCGCTGTTGAGGCACGCGGCGAGGGAGTTCACGCAGTCGTCGGTGCAGGTGTACTCCTGGCCGGAGGTTGTCTCCGTATCCGTGTCGCCCCCGTCGGGCTCGAACGTCTTTGCGTCGTCTCCGCAGCCGACAGCCAGCAAGCCCGTGACTCCTGCGACTACGATTAGCTTCTTCATTGCTCCCTCCGTCACAACGATGGTCGGCCACAAACGCCACAGATTATAACAGACACAGGTCTACGGCAGACTGGTAAAAAAAGGGGGGCAGGACTCCTTCCTTCACAGTTCTGCACTCTGAGTATCTTCCGTCCTCACCTCTTCGCCTTCACCGTCTTGGGCAGCTCCTCGAACGGCACGGGCCGGCCGCTGAGCCAGTGCTCGACGAGCCGCCGATCGCGGAACAGCGGCGCCAGGACGTAGCCGCGATCCTCGGAGAGCGCGATCGCCTCGGAGGTGGACACCGCCTCGCGCACGACCGCGTACGGCTCGACGTAGCTCGAGTGGACGAACCACGCGTGGTCCGAGGTCACGTGAACGAACCCGATGTGGCAGTTGAGCCCGATCACCCACAGGCCGGGGCCGAGCGCGACGAGCTTCCTCTCGAGTTGGTCAGGCGTCGTGTTCCAGAACCGCTTGATCTGCCCGGGGGCGACCGAGTGCTCGAGGTGCACGGCGATCGTGCCGGCGAACCTGGACGGGCCAGCGAACCTGAGCCCCGCGTTCCTGAGCGCCGACACGACGAACCAGCTGCACGACACGCCGTGCCCGCGCTCGCCCGGCACCGACGCGTCGGGTCTGAGCCCCTCCTGCATCCCGGCCATGGTCCACGGCGTGCCCATCCACTCCGGGAAGATCTCCCGGGTGATCGCTCCGACGAAGTAGTCGCGTGCCTCGTCGCGCACGGCCGCTCTGCCCTCAGCGTTCGCGGTGCTCCACTTCTCGAACAGCGCCCGCCGGTCGGCTTCGATCCGTGCGACGGTCTCGAGGAACGCGGGGCCGGACCTCGCGTGCTCCTCGTCGAAAACCGGCGCGGCAGGCTCCCCGGCGAGCGCCGAGAGCTCGATTGCGAGAGCGCAAGCGGAGGCGAGGGGGAGGAGGATACGCATCGAGACCTCCATGTGGTTGGACCGTTCGCGAACTCGAAATGTTCTTTTTGAAACAACGAATGGAGGGTTCGAAGGAATCCCGACGAAGCCGGATCACGGATCGCCGCAATCCTTTGCGCTGCGGATCATCGCCAGGAGCTTCGACCGCTGCGCATCCGTGAGCCGCGCCTCGTTCATGCACATGTGCATGGCGGCGCAGGGAGGAGCGAAACTCGCCGGCCAGGCATCGATGGCAGGAGCGCAGAAGCGGTGGGCGTCCTTGCGGTCCCAGACGGGCGCCGCGGGGTTCGAGCAGCCGGCGGCGACGAGCGCCAGCGCGAGCAGCAGCATCCGGGCGGTCCGGTTCACGTCCTGGTCCCTCCTGTCGCCATCCTACCACGACCCCTGCGAGAGGCGTCAGGCGTCAAGACAGGCGATGTTGCCCGAAAGCGCTATTTTTTAGCTTGAGAAACCCGTTCGAAGCGATGAGGCAAGGAGAAGAGCGTGGTGGAGTTGGTTGGTGTTTCTGCGGATTCCGAATACACTCGGTTCACCTGGAAGAACACTCCTAAGGAGGAGCGAGATGGCAAACAAGAGGGAAGAGATCTACAGGTGCCTGCACTGTGGGAACGTCATCGAGGTGGTGAAGGCCGGAGGGCCGATCCCGGAAGTACCTGAAGGCCGGGGATGCTCCCGAGGCGTTCTTCGCCGTGGACGAGGGCGACGTCACGGCAAGGGCCTACTGTAACCGGCACGGCCTCTGGAAGGCCTAGAGCGGGGGCGAGCGAGGGAGCGATGAGCATCAACTTCAATGACGAGGGGAGGACGAGTTGTCTGAGACAAAGCCTGAACGAGAGACCGGCGCCGAGGACGTGGGCCGGACCGCGGACGTGGGCAGCCGCAGGAAGTTCCTGACACTGGCGGCAGGTGGTCTGGGGGTCACGTGGCTGGGGGCCTCGGCCTACCCGGTGTACAGGTACCTGAGCCCGCAGCCGGTCCCCGATCCCTTCGGCAAGGAGGGCAGGGCCCTGGTCGACAAGCTTTCCCTCGCTCATGTGGCGCGGCCGGGCAGCGGAGGGAACGGCGGCTACGCGACGCGCGGCGTGATCGTCTTCAGGAACCCGGGAGGCGATCTCAAGGCGTTCGACTCCAAGTGCACCCACGCGGGCTGCAACGTGGCCTTCCAGGGGGACAAGCTGTTCTGCAACTGCCACGGGGGGACCTACGATCTCGAGGGCAGGAACATCGCAGGGCCTCCCCCCAGACCGCTGACCGAGCTCAAGGTGTTCGAGGAGGGCGGCCTGCTCTACGTCGCCCCCTTGGATCCGCCGGCGAAGAAGGGCTGATCCGTGGACGACAAGCTCGACCCGATCCCGCAGGACGCCGAGGCGAACCTCCCGCCGGCCGACACGCGCCTCGGGAAGCTGGTCCGGGGGGCGCTCGAGCGCTACCCGATCTGGCCGGTGATCAAGTTCTTCCTGGGCAAGAAGGTGCCGGACCACAGGCACTCGGGCTGGTACATGCTGGGCGGGATGGCCCTGTTCTTCTTCATCGTTCAGCTGGTCACCGGCGTTCTGCTCATGGTCTATTACAAGCCCGGCCAGCCTTGGATGTCGGTGAACCGGATCGTCATGGAGATCCCCTACGGTGCGCTCATCCGCAGTGTCCACCACTGGAGCGCCAACCTGATGATCCTGACCCTGTTCCTGCACATGGGATCCACCCTGTTCATGAAGGCCTATCGGTGCCCCCGGGAGCTCACCTGGGTGACGGGGCTCATCCTGCTCTCCCTGGCGATCCTCTTCGGGTTCTCCGGGTACCTGCTGCCCTGGGACGACCTGTCCTTCTTCGCGGTTCGCATCGGGATGTCCGAGATGGAGAAGATACCGATGCTGGGCCCGTGGATGGCCGGCCTGGCCCGCGGTGGCCCAGACGTCTCCCAGGAGACCATCGGCAGGTTCTACGCGTTGCACGTGGTGGTACTGCCCATCACCGTGCTGATCCTCATCGGGGTTCACCTCCTGCTGGTGCAGATCCAGGGGGTCTCCGAGCCCGACTCCTTCGCCGCCCTGCCGCCCGAGAAGAAGTGCTACCGCAAGTTCATCGGCGACTTCCTGGTGGGGGAGATCCCGGTCTGGCTCTTCCTGTTCGGGCTCCTCCTGGCCCTGTCCGCGGCCCTCCCGCGGGCACTGCACCCGGAAGCCGACATCTTCGCCGCCGCCCCGGAGGGGATCAAGCCCGAGTGGTACCTGCTCGCGCCGTACCAGGCGCTCAAGCTCTTCCCCGGCAAGCTCGAGTACGTGGGGATCGGGCTCATGGGGCTCGGGCCGCTGCTCCTTCTGGCCCTGCCGTTCCTCGATCGCTCCATCCCCGCGGATCGCCGCGGGAGGTTGACAACCAGGGCGGCCGTGCTGGGCGTGATCGGCTTCGCGGCCATGACCCTCTGGGGCCTGCTGTCATAGGCAAGGAAGGGTGTCATGAACTATCCCGTGTGGAACCTTCCCCTCCTCGGCGGCAGCCTGGTGGTGGCGATCATCGCGGTCATCCACGTGCTCATCTCGCACCTGGCCATCGGGGGAGGGGCCTTCCTGGCCGTTGCGGAGATCTGGTCGGACAGGGTGGGCGACGGAGAGCGCATCAGGCGCTGGCTGCACAAGTTCGCCACCTTCTTTCTGATCTACACCACCGTCTTCGGGGCGATCACCGGCGTGGGCATCTGGTTCTCCATCCAGCTGGCCAGTCCGGAGGCGACGAGCCTCCTCATCCACCAGTTCGTCTTCGCCTGGGCCACCGAGTGGGTGACCTTCATCGGCGAGCTGACGGTGCTGTACCTGTACTACTACGGATGGGGGACCAACTCCCGCGGGATGCAGAAGCTCCTGGCGGTGGCCTACTTCGCAATCGCCTGGCTCTCCCTGTTCATCATCAACGGGATCCTCTCGTTCATGCTCACCCCGGGACAGTGGACCCTCGAGAACATGGACCTCGCGGCGGGGTTCTTCAACCCGGGGTACGCGCCGTCCCTGTTCATCCGCACCCTCACCATGTTCCTGCTCGCCGGCCTCGCGGGGATCATGGTCGCCACGCGCATCAGGGACGACGAGGAGCTGAAGGTCAGGATCATCCGGTTCTGCTTCTGGTGGGTGATCCCGGCGGCGGTGCTCATGCCCCTGCTGGGTCTGTGGTACTGGTCCATCCTTCCCGAGACCTCCGTGAAGATCTTCGCCGCGGGGAAGGTGGGCGTCACGGGCGGCAGGCTGGAGGCGATGGCGAGGTACTTCTGGCTCGCGGTCACCTCCGGGGCGCTCATCGTCCTGGGGACCCTGGTCATCGTGGCCAGACCCAAGGCGGCCCACACGGCGGCGGCCATCGCCCTGTTCCTGGTGGCGCAGCTCGGCTTCATGGGGGCCGAGTTCTTCCGGGAGATGGCCCGCAAGCCATACGTCGTCAAGGGCGTGCTCTACTCCAACGCGCTGTGGAAGCACGAGACCGGCGACGAGGACCTGATGAGGGCGCCATACCTCGGCAGGGCCAGGTGGGATCCGCCGACCGAGGACATGTCGGTGGAGGGGGGCAAGTGGATCTTCCGCCTCCAGTGCGCGTCCTGCCACACCACCGACGGTTACCGGGATCTGGCGGGGCGCACCGCCCGGTGGACTCCCCAGTTCGGGGTGCGCTTCCTGGAGAAGCTCGAGGAACAGGGGGTGATGCCACCCTTCCAGGGGACGCTGGAGGACAGGGCGATGCTCACCTCCTACCTCCTGTCACTGCACGGCGAAGCGACGACCCCCGGGGAGGCGCTCGAGACCTACCGGGAGGAAGAGGAGAAGAAGAGTCAGGCGATGGCTCCCGAGGAGGTGGCGGAATGAACCTCACTGTCGCATCGGCGATCGCCTCCCAGGTGACAATCCCCACGCCCGATCCCCTGGGGTACCCGGTCCCGGCGGTGCTCCTCCAGTCCCTGGCCTGCTTCACGCTGACCCTGCACTTCATGGCGGTGGGGTTCACCCTCGGCGGCCTGATGCTCCTGGCGTGGGCCCGGCTGCGAAGGCGGACGGGGCATGACGAAGCGGCCCGCTTCCTGGGTTCCGCGCTCCCCCTGGGCTTCTCCTACCTGGTCACCCTGGGGATCCCGCCGTTGCTGTTCGTACAGGTGCTGTACGGGCAGATGTTCTACAGCTCCTCGGTGCTGATCGGGGCCTTCTGGATAATGGTGACCCCGCTTCTCATCATCGCGTACGGGTTGCTGCACCTTCACAAGATGACCCGCGACAGACGGCCGAAGCCACAGCTGCCGTATCTTCTGGTGGCCCTGGGCTCCATGCTGTTCATAGGGTTCATCTATGTCAACAACATCACCCTCTCCTTCAGCCCCGACCGGTGGCTCGAGATGTACGCCGCCCATCCGGGGGGAGGGAACCTGAACACCGCCGAGCCTACCCTGTGGCCGAGGTACCTGCTGTTCGTCTTCCCCGCGTTCACTGTGGCGGGCCTCGCCCTCGTCCTGGCTG
Organism: uncultured Myxococcales bacterium; assembly: GCA_964476305.1. Taxonomy (GTDB): domain Bacteria; phylum Myxococcota_A; class Polyangia; order JAAYKL01; family JAAYKL01; genus CAYZAI01. The sequence continues at coordinate 12,305 of CAYZAI010000111.1, forward strand.
GTGCCCTGATGCGGCGGTGGCGGGGCAAGGAGCACGGCGCCCCGGTGAGCGCCTTCGGCCTCAAGAGCTTCGTGCTCGGGCGGGTGTTCACGGCGGGCTCCGCCGCTGCGATGATCGCCACTCTCCCCGACGCCATCAGTGAGCGGGTGCTCTCCGGCACGGGGGAGACCATCCACTTGGCGGCGGGGCTGGGCCTCGCGGCGGTCGCCACGACAATCGGATTCCTGGCTGCCAGGAGGGGTTCCGTCAGGTTGTCGGTGCTGGCCTTCGTGGTGATGGCGGTGGAGGTGGCGAGCTTCGTGGTCCTCAGGGACAGGGTGAGGCTGGACTATCTCGTCGATCACTTCGCCCTGTCCGACGTGCCGATGAACGCCCAGTGGGAGATGTTCGCCATCTTCGCGGCGGCCTTGCTCGTCGGGCTCGTTTTCCTCATAGTGCTGACCTGCAAGGTCGGAACAAGGGCCGTGGAGGGCGCGAGAGCGCGCTGGGCGGCCGAAGCCGAGCGAGGGGCCTGACCGGGCCCCACCGGGTTCTGAGGCGCAGGAGCAGTTGATGGGCGGATCGACGGGAAATCTCCACAGGGTGAGGCGGGGGCTGGATATCCTCCTGGACGGCGAGCCGGAGCAGATCGTGGAGGACGGCCGGGCCGTGACCCGGGTCGCGGTGCTCGCCGCCGACTTCAGGGGCGTGAGACCCAGGATGGCGGTCCAGGCGGGGGACCGTGTCGTCCGC
>CAYZAI010000112.1:0-3717 GCA_964476305.1 uncultured Myxococcales bacterium
CGGACTCGACGGGGTCACGCTCGACGCGGGCCAGGTGACCGAGGGCCTGGCCAATCACTCGTTCCGTATCACCGCCAGCGGGCCGATCCTGGTCGGCCAGTTCTTGATCGGCTCGGACGGAACGGACATTGATTTCGAGGGGATCAACGGGGATCCGTCGTTCACGCTGATTCCGACGGTCGAGCAGTTCCGGACAGACCACGTGCTGGTCGTGCCGCCGAAATACGGGATCGACTACGTCGTCATCGCCCACGGCTACCTCGCCGATCCGCTTCTGGACGGCGAGCCGGTCGACTCTCTGCCCACCTGCGAGAAGGAACTGCTCGATGCGTTCTGGAACGTAAGCCGCTGCGAGATCGAAGAGGGGCCGCACCGCGTCGAGGCGGATGAGCCGGTCGGCGTCACGGTATGGGGCTACGGCAGCCGCGTGTCCTACGGGTACGCCGCCGGCTTCGGCCTGAACCACATCGACTAGAAGTGAAGGGCGGGTGCACGGCCGCGTGGGACGGAAGGCCGCGACACTTGAGGGGGCGGTCGCGAGGAGTTACATTGCAGACATGAGAGCGAAGACGAGAATCGCGCCGCTGCTGGCGGCGCTGGTGCTGTCCGCCTGTGGGGAGTCCGACGGGATCCCGGCCCTGGACGGTTCCGTCGACGGCGACGCGGACGGCGACACGGACAGCGACACGGACGCGGACTCGGATACCGACACGGACGGCGACTCCGATTCCGACTCCGACTCCGACTCCGGCACGGACGGCGACTCCGATTCCGATTCCGACTCCGATTCGGACAGCGACGCCGACGCGGACGCCGACGCGGACGGGGACACCGACACGGGCTCGTCGGACTGCATCGACATGGACTCGGACTGGTGGTGCCTGCCCTTCGACTGCGACGACGGCGACCCGGACATCAACCCGGGAGTGCAGGAGACCCTGGGGAACGGCGTCGACGACAACTGCAACGGCCTGACCGACGAGGTCAGCGAGGACCTCTGCGAGCCCGTGCTCAAGGCCACGATCCGCGACTTCTCGTACACCCACCCCGACTTCGAGGCGTTCGGGTGCGACGTGGAGACCACCGGCCTGGTGCAGGCCGCCCTCGGAAGCGACCACAAGCCGGTCTTCGCCGACTGCTTCGGCGTGGGGTCGTGCGGGCAGCAGCTCACCGGGCAGATCGAGTTCGACCAGTGGTACAACACGGTGGGCGGCATCAACTACGAGTTTGCCTACGACATCGGCCTGACCGAGACGACGCCGGATCAATGGGAGTTCGACTCGGCCGCGTTCTTCCCCCTGTCGGTGACCGATGGCTTCGGGGACGAGGGCGTGGCGGCCGTCGGCACACCGTGGGGACAGAACTTCGCGTTCACCACGGAGATCCACACGTCGTTCCAGTACGAGGTCGGGCAGATCTTCTATTTCCGCGGGGACGACGACCTCTGGCTGTTCATCGACGGGCAGCTCGCGCTGGACCTCGGCGGTCTCCACCCCCCCCGGGAGGGTTCGGTGGACATGGACGCCCTGGGCCTGACCATCGGCGAGACCTACGCCATGGACATCTTCCACGCGGAGCGCCACACCTTCGGCTCGAACTTCCGCGTCACCACCAACATCCCCTGCTTCGTCCAGGTCATCGACTGACCGCATTCCGTGCTATGGTGCGCCCCATGTCGGCCGGGACGAAGAACGGATCAGCGGCGCTGCTCCGCGAGCCGGTGGGCGTCCTCGGCGTCGGCGTCGAGGGCAGGGCCACCGTCGACCACCTCGTGCGCCGCGGCGTCCGCGAGGTGACGGCCCTCGATCGCCAGCCCGTGGCGGATCTCCCGGAAGGCGTGGAGGCCGTGTTCGGCGACGGGTACGACCGCGATCTCGGGCGCTTCGGCACGATCTTCCGCTCGCCGTCGGTGCGGCCCGACAACCCTGGACTCGAGCAGGCCCGCGAGGCCGGGACCGTCGTCACGTCGGCGCTCACGTACTTCCTTGCGCGCTGCCCTGCCCCCGTGGTCGGTGTGACCGGCACGGTGGGGAAGGGCACGTGCGCCAGCCTGGTCGCGTCGGTGCTGCGGGCAGCGGGCTTCACCGCGCACCTGGGGGGCAACATCGGATGCAGCCCCCTCGAGTTCCTGGACGAGGTGCGCCCGGAGCACCGGGTCGTGCTCGAGGTCTCGAGCTTCCAGGCCATGGACCTGGCGGCATGGCCCGGGACCGCGGTGATCCTGAAGACCACCTCCGAGCACCTGGACTGGCACCCGGACACCGGGGAATACCGCTCGGCCAAGGCCGGCATGGTCCGCGGGCAGGGGCCGGATGACCTGGTGATCTACCACGCCGACAGTCCCGGAGCGGAGTGGATCGCGGACCAGAGCCCGGCCCGGCGCGTGGGCTATTCGATCGATCACGAGCTGGATGCCGGGCTGTTCCTGCGGCGCGACCGTTTCGTGCTCCGGGAGGCCGGCCGCGAGACCTCCCTGCCCATCGACCCCGCGCGGGTGCGGCTCCCGGGCCGTTTCAACCTCGAGAACCTGGCCGCCGGGCTTCTCGCCGGCCGCGCCCTGGGGGCTTGGGGAGCGGATTCCTGGTCCGCGGCCGAGAGCTTCGAGGGCCTGCCCCACAGGCTCGAGCTGGTTTGCGAATCCCGTGGCGTGCGCTACTACAACGACTCGTACGCCACGCGTCCCGAGGCGGCCATCGCGGCCATCCGCTCGTTCGCCGGGCCGTTGGCCATGGTGATGGGCGGGTCCGAAAAGCACGCGGATTTCGGGGAGCTGGCCGCGATCGTGGCCGGCCACCCCGGAATCGTCCACGTGAGCCTGATCGGAGCCACGGCGGAGCGCCTGGCCGCGGCTTTCGCCCATGCCGGCGCGGATCGCTTCCCGGTGGAGATTCACCCCGACCTGGAGCCCGCCGTGGCCGCGGCGACGCGGGCCCTGGGTAGCGGGCCCGGGACCGTGCTGCTGGCCCCGGCCTGTGCATCCTTCGGGTTGTTTCCGAACTACAAGGTTCGTGGAGAGTGTTTCCGGGGCATTGCGCGGGAACTCTGCCAATAGCCTATAATTCCATGGAATTTTCGAATACCGGCACTCTTCTGGCAGGCTCTATGTGTAATACAAGGTAAGCTTCTTTCTCACTAAATTTGGATGAGGGATCGAGTTCGGCTATCATGGTGGTGTCGGGTATCATCCTACATGGATCGGGTACCCCACCACCAAGGAGAAAGCCATGGAGCTCCAGGAACTCATCGAGAGAATCGACCGGTGGAAATCCCGTCAGCAGGACTCCGCGTCGGTTGACACGGCCCAGTACGGGGCGACGCCCCCGCCACTCCCGATGAACGAGGAAGACACCGGCGAAGAGATCGTCGATGAAGAACTCTCCGCTGAAAACGGGATCATCGAGGATATTGAAGCCGTGGAGGAGTTGGAGGTGGATTCCCCGTCCGAGGAGATCCCGCCGTCCGAGGAGGTCTCGCCATTCGACGAGGTCTCGCCGTCCGAGGAGGTCTCGCCGTCCGAGGAGACCTCCGAGGTCGACATCGAGCAGGTGGAGGACTTCGAGGAGGCCGGGGATCCGTAGCGGCGCCGGGGAGCGGAGAGGGCGGCCGATCCCGGCCCGGATTGTCGGGCCGCCCGGTTTCGGGCTATGCTGGGCCCGCGAACGGAGGTTTGTCATGACCCGATTCCCATGGGCGATACTGGCCGCGACCGTGGCCATC
>CAYZAI010000112.1:3754-13033 GCA_964476305.1 uncultured Myxococcales bacterium
GGCCCAGTCCCCCGAGGAATGGCGAGCAGCCGGCGGCAGCCAGGAAGGGCTCACCCTCGAACAGAGTTACACCGGCACGCGCCCGGGCCAGGGCAACCACCTGCCGCGGGTGGAGGAACTGCGCGACAAGCCCGGAGGCTGGGTCACGTGGCCTGGCTTCCTGATGCGCGAGGACGGAGGATCGCGGCTGTTCCTGCAGACGACCGCGCCGCTGCAGTACACCCGCACCGACCGCAAGCAGGGCTTCAGCATGCGCTTCGAGAAGGCCAAGGTCCACCTGTACAACAACCGCAACCCCCTGGTCACCGCGTTCTTCAACACGCCGGTGAAGCGGGCCTGGCTCAAGCGCCGCGGAAAGAACGTCGACCTCGTGGTCGAACTCAAGGTCGCCTGCCAGGAGGCCGTGACCCAGTTCAAGGACGACGACGGCTACCACTACCTGTTCATCGATTTCCCGCCCGGCGACTACCCGCGCGGCCAGGGCACGGCGCCCCGCCCCGAGGTCTTCGACACGGGCTCGTGGGGGTACTCGGGTTCCCCGGGCACGGCGGGCGGCGGCGGCTACTACTCCCAGGCCTCCGCGCCGGGAGACGCCGCTCCGGCGCCGGCCGCAGGATCCGCGAATGCCATCCCGATCGAGGACATCGACCTCGACTACGGCACCAACGCGCCGGACATCCCCGAGCCGCCCCCGGAAGAATGAAGGTCGAGGCCCGCGTGCAGGGGGACGGCGCGACCCGCCTCTCCCTTCGCCTCGCGGACGGCGCCCTCGTCGAGTGCGTGATCATCGACGCGCCGGAGCGCGGCCGCGGCCGCCGGCGCCGCTCCTTGTGCCTCTCGACGCAGGTCGGGTGCCGGATGGGGTGCGTCTTCTGCGCCACGGGCCGGATGGGCTTCGTGCGCGATCTCGGCGCGGCCGAGATCACCGGCCAGGTGCGCGTCGCCGAGGCCGAGATGGGCGGCCGCCCGGACAGCCTCGTGTTCATGGGCATGGGCGAACCCCTCGACAACTTCGACGAGTGGCGCGAGAGCGTGGCGCGGCTGATCACTTCCCGGCGGGGCGAGGACAGCCACCCTCCGGCCTACTCCACACACCGGATGACGGTCAGCACATGCGGCCACGTCCCGGGGCTGGAGCGCCTGGCCGCGGCCTTCTTCCGCAAGATGACCGTGGCCGTGTCCCTGAACGCCTCCAACGACGAGGTGCGCTCGCGGCTGATGCCGGTGGGCCGTCGCTGGCCGATGGCGGCGCTGCGTGAGGCCCTGCAGCGACTGCCGCTCCGCAACCGGATCGTGCTCGTGGAGTACGTCGTCTTCCCGGGGGTCAACGACCTGCCGGAGCACGCCCGCGAGCTCGCGGCCTGGCTCGAGCCGTTCCGCCCGCTGATCAACCTGATCGGCTACAATCCGGGCCGCGAGGGACCGCTGGCGGGCCTGCCCGTCCCCTCCGAGGACGATCTGCGGATCTTCCGCGAGCGGCTCGCGGCCGAGGGGCTGTTCGCGCGCCTTCGGGAATCGCGGGGGCGGTCGATCCACGCGGCCTGCGGTCAGCTCGCCACGGCCGTCCTGCCACCGGCGGACACCGGGGAAGGAGGAAATCCATGAGCGACGAACCCGGCAGGGAGCCCGGCCTCACGGAGATCCGGCGGGCCCGGCAGCGCATCGCGCCCTTTGCCCACCGCACGCCGGTGTTGACGTCGAAGGCCGTGGACGCGGCCGCCTGTGCCACCGTCTTCTTCAAGTGCGAGAACCTCCAGAAGGTGGGCGCGTTCAAGTTCCGCGGGGCGACCAACGCCGTGTTCTCGCTGGCGGACGCGGAGGCCGCCCGGGGCGTGGCCACGCACTCGTCGGGCAACCACGCCCAGGCCCTGGCCCTGGCCGCGAGGCTGCGGGGCGTCGCTGCCCGCGTCGTGATGCCGCGCACCTCTGCCGCGCCCAAGAAGGCCGCGGTGGCGGGGTACGGGGCCGAGATCGTCGAGTGCGAGCCGACTCTGGCCGCCCGGGAGTCCACCCTGGCCGAGGTGATCGCGCGCACCGGGGCGGTGGAGATCCACCCCTACGACGACTTCCGCATCATCGCCGGCCAGGCCACGGCCGCGGCCGAGCTGCTCGAGGACGTGCCCGGCCTGGACGCGGTGCTGGCGCCGGTGGGCGGCGGCGGGCTGCTCGCGGGCACGGCGCTGGCCGTGCACCACTTCTCGCCCGGGACGCGCTGCCTGGCCGCGGAGCCCGCCGGGGCCGACGACGCCTGCCGCTCCCTGGCCGCGGGCCGCATCATCCCCTCCGAGTCGCCGCGCACCATCGCCGACGGGCTGCTCACGTCGCTGGGGACGCGCAACTTCCCCATCATCCGGCGGCACGTGGAGCGCATCGTCACCGTGAGCGAGGAAGGGATCGTCCGCGCCATGCGGCTGATCTGGGAGAGGATGAAGATCATCGTCGAGCCGTCGGCGGCGGTGCCCCTGGCCGCGCTGCTCGAGGGCGATGCGGGCCTGCGCGGCAGGCGCGTGGGGATCATCCTCTCGGGAGGCAACGTCGACCTCGACCGCCTGCCCTGGTGAGGCGGCCGGATCGCTGGTTCACTCGGGAGGAACGGCGCATAGGCATAGTTCGGGGATGGCGTCCGCGATCCTGGTCCCCGCTCCATGCCTGTGCTCCGCTCTCGTGCATCTCTGCCACCAAAACCAGTGGCGTTCTCCAGTGACCCGGGACACCTTCGTGTTGCTCAACCAACCCGGAACCCCTATTCTAGGCCGCGTCGAGGGAGAGCAGCACGCGGATCTTGCGCAGGGCCTGCTCCTGGAGCTGGCGGATGCGCTCGCGGGAGAGGTTGTAGTGGTCGCCGATCTCCTTGAGGGTCATTTCCTCGCCCTCGTTGTCGAGGCCGAAGCGCCAGCGGATGATCGTCCGTTCCATCTCGGTCAGGAACCCGAGGATCGCGTCCATGTCCGCCGTCCACTCACCCAGCGCCGTGCTGTCGAAGGGGGTTGGCACGCTCTCGTCGGCGATCAGCTCGATCTGGCGGCGGTTGTCCGAACCCGAGATCTCCTTGTCGAGGGACGTGGTCGCCGACACCTGGTGACGGCGCACCCGGGCCATCTTGCGCTTGTCCAGGCCCGTCTCCCGCGTGAGCTCCTCATCCGTCGCCGCCCGCCCGAGCCGGGCCCCGATGTTCTCTGCAGCGCGCCGCAACCGCTGCTGCGCGTCGAGGGCGTGCACCGGCACCCGCACGGCCTGGCCCTTGTCGGCCAGTGCGCGGCCGATGGAGTGGCGGATCCACCACGATGCGTAGGTGCTGAACCGGAAACCCCGCCGGTAGTCGAAGCGCTCCACGGCCTTCATCAGACCGAGGTTGCCCTCTTGGATCAGATCGATCAGCGGCATCTGGCCGCGATCGTAGCGCCGGGCGATGGCCACCACCAGCCTGAGATTGGCCCGGATGAAGTCGTGCTTGGCCTCGCTGATGCGACCGGACAGCTCGTCCGAGCGCCGGGCGAGGGCGCCGGGCACGTCGCCCCTCCGGGTTCGCCCGCTCCCCGCGAGGCGCGAGAGGGCGTCTCTCGCCGCGGCCACGAGATCCCGCCTGAGATCGATTTCGTGCATCTGCGGGGCCAGCTCGTCCACGGCCCGGTCCCACGTCTTTCTGGAGCGCGCCGTCACCGGGCGACCGGTGCGCGTCCGGGCGAGGCGCTCCAGCCGCTCGCAGCGGGCGAGGGCTTCCGCGGCCTCGGGGCGGCCGGCCGCGACCCCGGCCACGGACCGGATGACCTCGGCGGTGCAGGCGGGCTCCCCGAGCAGCAGCCGCCACAGCTCGATCTCGAGTCCGGCCAGCTTCCTGGCCTCCTCGAGCTCCTGCTCCATCGAGAGCACCTCGTGGTCCGCGAGTTCCTGGAAATACCGTCCGAGGGTCGGGTCGTGCCGGGTGCCCGAGCCGCTCCTCCCCGGAACGACCGCTGTCCAGTGATCGCGAGAGGCACCCGCCGCCTGTGTGCCCGCGCTGTCCGGTCTGTCTCCCGGCTTGCCCATTGCTCCGGTCTCCCGCCGGCCCGCGCTCCGCTTCTCGTGGCTCGGCGGTTCTTTCGAGTGGCCCGATATCCTAGACATCCCGATTCACATAATCAAGGCCGGCTCCCGGCTATTCCTTCGGATTGGCCGACCGCCTTCGTTTTCCTTGGTGCCCATACGCCCCGAAACGTTACAGTGGTCTCCCGATGGCACCCCTCGACCCCGGCCGCCACCCCGTCTCCGTGAGCCGCCTCGCGGCCCTCGCCGCTCCGGAATGGCCGCGCATCGTCCTGGCAGCGGCCTGCATGGGAATCTCGGCGGTCGCCACGGCCGGGTACGCGCTGCTGGTGGGACCAGTGGCCGGCTCGCTGTTCGGAGGCGGCGCGGAAGTCGGGATGGCCGCCGGAGGAGGGGGACCCATCCTGGACGGCGCGGTGCGGTGGCTGGCCGGCCTCGACGCCGGCCCCCTAGGCCTGCTGATCGTCGCGGTCGCCGCGACCAAGGGTCTGGCGTTCTTCGGCCAGCGGGCCCTCGTCATCGGCGCGGGGCAGCGGGTGCTGCTGGAGCTTCGGGCACGTCTCTACCGGGGCCTGCTGGCGCTCGATCCCCTTTCGGGCCCCGCCCGGGACCGCGGGGATCTCGTGTCCCGCTTCACGGTCGACGTCGAGGCGGTCGAGCAGGGCGTGAGCGACGGGCTGCTCGCCTTTCTTCGCGACGGGCTGCAGGCGGTGGCGCTCGCGGCCCTGGCCCTCTCGATGGACCCGCTGCTCGGGCTTGTCGGGCTCGTCGCCTTCCCACCCGTGGCCGTGGCCATCGTGCGCCTCGGCCGGGAGCTGCGCCTCCGCCGGAGTCGGGTCCACGGCGCTTTCGGCGAGGTGGGCTCGCTGGTGGACGAGACCGCGGCCGGGCTGGCCGTGATCCGCGCCTTTGGGGCCGGCCCTCTCCTCGAGCGGCGCTTCGGCGAGCGCAGCCGTGCTCTGCTCTCCGGCGTGACCCGGGCCGCTCTGCTCAAGGCCTTCAGCTCTCCGCTGAACGAAGTACTCGCGGCCTGCGCCCTGGCCCTCACTCTCTGGTACGCCCACGGCCGCATTTCGGCCGAGACCCTCTCGCCCTCGGCCTTCCTCTCGTTCTTCACCGCGCTGGTCCTGCTGTACCAGCCGGTCAAGGGCCTGGGCCAGGCCCAGCAGTCGGTGCAGTCGGCCCTGGCGGCCCTCGACCGCGTCGAGGCGGTGTCCCCGGGACCGCCTCCCGCGGCTGCGAGTGAGATCCCCGAAGAGCACCGGACCGGTGTCGTGAGCCTGTGCACGGTGGTCGCCGGCTACGGAGACGGCCCGGACGTGCTTCGCGGCGTCGACCTCGAAATCCGCCCGGGCCGGAAGCTCGCCGTGGTCGGTCCATCCGGGGCGGGCAAGACCACACTGGTCAACCTCCTGGCCGGGTTCCTGGCGCCGCGCTCCGGCATGGTGCTCCTGGACGGCGAGCCCGTGCCCCTGGGCCCCGAGGGTGCGCGCCTGGTGTTCGCTCCCGTGCCCCAGGAGCCGTTCCTCTTCGACGACACCATCGAGGTCAACGTCCGCTGCGGCCGACCGGACGCGACCGTCGCCGAGGTCGACGCGGCCTGCGCCGCTGCCGGCGTGCTCGACATGGCGAGGGACCTTGGCGACGGGCTGGACACGCGGGTCGGCCCGGCCGGGGAAGACCTCTCGGTGGGCCAGCGGCAACGCGTCTGCCTGGCCCGGGCCCTGCTCAGCCGCGCGCCGGTGCTGCTGCTGGACGAGACGACCGCAGCCCTCGACGGCCGGACCGAGCTGGCCCTGGTCGAACGTCTGGCGCGGACGCTGGAAGGCCGGACCGTGCTCGCCGTGACCCACCGCGCCGCCACCGCGCGGTGGGCGGACGATATCGCGCTGCTCGAGGGCGGGCGGATCGGGATCACCGGCCCGGCCATCCCCCTCCTGGAGCGTGACGAGCGGCTGCGCCGCCTCTTCGGCGGCCAGCTGGACGGGGCGGGAACCCCCGCCGCGACGAAGGAGGACCGAGGTGACGTCGACCCCTGATGCCAGGACAGCTGCCCGGGCCCTGTTCGCCTGCGCCGCGCTGCTGTGCCCCGTGGCCGGCCTCGCCGCCGATCGAATCGCGGCCGGGCCCGGGATCGAGGTCCGTTTCGAGAGCGGCGTCATCGTCGCCTCGCGGGACGGCAGGGACGTCTGGCGCAGGCCCATGAGCAGCGCCGATCCCTCGGGTGAGGCGCAGCTCGAGGCCCACGCGCTGGCCGGTGACCGGTTGGCCGTGCACGCCGTGATCGCGGGCGCCCATGGCGTGGCGGAGGCCGTGGTGGAAGTCGGCCCCGGCGGCAGGAGCTTCGGGCTCGTGTGGGAGGGGAGCACCGAGGCCCGAGGCGATCCGGGGGAGCGCACCGCGGCCGCGGTCGTGTTCCTGGACCTGACCGGGGACGACCTGCCCGAGATCGTCGTGGGCACCCGTGCGGAGCAGGTCAGGCTCTGCGGCGTCGACGATCTCCCGCTGCTGTTCCGGCGCGTGTGGGATCCGGCCACCCGCAGGTTGCGCCCGGTGACCGCGGCGCGTCCCGGGCTCAGGGGCGAAGGCGTCCGGGAAATCACGGGTGTCGCGTCGGAGCCGGCCGAGGGTCCGGGCCCGCTCATCGCCGTGCTGACGCCCACCGCCGTGTCGAGCAGCGCCGGGGATCACGGGGACGCGATGCTGCTGACGCCGCCCGCGGTCCTTCTCGACGGAGACCCGGGCACGGCGTGGATCCCGGGAAACGGCAGCGGCGCCGGGGAATTCGCCACCTTCTCGGCCACCGCCGCGACCTGGGGTCTGTCGCGGCTCGGCCTGCGCCTGCTCCCCCCGGCACGCAGGTCCCCGGGCCACGGCCGGCCGGCCTCGGTGCTGGTCGCGACCGAGGATCGGGTCCTCAGGCTGGTGCTGCCGGAGGGCGGGGAGCCCGGAGGCGGTGGCACGTTCTGGTTCGACCTTCCCGAAACCCTGAAGACGACCTGCCTCTCGCTGGTGCTGGAGAGGGTGGAGGGCAGGGGCGGTCGGCCCCCGGCGCTGGCGGAGTTGGTGGCGTTCACGGAGATCGACGGACCCGGAGGCCTGTCGCGACTGGCCGGCGAGCTGGACGATCCCGATCGCGGAGACGCGGCCGCTGCGCTGCTGCCCCGGGCGGGGACCGCCGCCCTGCGGCCCGTCGCCGATGCCTGGGAGGGGCTGGGTGACGCCGGTCGCCGCCGGGCGGTGCGCTCCGTCGTCGAGCTCGTGATCACGGCCGGCAACGCCGATCCGTCGGCTCTCCCGCTCGCGGCGGCGCTGCTCGCCGAGGCCGCTCTCTCCGGGGACGAGACCGCCTCCCGGGCTGCCGAGGCCGGGCTCTCCCGGACCGGAGCCGCGGCCGTCGGCGCGCTCGAACCGGCACTGGTCGCAAAGGACGATGGGCGGTTCTTTCGCGCGGCGACGCTGCTCTCGGGGCTGGAGCACGAGGGCGCCCTGGCGGCCCTCGCCGCCGCCGCCGGGATCGGCGGTCGCTCGAGGAGGGAGCTGCTCCGAGGCCTTCTCGTCAGAACGGCGGCGTCCGGACAGGGGAGGGCTTCGCTGCTGCTCGATCTGCTCGAGCGGGCCAGCGACGCCGGCGAGCGCGAGCGGATGATCGACCTGGCCCGGGTTGCGGCCCGTGTTGCCGCTGCGAATGCGCGCCTGGCAGAGGTGGCGCTGCCCGCCTACGACGACGCCGAAGGTTTCGCGGACCGCTACCGGCTGCTGGAGGTCGTTGCGAGGCTGCGCGACGACCGGGCCCTGCCGCGACTGCTCGCGGCCGCGAACGACGGCGACCACCTGGTCCGCGCCGCCGCGGTTCGCGGCCTGCCTCTCCACGAGGCCGAGGAGGGCGTCCGCGTCGCGCTCGGCGAAGCGCTCACGGACGGCGCACCGGAGGTGAGGATCGCCGCTCTCGAGGCCTTCGGACGCCTCGGCGATGCGAGCGACGCCGCAGGCGGCATCCGGGAGCTGGCGCGCACGGACCCGTGGCCGAGGGTCAGGACCGCGGCCGTGGCGCTGGTTCCGCTCCTGCCCGGGGAGCAGGCGGTGGCCGCGGCCGTGTCAGCCATCCGCGATCCGTCGTCCGTGGTGCGGGAAGCGGGCCTGCGGATCGCCGCCCGGATGCCCGGAGGAGGGGCGCTGGACGACGCCGTCAGCTCCCTGCTTGCGAACGAGGGCGAGAGCCCGGAGCTTCGGGCCAAGGCCGCGGGCGTGGCCGGCCTGCGGTGCCAGGCCTCGGCGGTGGCCGGCCTGCGCTCGCTCCTCGGTTCGGGAGCCGAACCCCTGGCTCCGCCGGAGCGGGTCGACGCCGCGCGGGCCGCGGCGCGGGCCCTTGGCGCCATCGGCGGAAGCGGGGCCCGGTCCGCGCTCGAGGAGAGCCGCGAGCGGGCCAACCCGGCCGTGACCCGAGCCATCGACGAGGCCCTCGAACGTCTCGGAAGCGGTTGCGGGAATCCCCCGAAGGCACCTCCCCCCTTGAGGAAGGGGGATTGAGGGGGGTTTCCTAGGCGCGGGTCAGCATGTGCTCGATCAACTGCTGGCTGTAGGCCGTCAGCCGTGTGAACACGACGCCCATTCCCGGCGGGTCCTGTTCGACGCGCACGACCTCGCCCTCGCCCTCGATGCTCTCGATGTCGTCCATGATCACCGTGAACCTCAGGTTGACCTGGGTGCCGATGGGGAGCGGGCTCTTCGAGCGGACGAATACTCCGGTGCGCGAGATGTTGGTCACGTACTCGTTGATGAAGGCGTCGAAGCTCTCGAACTCCTTGTTGATCGTGACCCGTTCCTCGTCGCGGCGTGACTCGTTCATGGTTCCTCCCTGCCGGGCGATCCGCGCCTGGCCCTGACCTGGAATTTTTCGAGGTGGAGGCTCCTGTCCGTCTTGACCACCACCTGTCTCGCGATGTCCCTCTGGAGCGCGGCCAGGGGGCCCGCTCCCTCACCCCGCAGCACCTCGCCCACGTGGGGATGGACGCGGACCTCGATCTCCTGGCCGGGAAGCTCGTCGTGCCGGCGCCGGATCTCGCGCAGCACCTCGTTGGCCACCGTGACCCGGGACAGGGTGTGGCCCGTGCCGTCGCAGTACTCGCAGCTCTCGTGAAGAGTGCGCCCGAGGCTCTCGCGGGTCCTCTCCCTCGTCATCTCGAGCAACCCGAAGCGGGATATCTCCATCACCGAGTTCTTGGCCCTGTCGTGGTGCAGCGCCTCCTTCAGCCA
>CAYZAI010000113.1:0-13033 GCA_964476305.1 uncultured Myxococcales bacterium
CCCTGAAAAGTCCGCCCAGCAGGTAGGTGATGGTCTCGTGCGAGAACCCGCCGATCAGATCGATCTTGTCCAGGTTCTTGGGCAGGTTCTTGGACTTGCGGTTGGGGAAGTTCTCGATCGCTTCGCGCACCAGGCGGCGGGCGGTCTCCATCGCGTTGTGCTCGTGGAACTCGATATGGGTCGCACCCTCGATGGCGCCGCGCGTGTTCGTGGAGAAGACCTTGGTGTGGTAGCACTTGGATACTTCGGGCAAAGACTGGAAGATGCACTGCACGTCCACGATCATCGCCTCGCACATGCCGGTGACGATCGCCAACTCCTGTTGCAGGAACTGGCCCACGATGGGAATGCCGTGGCGCATCAGGATCTCGTTGGCCGTGCAGCAGATGCCGCCCAGTTGGATGTCCTCGGCGCCCAAGGACTTGGCAAGGGCCAACATCTCGGGATCGCGGGAAGCTGCCACAATCATCTCCGAGAGAAGAGGTTCGTGGCCATGCACGATGATGTTCACGGATTCGGGTCTCATTACGCCGAGATTCACTTCCGAAACCACGGGCATCGGCGTGCCGAACATCACGTCCTGCAGATCGGTGGCGATCATCGAGCCGCCCCAACCGTCGCCCAGCGCCGTCCTGGTCGCGTGCTTGATGATGTTGTGGTACTCCATGTCCACGCCGATGTGGGTGCGGTGCATCATCTCCACGATCTCGCGGTCCACTCCGCGGGCCATCACCCCGAGCTTGCGCCAGATCTCCTGCCGCTTGAGCGGCGCCCGCTTCAAGAAGGCGACCTCGCCCTCCTGCTGTCCGAACATGGCGATCGCCTTCTCGGCCACGTCGCTGGCGATCTCCATGATCGGCCGTTCGCCGATCTCCACATCCAGGTCCATTGCAAGCTTCAAGAGCTTCTGCTCGTCCTTGATGCCGTAGTCCTGGAGTTCGCCCTTGGTCATGGCCAGGAAGGTGGTGGCCACGCCCCTCCCGTGGTCGGAGTGGGCCGCGGCGCCAGCCGCGGTCATGCGGCCGAAGTGCCGGGCGGCGATGGTATCGGCATTGGCCCCGCAGACACCGTGACTGGGCTCACCGCCGAAGGGGTTGATGTTGCAAGGCCCCATGCTGCAGTGACGACAGCAAAGCCCCAGGAGCCCGAAGCCGCACTGCGGCTGTTGCTTTTCGCTGCGATCCCAGGCGAGATCGACGCAATCTTCGCAGGCCTTGTCAATCAGCGTCAGGGAGGCCTGGTCGAGGGCCTTCAGCTGCTTTTCCTTTGTCGCCATGTGTTCCTCCTTCTCGGCGCTGGCTTACATGTGGCCAAGAGAGAAAGTCTTTTCGAGATAGAACTGTTTCTTGCAATCCTCGCACAGTTCGAAAATGTAGGGCGGCAAGGATGTCTTCTTTTCCAGACGCTCGATGTGCTTGCGCGGGGACGTGGACCTGCCGCATTGCGTGCACCGGGCCAACTCCGACTCCACGTGCCATTTGTCGATCCTGCGCACACCGTCCTGGTCTCTCACGGAGACCGCTCCGGTCGGGCAGACGTACGCGCAGGCCCCGCAGGCGATGCAGGCCTGGGGGTTCTCCATGTAGGGGCCGCCCACGCCTCGCTTGTCGCCGCGGCCCGAGAAGCAAAGCGCGCTGACCCCGACGATCTCGGCGCAGACCCGGACGCACAACCCGCAGAGGATGCAGCCGCCCCGCTCGGCGTGGATCGCCGCGTCGGATTCACGCTCGAAGCGCGACGAGCCGACGCCGTATTTCTCGGCCAGGGCCCGCAGGTGGGCGTTGTCCGGCGCCTCGGCCAGCAGCAACTCGAGCACGATCTTCCGGTGCTGCCGGAGTTCGGGCGAGTCGGTGACGACCTCGATCCCGGGGAGCACCTCGTAGTTGCACGAGGTGGTGGCCTGCTTGCGCCCGCCCTTGGTCACCTCCACCAGGCACAGCCGGCACGCCCCGTAGGGCGTCACCGCCTCGTGGTGGCACAGCGAGGGCACCTCGAAGCCGTGGCGCCGGATGGTGTCGAGCAGGCTCGCCCCCGCCTCGGCCTCCACCTCGACCCCGTTGATCCTGAGTTTCAAGGTCATCCCGGCCTCCCTCAGACCACCTGCACGGCGTCGTACTTGCAGACGTCCATGCAGATGCCGCACTTGATGCAGCGCGCCTGGTCGATGGTGTGCAGCTGCTTCTTCTCGCCCGTGATGCATTGCTCCGGGCAGCGCTTGGCGCAGACCAGGCAACCCGTGCACGCATCCGTGATCCGGTACTGGACCAGCGCCTTGCACACTCCCGCGGGGCAGCGCCGCTCCTTGATGTGCGTCAGGTACTCCTCGCGGAAGTGCGCCAGCGTCGACCTGACCGGGTTCGTCGCCGTCGTGCCCAGCGCACACAGCGACGCCGCGTTGACCGTCTCGGCCAGCTCCTCGATCAGCACCAGCGTCTCCTCCGTGCCCCGTCCCTCGGTGATGTCCGTCACCAGCTCGTGCAGCCGCCGCAGACCCTCCCGGCAGGTGGTGCACTTGCCGCACGACTCGAACTTGAGGAACCCCAGGAAGTACTTCGCGACGTCGACCATGCACGTCCGGTCGTCCATCACGATCATCCCGCCCGACCCCATCATCGACCCCTCCGCCAGCAGGCTGTCGAAGTCCACCGCCAAGTCGAGCTTGGACGCCGGCAGGCAGCCGCCCGACGGCCCGCCCGTCTGCACCGCCTTGAACTCCCGGTCGTTCGGAATCCCGCCGCCGATATCGAAGATGATCTGCCGCAGCGTCATCCCCATCTCGGCTTCCACCAGTCCGGTGTTGTTGACCTTGCCCACCAGCGAGAAGATCTTCGTCCCCGGCGAGCCCGCGGTCCCCTTCGACGTGTACCACTTGGCGCCCCGCTCGATGATCAGCGGCACGTTGGCCCAAGTCTCCACGTTATTCAGGTTCGTCGGCTTGTCGTGCAGACCCGCCACCACCGTGTGGATGTGCTTGGCCCGCGGCTCCCCCACCCGGCCCTCGATGGAGGCCATCAGCGCCGTGGACTCGCCGCAGACGAACGCCCCGCCCCCGCGGTTGATCCTGATGTCGAACGTAAACCCGCTGCCCAGAATGTCGCGGCCGAGGAAGCCGCTCTCCCGAGCCTGCTGCAGCGCGATCGTCAGCCGCTGCACCGCCAGCGGATACTCGTTGCGCACGTACACGTAACCCTCGTCCGAACCGATGGTGTACGCTCCGATCAGCATCCCCTCGATCACCCCGTGGGGGTTGCCCTCCAGGATCGAACGGTCCATGAACGCACCCGGATCCCCCTCGTCCGCATTGCAGATCACGTAGCGCTTGTCCGCCGGCGCGCTGCGGCACGTCTCCCACTTGCGACCCGCGGGAAAACCGCCGCCCCCCCGGCCCCGCAGCGTGGCCCGCTGCACCTCCTCGAGCACCTTCTCGGGACCCATCGCCAGCGCCTTGACCAGCGCCCCGTAACCCCCATGGGCGATGTAGTCGTCGATCTCGGTCGGGTCGATCTCGCCGTTCCACCCCAGAATCAACCTCTCCTGGTGCTTGTAGAACGGAATCTCGTGCTCGAACTCGTGCTTCTCGCCCGTCGCCGGGTTGTCGTAGAAATGCTGCTCGAGCGCCTCGCCGTTCTTCAGCGTCTTCTCGACGATCTCGGCCACGGCCTCGGGCTTGACCCGCTGGTACAGCCGCCGCTCGGGGTGCATCAACACCAGTGTCCCGCGCTCGCAGAACCCATGGCACCCCGTCGGCTTGATCTCGTAACGGTCGGCCAGCCCCTGCCGCTCGAGCTCCTCGCGAAACGCCGCCAGGACTTTCGGCGCGCCCGCCGCGTTGCAGCCCGTGCCGCAGCACACCGCCACGACCTTCCTGCCGCCTGCCTCCCGCGCTTCGAGGAGGCGCTGCCGATGCGCGCTCAGTTCGGCCGGATTCGCGATCCTCGCCATCACGCGCCTCCTCCCTCTTTGCGCATTCCCTTCACCAGCTTGGTCAGGCGATCCGAGGTCATGTTGCCGTGGTACTCGCCGTCGACGATCACCAGCGGCCCCAACGCGCAGGCCCCGACACAGTTGACCTCCTCGATCGTGAACGACATGTCCGGCGTCGTCTGCCCGGAGGCGATCTCCAGATCCCGCTCGGCCTGCTCCACCAGCCTCTTCGCACCCCTCACGTGGCACGCCGTGCCCACGCAGACAGTGCAGATGTGCTTCCCACGCGGCTCGAGGTGGAAGGCCTCGAAGAACGTCGCCATCGAGTAGATCCGCGACAGCGGCACCTGCAGCCGCTGCGCCACGTGTTCGACGGCCTCCCGCGGCAGGTAGTTGGCCTCCGCCTGCACGTCCTGCAATATCGCCAGCAGCAACGCGGCGTCACCCCGGTAGTTGTCGACGATGGCGTCGACTTTGCTGAGATCCATCATGAGCGTGAGCCTCCCTACCGCGACGCCTGGGCGAAGCGCTCGATAAAGGTTCCCGTCCTCTCGGTCGTTGGCGCAGCCACGAAGCAGAGGGCCTTGGTCGGGCATGCCGAGACGCATGCCGGTTCCTGACCGCGATCCAGGCGCTCGATGCACAGATCGCACTTGATCAGCACCTTGCCGCTCTCGTCCATGCGCGGCACGCCGAAGTGGCAGACAATCGTGCACGAGCGGCACCCCACGCACAGATCGTGATCCACGACAACGGGGCCGTCCTTGCCCAGGCGCTTCATCGCGCCGGTCGGACAGACCGTCACGCATTGGGCGTTCTCGCAGTGCCGGCACTGCAGCGGCACGTTGAACCCACCCAGCCTGTCGACGTCCACCCGCGGTATGGGCCCGGGGGATTCGAGGATCGCCTCGTAGAGATTCTTGGAGTCGGAATGGGCAACGGCGCAGGCCAACTCGCATCGCTTGCAGGCCAAGCAGAGCTCGGCATTGACGAAGATTGCACCTCTCACGATCTTTGCTCCCTTGCTATCCCAGCATCTCGGAGATGTAGTTTCGGACCAGCTTCAATGACTCGGGGTGGCGCAGGACGACGATGTCCGCGCCGGCCAGCAGCAGCGAAACCGCCGTGATGCTCTCGATGGCCACCCCGCGCTTGACCGGATCACCCCAGGTCGGCTCCTCGCTCGCATCGGTCTTGGCCTCCTTGATCTTCCAGACTTCCTTGCCGATGTTGCAGAGCATGGGGAACTGGAGCTTCTCGTCACCCTGGGACAGAGCGGCCATGCGGGCGCGCTCCATCACGGAGTAGGTGTATTCCAAGCCGTAACCCAGACTACCGACCGTGGGATCCATCAGGATGGAACCGTCCTTGACCCCGAGGTTGCCCAGCAGGATATTGAGCTGCTTGGCCAAGTTGATGTCGATCGGGGTATTGGCGACGACCTGGTGCTTATAGCCGATCGCGCCGGCACCCACCTGCTTGTAGTTCCCCTCGACAACCGGACCGAGCACCAGTTGCCTGAAGTCGACCGCCTCGGCGACGGCCCGCAGAGTCTCATTGTCCTTGGATTCGTTGTCCACACCCCAGACGATCAATGGCACATCGATGCCCTTGGCGACATTCTTCGCGACCTCCGCCGCCTGTGCGGCCGGCGCATTGTCGCCGTTGGGGTCAGTGCTCGCGAGCGTCAGCATGATCGCGTCGGCACCGTGCTCGATGCACTTCTTGGCCCACGCCACGGGGTCGCCCCACACATCGCCGAAGACCTTCTCCAGGGCCGGGGCCCACGCTGACGGCGCCTTGTCCCAGACCTCCATCGCGATCTTGGGCACGTGGGGGTTCTTCCCCTCGAACGTATGGAACGGATACGCGCTCTCGCCGCCCAACGTGAAACTCTTGTCGCCCACGCCCACGGTCACATTCTTGATCGTCCCGGTGGCTTCGACTTTCGGAAAATCTGCCATGGCTCACTTCCCTTCCTTTTTTCTAGGCCGGGTTCTTCCGCTTCTCGCTGCCGAAACCTTCCTTGGCATACCAGTAGCGGTCGGCGGTTTCGAGGTAGCCCAGCATCTGCTTGCGATCGCGCAACTTGCCGAGCCAGTTGTCGACATTCTGGGGCTTTCCCTTCTCGTAGTCCGGCCCGAGCACTTCGACACGCTCGCCTGTCCAGGAGTCTTTCTTGTCTGTCTTCGGTTTCTTGTTCACGACGAGTTCCCTCCATTTCTCAGGGCAAGGCCATAGCCAGGGCGCCCGCAGCGATCACCGCCGGACCGTCGTTGGGCAGGGCGAGGACCGGGTTGCCTTCGACGGCACGCTTTGACGCGCGTGCGTTGTTCGACACGCGCGCAACATAAGACACGCCCGTCTCAACGCGGGTCGCGATTTGTGAAATTCTTCACATAACCTGTGCGAACGGACGGAGCAGGGAAGGCACGGTCGAAAGAAAAAGAAGACGGCGTATGGTTTCATGGCGGAAGAGTGGACCTCCGTTTGTCTTGTGAAAAAACATATCTCATACGTCACAGACTTTGGTCAAGGCAAAACTCCATCGACCCCAATTGCAGGTGTAGCAGGCTGCGGGCGCGCGTTCGCGCGGCGCCGCCCTCACGCCGTGCCCGCGCGCGAGGTCGGTCGCTCCGGAGGCTGTCTTCGGACCGAGGGGAAGCTGCCGATGTCCGTGTGCGGAAGGAACATCGCTGAGGTATAGTTGTCTATGAACAGTTTGTTATCGACGAGTTCGATGTTGGTCATCCTATGGGCGATGCGCTCGCCATCGTCCAGCATTTCGTTATTGAGCGACACGAGCCGAGCGCCGAGCAGCGACCCGTTGCCGATGTAGTTGAACTTGTGTCTCGGAATGTCCGGAAACAGGCCGATGACGATGCACTTTTCCAGCTCCAGGAAGTTTCCCAGGGCTCCGGCGATGATCACGCGGTCGATGTCGTCGATGGTGAGGCCCACGCTGTCGAGCAGCGTCATCACCCCGGCGTACATGGCGGCCTTGGCGCGCACGATGTTCTCGATGTCGGGTTCGGTCAGGACGATGTCCGCGCCGGTGCCGGAGTTCGCGGCCTCCACGACGAGGTACTCGCTGCCGCCGTCCGTCCCGCGGACCCGATCCGTGGCCAGATCCGTGCGGAACTTGCCATTGGGCTCGAGGATGCCCTTCTCGAACAGCTCGGCGATCATGGCGATCAGCCCCACGCCGCAGATCCCGATGGGCTTCGTCTGGCCCATGGTGACGATCATGGGCTTGCAGGTTGCCGGGTCGACCCTGAAGTCGGATATCGCGCCGGGCATGGCGCGGACCCCGCAACGCACGCCGCCGCCCTCGAAGGCGGGCCCCGCGGAGCAGGAGGCCGACACCAGCCAGTCCGAGTTGCCCAGCACGATCTCGCCGTTGGTGCCGATGTCGACGTAGAGCGTGAGCTCCTTCCGGCGGTAGAGCCCCGAGCCGAGCACTCCGGCGACGATGTCGCCGCCCACGTAACTCGCCACGGCAGGGAAGGTGTAGATGTGGGTCAGGCTCGAGACGTCGATGCCCAGGCTCCTGGCGCGGACGGGCGGGATGAAGAACGCGGTCGGCACGTAGGGCGCCTCGCGGAGATGGCGGGGCGGCAGCCCGAGCAGCAGTTGGGTCATCGTCGTGTTCCCGGCGGCCGCGATTTGCACGATGCTGTCGCGCCTCGCACCGGAATTCCGGAGCAGCTCGTCGATCACGCCGTTGATTGTCCGCACCGCCGCTCCCTGGAGCGCCTCGAGGCCGCCGGGCTTGTTGGCGTTGACGATGCGGGTTATCACGTCCTCGCCGTAGGAGATCTGACCGTTGTAGTCGGACGCCGTGGCCAGAATCGCGCGCGCGGACATGTCCACGAGCTGGCCCCACATCGTCGTCGTGCCGACGTCGAGGGCCAGGAAACAGTGCTCAGCGGTGGTGTCGCCGGGCTCCACTCGGATCAGCTTGGGCTTGCGCGAGCCGTGGCGTTGCAGGCCCGCGAGGCGCGACTCCACCCGGGTCGCCGCGATCGTGGCCGTGACCTCCCAGCCGCCGTCCCGCAGCGTCTTCGCCAGAGACGGCAGGATCTGGAAGTCCGCGGAGATGTCGTGCAGGTCGTGCTGCGCCTTGAGGCCGCGCAGGAGGCGCGTCAGGTCGCTGACGTTGTCCTGCAAGGTCGGCGGAGGCATCTTCACCTTGAACTTTGTGACGGGCGGGCTGTACTCCCACCCCCGGGCCTCGATGTCCAGGTCGTTCAGGCTCGTGATCTTGGACGAGGTGCGCTCCGTCCCCTCGCCGATCACGGCCCTGTCGATCCGGGCGGCATCGGTCACTGATGCGACGACATCGGTGGAGACGCGGCACTGGCAGGCCAGCCGGAGGCCGCCCTCGCGCTCCGAGCCTTTCAGTCCCGCCATGGCGCCGCACTCCACCTCGCCGCTCCGCACGAGCACCTTGCAGCGGCCGCAGCTCCCCGCGCCGCCGCAGGCCGCATCGATGTACACGCCCGCGTCCAGGGCCGCCTGGAGCAGGCTCGTGCCCGGCTCCGCCGCGATGGACACGTTGTCGGGAAGGAAGGTCACGTTCACCTTGCTCATGGCCGGCTCCTTTTGTCGCGCTCGACCAGGGCGTAGACCGAGTGGTTGTGGATGGATTCGAAGTTCTCGACCTCCACCAAATACCACACTACCTTGGGCATCGCGTCCAGGCGCTCCGTCACGTTGCGCACGACGTCTTCGACGAAGACCGGCTTATCGAACGCGGTTTCCGTCACGTATTTCTCGTCCTCGCGCTTGAGAATCGAGTAGACGTCACTGCTGCCGCTCCGCTCGGCGATATTCACGATCTCCTCGATCCAAATGAACCCGTTCGAGCGGAACACGATGTGTATCTCGCCCCGCTGGTTGTGCGCCCCGCGCTCGGAGATCGCCTTGGAGCAGGGACAGAGCGTGTTCACGGGCACGCTGACCTCGATCCTGAGATCGAGCTCGCCTTCGTTGGTCGAGCCGGACATCCGGCAGCGGTACTCCATCAGCCCCCTGGCCCTGCTGACCGGCGCTTCCTTCTCGATGAAGTAGGGGAACTCGACCTCGAGGTGGGCGGACTCGGCGTTCAGGTTGGCTCGAATGCCGTTCAGGATCTCCGAGAAGCTGTTCACCGAGATCTCGCCCTGGTGCTGGTTGAGAACGTCGATGAACCTGCTCATATGCGTGCCCTTGAAGTTGTGCGGCAGGTTCACGTACATGTTGAACGTTCCGACCGTCTTTTGCGTGCCGTTGGCGCGGTCGAGAACCGAGATCGGGTAGCGGATGTTCTTCACGCCGACCTTGTCGATGGGAATGCCCCTGTCGTCGCGCTCGCTGGCGACGTCCATCCAGGTCTCCTTCGCGGTTTTTCGACCCTGCCCCCCCCTACCGCTTCCGAGTCCGGCGCTTCGCACTGCAACGGTTTTTTTCACCATCGCCACTCACCTCCATGCCGCCGCCCGGAGGATGTCCGACACACGGTCCGGATTGCCCATGGCTATCACGTCTCGAAATCCCAGGAGCCCAGCAGGGTCGTCGTTCATGGGCGTTTCCAGACCACCTTTTTCACCGAAGGTCAAGCGCCCACTACCCCGCTGGAATTCGCAATCCGGCCTTGAAGCAGGATGGATGGATGAGGATCTTCTTGCGGCGTCCTTCCGGTAGTGGTAGGGTAATCCGATACTGAGCAGGGTAATCCGATACCGAGTAGGGTAATCCGACACTGAGTAGGGTACTCCGACACTGAGTAGAGTACTCCGACCTGAAAAGGCAGTATCGTAGAAGCAGAGGGAGAGCCTTTTTCTCGCAAGGAAAACGTGTCAACCCCGACTGCTCGCCGCGAACGAAAGGAGATCATTGAACCATGCCTCTCGACCCGACCAAGCACGCCGACTGGGAGATCGCCGAGGACTCAGAGAAGCGGATGAAGCGCTGGGAACAGCTGACCGAGGAGATTGGCCTCCAGCGCGACGAGGTCCTCCCGGCCGGTCACTACATCTGCAAGATCGACTACCGACGGGCGATCGAGCGGCTCAAGGACCGGCCCGACGGAAAGTACATCGACGTCACCGCCATCACACCGACTCCGCTCGGTGAGGGCAAGAGCACCTCGTCGGTGGGGCTCATGGATGGGCTCGGCAGGCGGGGCAAAAGGGTCATCGGCGCGCTGCGCCAGCCCTCAGGCGGCCCCACGATGAACGTCAAGGGCTCGGCGGCCGGCGGCGGGCTCGCCCAGGTGATCCCGCTCACCCAGTTCAGCCTCGGCCTGACCGGCGACATCAACGCCATCATGAACGCCCACAACCTCGCGATGGTGGCGGTGACCGCGCGGATGCAGCACGAGCTCAACTCGGGGGACAAATTCCTCGCGAAACGCGGCTTGAAGCGCCTCGACATCGACCCGCGCCGGATCGAAATGGGCTGGATCATCGATTTCTGCGCCCAGTCCCTCCGCCACATCCTCATCGGGCTCGGGGACAAGAAGGACGGCTACTTGATGGAGTCGTCCTTCGGTATCGCGGTGTCGAGCGAGGTGATGGCCATCCTCGCGGTGTCGCAGGATCTCAAGGACATGCGGGCCCGAATGGGTCGCATCGTCATCGGCAAGAACAAGCGGGGCGAGCCGGTGACCACCGAGGACCTCGGCGTCGCCGGCGCCATGACCGCCTGGATGGTCGAGGCGCTCAACCCGAACCTGCTCCAGACCATCGAGGGGCAGCCCTGCTTCGTCCACGCGGGCCCGTTCGCGAACATCGCCATCGGCCAGTCCTCGATCGTGGCGGACCGAATCGCCCTGAAGCTCGGCGAATACCACGTCACCGAGAGCGGGTTCGGCGCGGACATCGGGTTCGAGAAGTTCTGGAACCTCAAGTGCCGCTTCAGCGGGCTGAAGCCGCACTGCGCGGTCGTCGTCGCGACCGTCCGCGCGCTGAAGTGCCACGGCGGCGGCCCGCCGGTCCCGCCCGGAAAGCCGATGGACCCCGAGTACACCAAAGAGCACGTCGATTGGGTCGAGGCGGGGTGCGCGAACCTGGTTCACCACATCAACACGGTGCGCAAGGCCGGCATCAACCCCGTGGTGTGCCTCAACTCGTTCCACACCGATACCCCGGCCGAGGTCGCGGCGGTCAGGCGGCTCGCCGAGGCCGCCGGCGCCCGTGTGGCGGTCAGCCAGCACTGGCTCAAGGGCGGCGAAGGCGCGCTCGAGTTCGCCGACGCCGTGATCGACGCCTGCAACGACAAGACCGATTTCAAGCCCCTGTACGAGCTCGAACTCCCGCTCTCCCAGCGCATCGATCGCATTGCCAGGGAGGTCTACGGTGCCGACGGCGTCACGTACACGCCCGAGGCGCAGGCCAAGCTCAAGGAGATGGAGGCCGACCCGAAGACCGCCACCATGGGCACCTGCATGGTCAAGACCCACCTCAGCCTGTCGCACGACCCGAACCTCAAGGGCGCACCGAAGGGGTGGGTCCTGCCGATCCGCGACATCCTGACCTACAGCGGCGCCGGGTTCGTTGTCCCGGTGGCCGGCACGATCAGCCTCATGCCGGGAACGAGTGCGAGCCCCGCCTTCATGAGAGTCGACGTCGACACTGAGACCGGCCGGGTCAAGGGGCTGTTCTAGGCCGCCCGGACGAGGAGGAGAAGACCATGACAGCGCGCATCCTGAGTGGTACGGCGATCGCCAAGGAGATCCGCAAGGAGCTCAAGGTCGAGGTCGCCGAGATGAAGGCGAAGCACGGGCTCGTGCCGGGCATCGCCGTGATCATCGTCGGCGAGGATCCGGCCTCGCAGGTCTACGTCCGCAACAAGAAGAAGACCGCCGTCGAGCTCGGCATGAAGTCGTTCGAGTACGTGCTGCCGGCGGACGTCAGCGAGGACAAGCTCCTCGGCATCATCGCCGACCTCAACGCCAACCCCGAGTGCCACGGCATCCTCGTGCAGCTCCCGCTGCCGAAGCACATCAACGACGGCAAGGTCCTGATGGCGATCGACCCCGACAAGGACGTCGACGGGTTCCACCCGACCAATGTCGGCCGGATGGTGATCGGCTCGGACGACTGCTTCAAGCCCTGCACCCCGCACGGCTGCCAGCAGATCCTCGTCCGCTCCGGCATCGAGACCGCGGGCGCCCACTGTGTCGTGGTCGGCCGGAGCAACATCGTCGGCAAGCCGGTGGCCAACATCATGGTACAGAAAGCGGCCGGGGCGAACTCGACCGTGACGATCTGCCACACGCGGACCAAGGATCTCGCCGCCCACGTCAGGCAGGGCGACATCGTCATCGCCGCCGCTGGCGTCCCCAGGTACGTCACGGCCGACATGATCAAGGAGGGCGCGATCGTCATCGACGTGGGCATCCACCGCGTCGGCAAGGACGAGGCGACGGGCAAGGACATCCTCTGCGGCGACGTGGACTTCGAGGCGGTCAAGGAGAAGGCCTCCGCGATAACGCCGGTGCCCGGCGGGGTCGGGCCGATGACGATCACCATGCTGATGCTCAACACGGTGAAGTCGGCCCGGCTGGCGTACGAGCGGGCGAAGCGTTGACGAGGTCGGGCGGGGGACGGCCAGGACGACTCGGCGGTTTTCCTCGATAGCGTTCAGGATTGAACGCCGTGTCCGATGGAATCTTTCACCCTCGAAGATCTTTCCATCACCCTGGACCGGGAAGGTGCCCGGCGTTACACCAAGGTCACCTACCCGGTACGCTACGGTCGTTTCGCCGAAATCAGAACCCGGCAGCACACCTTCCAGTTCAACCCGAGCGGCGAGATCAAGTTCATCCAGGGCCGCCCCCCACACTGGCCAGGGGCCAACGAATGGCTCAAGCGCACCACGGCCGATGACTGGGTCTACTACGCGGCCGACGGCTACACCCTGATCCACACGCTGACCGGAGAGCACTACCGGCCCTGCTTTGCGTACCCCTCCAACTCCGTTTTCCAGGACGACCCACTGGAAAGCGGCGTGAAGGACTCCGCGCTCGTCGCCCTTGGCGACCTGCTCGCGAAGCTCGAGGCATCCTCTGACCTGGCGACCCCCGATGTCACGGCGTTTGCTGAACTGGTGACAGGGAGCAACC
>CAYZAI010000114.1:0-2959 GCA_964476305.1 uncultured Myxococcales bacterium
GGCACGTCTCCCTCCCCTTCGAGGGCGTAGAGAAAGGTCGGGTGCTGGGCGCCGACCGTGGTTCCCTCGGTCTCGCGCACGGTCAGGCGGTAGGCGTACTCGTAGGCCTCCACCGCGGAGATGGAGCCGTCACCGCTGGCGTCCGCCGGCCCGCGCAGGCCCGACATCAAGTGGTGGCTGAAGAACGACGAGCCGATCACGTCGGACTCCTGGGCCGCCTCGGCGGCCGACGCCGAGGTCAGGATCACCAGCCCGGCGACCCGCACCGGCAGGTCCTCGAGGAACGGCGAGACGACCTTGCCACCCTTGGCGCGGGTGATGGCCCCGGACTGGCAGGCGTCGACGATGGCCACCCGCACCTTGACCGGCAGCTCCTCGAGTCGCCGCCGGATCTCCTCGAGGGCGATGCCCTGCCCACCCATTCGCAGCCAGCCCGAGTCGGCGTGCCCCGAGTAGTAGAAAAGGAACATCGCCTCCCCGGGCTCGCTCGCGGCCCGGCGGGCCATGTCGTCGAAGGCCCGGCGCAGGTCGTCAGGACCACCGCCGTGCAGCACCGCGAGGTTCTCGGGGCGCACGCGACCGAGGTCGACGAGGAGCGCGCCCATGCGTTCGGCGTCGCGCTCGGCGTAGCGCAGCGGTTCGGCGCTGGCGAGGCCGAGGTTGTTGCCTGCCACCACCGCATATCGGGTGATCTCCGCAGCGGCCGCACGGGTCGCGTGGAGGGAGGCGAGGACCAGCGCGAGGAGCATCACCCTGGTGCAGACGGTCACGGCGCGGCCTGTTCCTTGAGGATCCAGACCGTGGCCTGCCGGCAGTCCAGCCGCAGCCTCTCGACCCGGGCCAGGTCGATCCCCGAGGCCGCGATCTCGCGGGCCGCGGCCTCGACGCGCTCCACGTCCACGCCCACCCCGGCGCAGAGGAAGAACCGTTCGGCCCCCCGGGCATCGTCCAGCAGCACGGCGGAGTCGAGCAGCCGTCCTCCCGGCGGCAGCGGCGCGGCGCCGCCCCGCTCCGGGAAGTAGCGCGTCACCTGGCGGCGACCGTCGATGCCCACCAGCACGGCCTCGCTCCCGCCGCCGCCGTCGAACCAGAACTGGATGCTGTCGCCCTCGCGCAGCACCTGGCCCGGTCTCCCCAGGGTCGGCTCGCCGCCCGGGCCGAGGACGTAGAAGCCGAGCGCGAGATCCGAGGGGTCGGTCGAGCCGGCTCCCTTGGCCCGCATCGTTCCGGGGTCCATGCGGTCTCCGATCCCCGGCGTGCCCCCCACGGACGCGACGTCCCGGATCCCGCCGACGGGCATCGCCACCACCAGCAGCACGACCGCGGCGGCGGCCAGGGGAGCGGCCAGGACGGCCACGCGCAGCCACGGCACCGAGCGCCGGGGAGGCGCGGTCCAGAGCTCACGCAGGGCCTGCGGGACCGGGCGCAGGGCGAAGGCCGCATCGTCGGCCCGCAGCGTCGCGACCGCCTCGGCACACTTCGGGCAGTCGGCGACGGCCCGCTCGATTCGCGAGCGTTCCGGCCCGCTGAGCTCGCCCAGCAGGTACCGTTCCAGAGCGAGCCGTCCCGGGCACGAGTGGTCGCCGCCGTTCATCAGGCACCTCCCAGCAGCCGGGCGGCCTTGCGCGGTGCCCGATCCCTGAATTTGGCCAGCCTCTTTCTCACCAGCGAGGCCGAGCAACCCATCACGCCGGCGACCTCGTCGGCGGTCATGCCCTCCACCACGGCGTAGAGCACGGTCTCGCGGATCTTTTCGTCGAACTCCCCGAGCACGCGCAGCGCCAGGTCGCGGGGCCAGCTCTCCACAGCCTGCTGCGGCGCCGGCGGCGCGAGCGCCTCGCGGTCCAGCCGCTCGCGGTTGCGGGCGTCGCGCACCCGGTTCAGGCAGGTGTTGGTGGCGATGCGATAGAGCCAGGTGGCCGGCGAAGCCTGCCCCCGGAAGCCGGCCAGGGACCGGAAGGCGCGGATGAACACCTCCTGCATCGCATCGTCGGCGTCCTCGTCCCGGCCGAGGATCGCCAGACAGCGTCGGCGCACCATGGCGCCGTACTTCCGGTATATGAATTCTATCTCTGCGCGGTCGTCCGCCACGGCGATTCCCTCGGCCCGCCGAGCATCCCCCGAGCGTGCCCAACCCGTCAAGACCACCAGTCGGTCATTCGCCATGGATACTTCCATCGGCCCTCCCGCACTTGATCAGACCCGCGGGCAAAAAAAAAACGACACCGGGAAACGCGCGCCCTTCCCTTTTCCGTCGGTCGCGTGCTAGCGTCGCCGGCGCATGACAGAGGACGTTTCCCGACGATCGACCGTGGTGACGCGCGTCTCCGCCAACAAGGAGACCGGGGAAACGCCGTCCATGAGCTACACGGCGGTCACGACCCACCGCACGATGGCCGAGGCCTTTGTGCGAAAGCTCCTCGAAGCCGGGCAGCGCATCATCAGCGATCGCGATCTGACACTGGAGGATCTCCTCGCGATCTACCACCTCGCCAACGATCGGCGCGAAGAAAGCGTGACCATGCTCGAGGGTCGCCACATGCGTGGCCGGGTCGGCGACCAGCTCTCGCGGGCCGACCGGTACGGCGAGCCGTTCAGCCTGATGGTGCTCGGCCTGGACCAGATCCCCGACCGCGCGGCCTACGACTCGGTCGTGGACACGCTCCACGAGAGGATGCGCAAGACCGACCTCGTCTTCCTTTTCAAGACGCGCATCGTCCTGCTGCTGCCCCACACGAATTCCCCGCAGGTCACACAGCTCACGGAGCGGCTGACCGGCCTGCTGGCAGCGGCCTTCGAAGTCCCGCCGCAGATCCCGCTCGATTCCCTGACCTATCCCTCCCCAGACATCGAGCGCTCTTCCGCCGTCCTCGATTGGGTCGAGGACCACCTGCGGGACTGACCCCTCTTGACACTATGACACGTGTCATGGCGGGGCTGCGAAGCGACCGCTAGGGTC
>CAYZAI010000114.1:2969-11737 GCA_964476305.1 uncultured Myxococcales bacterium
CGGGGGCCCGACCGCGGCCCGGGAACGCCGGCCGCAGACAGGTGCAACGTTGCAGCCCTCTTGCGGAAGAGCCGAGTACGTCCCGTCAGAGCGACTCGTCATCATCGTCGGCAACTACGGCTCGGGGAAGACCGAGGTGGCCGTCAACCTGGCGCTGGCCAGGGCCCGTGCCGGGAAGCGCGTGCAGATCGCCGATCTCGATATCGTCAACCCCTACTTCCGCAGCCGCGAGGCCCGGGCCGCGATGGAGGCGGCGGGCATCCGGGTGGTCATGCCAGCCGGGAAGAACCAGTTCGCCGACCTGCCGATCGTCGTCCCGGAGATCAAGGGCATGCTCGCCCCGGCCGGCGACGATCTCTCGATTTTCGACGTCGGCGGCGACGAGGTGGGCGCCCGGATGCTCTCGTCCTTCCGCGAGGCACTCGGCGACGCGCCCTACTCCCTGCTCCAGGTGATCAACTCGCGTCGACCCTTCACCGACACCGCGGCCGGCTGCCTGAAGATGAAGACCGCCATCGAGACCGCCTCCCGCCTCCGGGTCACCGGCCTGCTCGTCAACTCGCACCTGGTCAACGAGACGACCCCCGAAATCCTGCTCGAGGGCTACCGCATGGCGCTCGAGGTCGAGCGCCTGTCCGGGGTGCCCGTGGAGTGTGTCACGGCCATGGGCGATCTGGCCGATTCCCCGGCCCTTTCTGTCGTCGCGGCCCCGATCCTCCGACTGGAGCGGAATATGTTGCCTCCATGGTTGCGAAAGAGCGAAAAAGTCGATAGTGCAGGCGATGCGGACCACGGTTTGCCGGCCGCCCGAACCAAGCCGATCGGGCGACCCTGAGGAGTCGGCGATGCCCAAGATCCAGGTCATGGTGGAGCGTTGCAAGGGCTGCGAGCGGTGCAACGACGCCTGTCCCCAGGGGATCATCTCCATGTCCCCCCAACTCAACGCCAAGGGCTACCGTTACGCGGCGGTGACAGACCCGCCGCGCTGCATCGGCTGCCGCCTGTGCGCCATCGCCTGCCCCGACGTCGCCATCGAGGTCTTCGTCGAAGGCATGCAGTACCGGTTCTTCACGTACTAGGAGGGAGCCGCACCATGGGCGAGAAGGTCTTGATGAAGGGCAACGAGGCGATCGGAGAGGCCGCCATCCGCGCCGGCTGCATCTACTTTTTCGGCTACCCGATCACCCCGCAGAGCGAGGTGCCCGAGTACCTGGCGAAGCGCCTGCCCGAGGTGGGCGGCCAGTTCGTCCAGGCCGAGAGCGAGGTCGCGGCCAGCAACATGATCTACGGCGCGGCCGGTGTCGGCATGCGCGTGCTCACGACGTCGTCGTCGCCGGGCATCAGCCTGATGGCCGAGGGGCTGTCCTACATCGCCGCCTGCGAGTTGCCCGTGGTGCTGGTCAACATCATGCGCGGCGGGCCCGGGCTCGGCGGCATCCTCCCTTCCCAGAGCGACTACCTGCAGGCCACCAAAGGCACGGGCCACGGCGACTTCGACCTGGTGGTGCTGGCGCCGTCCTCGGTGCAGGAGGCCGTGGACCTGATGATTCTCGCCTTCCAGCTCGCCGAGAAGTACCTGAACCCGGTGATGGTGATCGGCGACGGGATGATCGGCCAGATGATGGAGCCGGTGACCTTCCCCGACGTGGAGGTCGGCCCGCCCCTCGAGGCCGGCGACTGGGCGCTCACGGGATGCGAGGGCCGCGAGCCGCGGATCGTCAACTCGCTGTACCTGGACGCCGGCGACCTCAACAACCACAACGTCAAGCTCAAGGAGAAGTTCCGGCGCATCGCCGCGGCCGAGCAGCGTTTCGAGACGTACAACTGCGAGGAGCCCTTCGATCTGCTGGTCACCGCCTTCGGCATGATGGCGCGGATCTGCAAGACGGCGATCGACCACCTCAAGCAGCGCGGGGTGAACGTCGGGATGCTGCGCCCGATCACGGTCAAGCCCTACCCATACCAGCCCCTGCGCCAGCTCACCGACAAGGCCAAGCGCGTGCTGTGCGTCGAGATGAACATGGGACAGATGCTCGAGGACGTCCGCCTCGCGGTGGAGGGCACCCGCGAGATCGATTTCTACGGCAAGACCGGCGGCATCGTGCCGTCCGTCGAGGACGTGGTCGCGCAGATCGAGGCGGCCCTCGCCCGGGCCGGGGCCTAGCCGAAGGAGCGCGTGATGAAGAAGGTATTCTCCTACACCGAGGGCCTGACCCGGCTGACGACCCACTATTGCCCGGGCTGCACCCACGGCGTGATCCACCGCATGGTCGGCGAGGTGATCGACGAGCTTGGCCTGCGCGGCCGCACCGTGGGCGTCGCCCCGGTGGGCTGCTCCGTGCTGGCCTACAAGTACTTCAACTGCGACATGTTCGAGGCCTCTCACGGCCGCGCCCCGGCGGTAGCCACCGGCGCCAAGCGCACCCGGCCGAACCTGATCGTCTTCACCTACCAGGGCGACGGTGACCTGGCCTCGATCGGCATGGCCGAGATCATCCACGCGGCGAACCGCGGCGAGAAGTTCACCACGGTCTTCGTGAACAACGCCATCTACGGCATGACCGGCGGCCAGATGGCGCCCACGACGATGCCCGGCCAGCGGGCCACCACCTGCCCGGCGGGCCGCGACGTGAACCACGCGGGCTACCCGATCCGCATGGCCGAGCTGCTGGCCACGCTGCGCACGCCGGCCTTCGTGGCGCGCGTCTCGGCCCACTCGGTGCACGAGACGATCCGGGCGAAGCAGATTCTGAAGCAGGCCTTCGAATACCAGCAGGCGGGCACCTGCTACACCTTCGTCGAGGTGCTCTCCACCTGCCCCACGAACTGGGGGCTCTCGACCCGCGAGGCGGCGAAGTGGCTCGAGCAGAACATGATCCCCTACTACCCGCTGGGCGTGCTCAAGCGCCCCGAGGACGTCGTTGGAGGCAACGATGGCGGCAACTGAGGTCCTGATGGCCGGCTTCGGCGGGCAGGGCATGCTGCTCAGCGGCAAGCTGCTCGCCTATGCCGCGATGAAGGAAGGCAAGGAGGTGAGCTGGCTGCCCTCCTACGGACCGGAGATGCGCGGCGGCACGGCCAACGTCACGGTCTGCATCTCCGAACTGCCCGTGGGCTCTCCCTACATCGTCCGGCCCGGCGCGCTGCTGGTGATGAACCAGCCCTCCCTCGAGAAATTCGCGCCGATGGTCCGGCCGGGCGGCCTGATCATCGTGAACACCACGCTGATCTCGATGAAGGCCGGGCGCGACGACTGCACCGTTCTCTATCTCGACTCGGGCAAGATCGCCGCGGCCGCGGGAACCGAGCGCGCCGCCAACCTCGTGATGTTCGGCGCCTACGTCGGCTTCACCGGGACCGTCTCCAAGACCAGCGCCATCAAGATGATCGAGAAGGAGTTCGCCAAGAAGGCCAAGTTCATCGCGGCCAACGTGGCGGCCTTCGAGTCGGGCTTCGCCGAGGGCAAGAAGCTGAAGGGAGGCTCCCGATGACGGCCGCCGCACCAGCCCTCGACCGCGCCGCCCTCGACGCCGTGCTCGCCGGGCATCCGGCCGGCCGGGCCGAGTCGCTGGTCGCCCTGCTGCAGGACGTCCAGGCCCGCTTCAACTACCTGCCCCAGGAGGCGATCCGGGCCGTGGCCGCCCACCTCGACGTGCCGCTGACCCGGGCCTTCGCGGTGGCCACCTTCTACAAGGCCTTCAGCCTCGTGCCCCGTGGCGAGACGATCATCAAGGTCTGCATGGGCACGAGCTGCCACATCCGCGGGGCCCCGGTCGTCGTGGACGATCTGCGCGGCAGCATCGGTGTCGGCCCGGGGGAGACCACCGCGGACATGAAATACACGGTGGAGGTGGTGGCCTGCGTGGGCGCCTGCGCCCTGGCCCCGGTGGTCATCGCCGGGGGCCGCTACCTGGCCAGTGTCCAGCCCGGCACCATCGGCAAGCGACTCGCGGAGGGTTCAAGGTGATGAGCGCCATGCGAATCAGCAACGTCCAGAAGCTCGAGGCGCGGCGCCAGGGCCTGCTCGAAGCCGACGGAAAGGTCAAGACCCGGATCCGGGTCTGCTC
Source organism: uncultured Myxococcales bacterium (assembly GCA_964476305.1). GTDB lineage: Bacteria > Myxococcota_A > Polyangia > JAAYKL01 > JAAYKL01 > CAYZAI01. Next base: position 7,037 of record CAYZAI010000114.1, read on the forward strand.
CGGGACCGGCTGCGCGGCCCAGGGCGCGTTCGAGGTCCACGCCGCCATCGTCGAGGAGGCGACCCGCGCCGGCCTCGGGATCCAGGTCGAGCTCGCGCCCTGTGGCGAGGGCCAGGAACACCTGCTCGCCTCGGTCACGGGCTGCCAGGGCTTCTGCCAGGTCGGCCCGCTGGTCCAGATCGAGCCTGGCGACATCCTCTACACGAAGGTCAAGCCGGGCGACGCGGCCGAGATATGCCAGAAGACCCTCGCCGCCGGCGAAGTCATCACCCGGCTGCTGTACAAGAACCCGGACACCGGCAAGCGCTGCACGGGCCGCGCCCAGATCCCCTTCTACGCCGGACAAAGGCTGGTCGCCCTCGAGGGCTGCGGCCGGCTCGACCCCACCAGCCTCGACTCCTACCTGGCCGCCGGGGGCTTCGAGGCCCTGGCCAAGGCGCTGTCCATGAAGCCCGACGCGGTGATCACCGAGATCGAGAACTCCGGGCTGCGCGGCCGCGGCGGCGGCGGCTTCGCCACGGGGCGCAAGTGGCGCTCCTGCGTCGAGGCCGAGGGCGACGAGCGCTTCGTGATCTGCAACGGCGACGAGGGCGACCCCGGCGCGTTCATGGACTGCTGCGTCATGGAGGGCGACCCCTTCCGCGTGCTCGAGGGGATGATCATCTGCGCCCACGCGGTCGGAGCCGGCCGGGGCTTCATCTACGTGCGCAACGAGTACCCACGGGCCGTGGAGCGGCTGCAGCGGGCCATCGACACGTGCCGCGAGGCCGGTCTGCTGGGCGAGGGGATCCTCGGCTCGGAGCTCTCCTTCGACATCCGCATCAGCCGCGGCGGCGGGGCCTTCGTCTGCGGCGAGTCCACGGCCCTGATGCGCAGCATCGAGGGCAAGGTCGGCGAGCCGCGGGCCAAGTACGTCCGCTCGGTGCAGCGCGGCCTCTACGACAAGCCCACGGTGCTCAACAACGTGGAGACCTTCGCCTGCGTGCCCGCCATCGTCCGGGACGGCGCGAAGCGCTTCGCCTCCGTGGGCACCGCGAAGTCCCCGGGCACCAAGGCCTTCTGCCTGGTGGGCAAGGTCGTCAACACCGGACTGATCGAGGTGCCGATGGGCACGCCGCTGCGCGACGTGGTCTTCGGCATCGGCGGCGGCATCATCGACGGCCGCCCGTTCAAGGCCGTACAGACCGGCGGCCCTTCGGGGGGCTGTCTCGGCGAGCAGCACCTCGACCTGCCCGTCGACTTCGACGAGCTTTCCCGGGCCGGCTCGATGATGGGCTCGGGCGGCATGATCGTCATGGACGACCGCACGTGCATGGTCGACGTGGCCCGCTACTTCCTCGAGTTCCTGCTCGAGGAGTCCTGCGGCAAGTGCGTGCCCTGCCGCGAGGGAATCCACCAGCTCCATCGCATGCTGAAGGCGATCTGCGAGGGCAAGGGCAAGCCCGGCGACCTCGAGAAGATCGAGCGCCTCGCCGAGGACGTGGCGGTGAGCTCGCTGTGCGGGCTGGGCAAGTCGGCCCCGAACCCGGTACTCTCGACTCTGCGCAACTTCCGCGCCGAGTACGAGGCGCACATCGTGGACGGGCGCTGCCCGGCCGGCGTCTGCCGCAGCATCACGCACTTCTTCATCGATCCCGAGAAGTGCACGGGCTGCATGCTGTGCCTGAAGGCCTGCCCGCCGGGGGCCATCAGCGGCACGAAGAAGCAGCCCCACGTCATCGACGAGCAGAAGTGCACCCAATGCGGCGCGTGCCGGGTCGTGTGCAAGCACGACGCGGTCCTGACCAGGTAGGGGCGAGGTGAGCATGCAGATCTTCATCAACGGAAAGCGGCTGGGCGCCGAGCCGGGCGAGACTATCCTCGCCGTGGCGCGGCGCAGCGGCATCGAGATCCCGACGCTGTGCCACCACGACGCGCTCGAGCCGGTGGGCGCGTGCCGGCTTTGCATGGTCGAGGTCGGCCACCCGAGCTGGGGCGACCGGAAGAACATGGTCTCGGCCTGCATCTACCCCGTGGAGCCCGATCTCCAGGTCGTCACCGACAACGAGGATGTGCGACGACAGCGGCAGACCGTGCTCGAGCTGCTCGCGGCCCGTTGCCCCGAGTCCGAGGTGATCCGCGATCTGTGCGAACGCCACGGCGCGACGCCCCGCTACGAGGAGTGGACCGACGGGTCGAAGTGCATCATGTGTACCCTCTGCGTGCGGGCCTGCGAGGCGATGGGCTGCCACGCGATCAGCGCCGTGAACCGCGGGACCCTCAAGGAGGTCTCGCCGCCGTTCCACGGCAACCCGGACGCCTGCGTCGGCTGCGGCAGCTGCTTCGCCATTTGCCCGACCGGCCACATCACGATGCGCGACACCGCCACGGCCCGCGAGATCTGGGGTCGCACTTTCGAATTCGTTCTCTGCGAGAGCTGCGGCAGGCCGGTGATCACCGCCGCCCACCGTGACCACGCCGTCGCCCACCGCGGGCTGCCGGCCGACTACTACGTGAAGTGCGAGGACTGCAAGAAGCAGGGCCTGGCCGCCCACTTCGCCAAGGTGGGGAGCTAGGAGCGCCGGAGGCAGGACATGGAACAGACCTACACCGTCATCCCCTCGAACTGCACCGGCTGCCGGACCTGCGAGCTGGCATGCTCGATGGTCAAGGGGTCGGCCGGCGTCCTCGGACACAGCCGGATCCGCATCTTCGCCACCGGGCCCGAGCGCTACATGCAGATGACCTGCCTGCACTGCGCCGAGGCGGCCTGCGCCAAGGTCTGCCCGACCGACGCCCTGGTGCGGGACGAGCGGACGGCGGCGGTCGTGCTCGACGCGGAGCGCTGCATCGGCTGCGGCCTGTGCGCCGCGGCCTGCCCCTTCGGCCACATCCATTTCGACTTCGCCTTGAAGCTGCCCCTGAAATGCGATCTGTGCGGCGGCGACCCGGCCTGCGCCCGGTTCTGCCCGCACCATGCGCTGGAGATGAAGTGATGCCGATCGTCAAGAAGATCACGGGCAACATCCGAGTGGCGGACGGAAGGTGCCCCCACGGACACTCGTTGATGAGCGACGAGCGGCTGTTCGGCGGCCAGCGGGCCATCGCCGTCACCGTGCGCAACCGTGGGAAGGAGGGCACTATCTACCTGAACCCCTTCTACGGCCGGTTCGAGTACGAGTGCGACATCGCGCTGGAACCGGGAGACATCGTGGAGCTCTTCTGCCCCGAATGCGAGGCCGCGCTCAAGATCAGCGAGACCTGCCGGATGTGCAACATCCCGATGTTCGCCATCCAACTGCCGGACGGCGGTCAGGTGGAGGCCTGCCCGAAGATCGGCTGCCACAACCACTCGCTGAAGGTCGTGGATCTCGACTCCCAGCTGGAACGGATGTACGTGGACGAAGAGACCAGGTTCCAGATGTGAAGAGCGCCCGTCCCGCCCCAGGAGCAACCGGATGCAAGACGACAGCTTCGAGAGCATGCTCGAGGATTCCTTTGCGGCCGCGGCCGGGGTGGCCTCCGGCGAGAAGATCGAGGCCCGGGTGGTCTCCATCGGCAAGGACTGGATCTTCCTCGACCTGGGATTCCGCGCCGAGGGGCTGCTGCCCCGCGAGGAGGCGACCAGGGACGGCGAGCTCGTGCTGGCCGAGGGCGACCGCGTCACCGTGCTCACCGTGGGCGGCAAGGACGGCGCGGTGCTCTGCGCCATGCGGCTCGGGGCCGCGGCCGGGCACGGCGGACGCGGCGAGAACGCGGCCGAGGCCCTGGCCGCCCTCCGGGACGCCTTCGAGTCGGGCATGCCGGTGGAGGGCACGATCAAGGAGACCAACAAGGGCGGGCTCTCGGTCGTGCTGATGGGCCAGCGCGCGTTCTGTCCGATCTCGCAGATCGAGGCGGCTTTTTGCGCCGTGCCCGAGGTCCACGTGGGCCACACCTACCCGTTCCTGATCACCAGGTTCGAGGAGAGCGGGCACAACATCGTGGTCTCGCGTCGCCGGATGCTCGAGCGCGAGGCAGAGGAGGCGGCCCGGCAGGCCCTCGAGACCCTTGTCGAAGGCGAGGTCAGGCACGGTACGGTGAAGACGCTCCAGAAGTACGGGGCCTTCGTCGACATCGGCGGCGTCGAGGGACTGCTCCACGTCTCGGAGCTCAGCCACTCGCGGATCGAGGACCCGTCCGAGGTCCTCGAGGTCGGCCAGCAGGTCGCGGTCCAGATCAAGGAGATCGATCGGAAGAAGGGCCGCATCTCGCTGAGCCTCAAGTCCCTGACCCCCGACCCGTGGCTGCGGACCGCCGAGACACTTGTCGCGGGCCAGGCCCTGCGAGGGAAGGTGACGCGCATCGCGCGTTTCGGGGCCTTCGTCGAGCTCGCCCCGGGCGTGGAGGGGCTCGTGCACATCTCGCGGCTGGCGGTCGACCGCCGGGTCAACACGCCGCGCGAGGTCGTGCAGGAGGGCCAGGAGATCGACGTCCGCGTCGTCGAAGTCGACGCCTCTGCCAAGCGCATCTCCCTCGAACGCATCGACGAGGACGCCGAGGCCGAGCGCGTGGCCACCGAGGACTTCCGGCGGGCTTCGCGGCCCGCAGGCGGCAAGCTCGGCACCTTCGCCGATCTGTTCGGGAAGAAGTAGTCACTCGGTTGCTCGCCCCCACTGGTCCCCGGGGGGCCCCCCCCCCCCCCCCCCCCCCGCGGGCGGGGGGGGGGGGGGGGAGGGGGTG
>CAYZAI010000114.1:11747-12983 GCA_964476305.1 uncultured Myxococcales bacterium
CCGGAGTCATGTCGTTCGACCCGTCGCGGCGCTCCGGATCGCTGCCAACACGCTGTCCATCCCGTCGGCAATTTCACGGTTCCGGAAACGCAGGACGACAAGCCCCAGCCCCGACAGGAAGCGGTCCCGTTCGCGATCGTGCACTTGACGGCCTCGGTGAACAGGTCCGTCGATTTCAATCACGACTCCCCTCGCGTGACAGTAGAAGTCCACGATGAACCTCCCGATGACCTGCTGGCGCCGGAAATGCAGCCCATCGAGCCTGTTTCCACGAAGCTGCTCCCAAAGCAGTGATTCCTCCACGGTCATGCATCGCCGAAACGCGCGAGCCTGTTCCAGAAGCGCCCGGCCCGGCGATACGCCGATGACGATGTTCGGTACCTTGGACATCACTCGCTCTCGTCGCGTCTGACGCGAACACTCTGTCGCAACCGCTCATTCCCGGCGTCGCAACTTGCTCGCTAAAAAGCCCCCCCTTCCCTCGCAGGGAAGGGGGCCGGGGGGATGGGGGGATCCGACAGGGATTGGCGCCTGGAACCTATCTCCCGGCGAGCGATCACGGCGCGACGCGTCCGGGGCCGCGCTCGACGGGGTAGCCGGCCCTGCCCCACTCGATCATCCCGCCCGTCACCATCGTCGCGACTACCCCAGAGCGCTTCAACTCCTGGCAGCTGGCCAGGGCGTTGCGCCCGCAGTGGCAGATCAGCACGGCCTTCTCGCCGAGGCGCGCGAGCTCGTCCACGTGGTCCCTGAGCGAGCCCCGGGAGATGTTGATCGCCCCGGGCACGTGGCCCTTGCGGTACTGCTCGGCCGGGCGCACGTCGACCACCGTGATGCGCTGCCCCGAATCCAGGGCCGCCTTCAGCTCCGGGGCGGTCATCTGCGGCCCGTCGTACCCGCACCCCGCGAACGCGGCCGTGCAGAGCACAGCCGCCACCGCCAGCGTCCACGGCCTGTCCATCGTCACCTCCGGCAATCCCGATTGTACGCGATGATCGCCGTCTTCACCAACGGCAACGTCGCGCGAGATTTCGCCGGTCCTGGCGCTGGCCGGCTGCGTGGAGGGCGACGGGCACCTCCCCCCCCGGCCCCCTCTCCGGCAGGCGGAGAGGGGGAGCGAGTTCGGATGCCGAGCATCGACAGTTTGATCGTACCTTCCCGGAACTTTGAAGGACATGCCACGACTTTGATCGTACCTTCCCGGAACTTTGAAGGACATGCCACGACTTTGATCGT
>CAYZAI010000115.1:0-12960 GCA_964476305.1 uncultured Myxococcales bacterium
GAGATTGCCCTGACGCCGACGAAGTTGTCCCCCGGTCGGGTCGAGATCAACGAGAACGAGTCCCTTATCAACCTGTTCGGGATGGGTGCGCTGGACCATGCGGATGGGATCGAAATCCGTTCGAACAAGATGCTCAGGTACCTAGACGGGCTGGGGAGCCTGGAGAACGTCTACGGAACGATGGACGTCTGCCAGAATTTCCATCTGAAGAGTCTGAAGGGCATGTCGAGCCTGAACAAGGTCGAGTCGGGCTGGATCATGTTCAATCCCCACCTGCCGGCCTGTGCCGTGGACGAGCTCAACGAACAGGTGGAGTACGGTGAACTAGGCGAGATGGGCAACGACACCGACGGAGCGTGCGGCGACGAGTGGGTCGACGACGAGCCCGATTGCGAGTTCGACACGGACGAGTGCTTCGACGGTGACCGGAGCTGCTTGAGCGATGGATCATGGGTGACGCTATGCGTAGAAGGCACGTGGCACGAAGAGGTGGACTGCTGGTCCCAGGGAAAGGAATGCTCCCAGGGCGAGTGTGAAACGTTGCCGATCGATGGTACGGACTACTAGCGGACTTGGCCAATCCGGGCCCGCGCCGGGGCTCCAGTCGAAGCGGCCGCTCCCTCGCCCTCCCCCTACGGTTGCAGCCTTCGCGGACCAGCGCTAACGTAGTTCTGAGGAACTAAGGGGACGTTCCTAAGAAGTTAAAGTTGTCAGATAGGTATAGAGGAACTAGGGGACGTTGCTTCCTTTAATAACTTGAAGAGGGAGAATGGGCGCCAGGCACTTCCTATTTCCATTTCTTTTCCGGTCCGGTAGCGCCGCAGGGCGCTTTCTGTTGCCATTAATCAACAAAAGTGTAGATTAACCTTTATGAAGTTCGAAGAGCTGCTGAACCTCGTGGGTGAGCTGCCGTGGTTCGATCTGGCCACCGTGGTGCAGCTCGCCGGCGGGCCGCGCAGGACCGTGCTCGAGCAGCTGCACCGCTTTGTCAAGGCGGGCAGGCTGGTTCCGCTCAGGCGGGGCATGTACGCCCTGGCCGAGCCTTACCGGCGTGTGGCGATCCAGCCCGCCGAGCTGGCCGGGGCGCTCCATCGCCCCTCGTACCTGAGCGAGCTGTGGGCGCTCTCGTTCCACGGGATGATCCCGGAGCACGTGCCGGTCTACACGAGCGTCACCACACGTTCGCCGAGGAGCTTCGAGAACGGCTTCGGGCGGTTCGAGTACCGCAACGTGAAGCGGTCCCTGTTCTTCGGCTATCAGCCGCTGGCGATCATGGGCCACACAGTCAACGTCGCCACCCCCGAAAAGGCGCTCGTCGATCTGTGGCACCTGAACGGGGGGGAGTGGACCGCCGAGCGGACGCGCGGGATGCGCTTCTCGCCGGCCGGGATCGTCTCGACCGGGCGGCTCGGCGAGCTGGTCGGGGGGCTGGGCCGGCCGCGAATCGAGCGGGCGTACCGGGCCTTCCTGGCGGCGACGGCCGGGGAAGAGGACGACGCGGGAGGACAACGATGAAGGACCAGGCCATCGCCCTGGCGCGAGGCGCGGCCGACCCGGCCGCGAGGCTCAACCTGCTGCGCGAATACGTGCAGGCCTTCGCCCTGCGCTCCCTGCACGAGAGCGAGGCGTTCTCGTCCGTCGCGTTCGTCGGCGGGACCGCGCTGCGTTTCCTCGAGAGCCTGCCGCGCTTCTCCGAGGACCTGGACTTCTCGCTCGTACAGGAGCGCGGGTACGCCCCCGAGGCCTGGATGAAAAAGCTCGAGCGCGACCTCGGCCTCGCCGGGTTCGAGCCCCGGGTGAGCTTCAACGGACGGAAGACCGTGCACACCGCGTGGATCCGGATCGCGGGCCTGCTCGAGCCGGCCGGCATCGCGGCGCGCCCGGGCCACAAGCTGTCGATCAAGATTGAAATCGACACGCGACCGCCCGCGGGCGCCGAGATCGCACGCACCGTGATCACGCGGCACCTGATGTTCGCCCTGACGCACTACCGGATCGATTCCTTGATGGCGGGCAAGGTCCACGCCCTGATCACCCGCCCCTGGGCCAAGGGCCGCGACTGGTACGACCTCCTGTGGTACCGCTCGCGAAGGCCGCCCGTGGAGCCGAACCTCGCGCTGCTGCAAAACGCCCTCGACCAGACCCGGGGGGCCGGGGCCCTGGACGCCGCGGGCTGGCGCGGGCACGTCCTCCGCAGGCTCGAGGAGACCGGCGTCGAGAACCTCGCGCGGGACGTTTCCGCGTTCCTCGAACGCCCCGCCGACGCGCACCTGCTGACCCGCGAGCACCTGGCAGACGCCCTGGGACCCTGAGGCGAGGGCCTGGAATCAGATCCTCGACGGTCCGGGGCTTTCCAGCCGGTCCCACAGCGCCAGCAACCCCTCGGCCATCAGCGCGTGCCCCGCGTCGTCGGGGTGGATCCCATCGTCGAGGAAGTGCGCGCCGGCGGGCGTCGCCGGATCGCACCGCTCGCGCCAGTGCCGGTCGAGATCGGCCACGGGCACGTCGCCCTCGGCGCCCAGGGCGCGGATGGCGTCGTAGAACGGGCGCGCCGCGAGCGCGTCGCCGGGCAGCGCAAGCGGGCAGGAGACGACGAGCCACGGCGCGGCCCCGGCCCCGCGGGTCATCTCGACGATGCGCGCCAATGCCGCGGCGTACGACGTCGCGCCGACTCCGCAGAACAGGTCGTTGATCCCGAACTGCACCAGCACCAGGTGCGGCCGCCGTTCCAGCAGCGCCGGCAGGCGGGCGAGCCCGCCTTGTGCCGTGTCTCCGGGAACGCCCGCGTTGAAGCGGACCAGGGAGGTGCACGGGTGCCGCGCCGCGAGGGGGTCGCAGAAGCGGTCGAAGAAGCCGCGCCGCACCATCCAGCCGTACGTGAGCGAGTCGCCCAGCCCCGCGACGCGCAGCTCCCCGCCGCCGGCCAGGATGTCACCGGGGGGTTGCACGAGGTCGTTGACACCGGTCCCTTCCACGGTGGCACCACGCTACCATCGGCGCGGTCCGCTCTCAAGGAGACCGGTATCAGCTGCGGGGGAAATCTGGTAGTGGTCGGCGGGAGGCGGGACCAAAGATGTCTGTCGAGAACGGGAACATCCACGAAGACCTCGAAGCGGCGCTGGCGCCGACGGAGTTCATCGACAGCGATTCGCCAGCCATCCGAGATTTCACCCGCTCGAGGACCGATGGCGCGTCGACACCGATCGAGAAGGCGGTGGCGCTGTTCTATGCCGTGCGAGACGAGATCGAGTACAAGCTGATGACCCGGCTCGGTCTCGGGCGGGAGGGGTTCGTCGCCTCGGCGACGCTCGCGCGGCGGACGGGGTTCTGCATCGAGAAGGCGGTGCTGCTCGCGGCCGCCTGCCGGGCCACCGGGATCCCGGCGCTCTTGCGCTTCGCCGACGTCCGCAACCACCTGACCACCCCGGAGATGGCCAGGTTCATGGGCACCGACGTCTTCGCCTGGCACGGGCTCGTGGAAATGCTGCTCGATGGTCGCTGGGTCAAGGCCACCCCCGCCTTCGACCGGAAGATGTGCGCCGAGCACGGCGTGCACCCCATCGATTTCGACGGCCGCTTCGACGCGGTGTTCCACGCCTTCGACGTGAACGCGAACCGGCACATGGAGTACGTGGAAGAGCGCGGCGTCTTCGCGGATCTCCCGTACGAAGACATCGTCACCGAGTTCCGGGAGACCTACCCGCGGATGTATCGCTGAGCGACAACCCGCGCACCCGCCGTCCCTGTTCCTTCCGGCCAAAAACGGTTGAACGAGCGCCCGGAAAACTGGTATTGACCGGGCAGGCTCGAATCGAGCCGGCGATGGACATTCGCGGGCATCGTTCGCACCCTCGGAACGAGGAAGGATCTCCCCATGGCGGAAGAGAAAAAGAGGCCAGCGTTCAAGAAAATCATGGCGTCGGACATGATGAAGAAGGTGATGGCCAACCACTTCTACGACCTCGACAAGGCGGCCAAGACCGGCAGCCCGAAGGTCGCCTGGTGCACCAGCGTGGGACCGGCCGAGCTGCTGCGCGCCATGGGCTTCCTCGTCTACTTCCCCGAGAACCACGGCGCGGTGCTCGGCGCCACGCGCACCGCCATGGACTACATCCCCGTGGCCAACGCCGTGGGCTACTCGCCCGACATCTGCTCGTACCTGACCAGCGACGTCGGCGCCTACCTCAAGGGCGAGACGCCCTTGTCCAGGCAGTACAAGGAAATCACGAGCGTGCCCAGGCCCGACGTGCTGGTCTACAACACCAACCAGTGCCGCGACGTGAAGGACTGGTTCCAGTGGTACGGGCGAAGGCTGGACGTGCCATGCGTCGGCGTCGAGACGTTCCGCAACGTCGGCGAGGTGACCGGGACCTCGATCAAGGCCATCAGCGCCCAGATCCAGGCCCTGGTCCCGACCCTGGAACAGGTTGCCGGCCAGAAGCTCGACATCGACCGGCTGCGCGAGGTTGTCGGCCTGTCGCGGCGCTGCTCGGACCTGTGGGAGCAGGTCCTCGAGACGGCGTCGACGATCCCGAGCCCGCTCACCTTTTTCGATGGCACGATCCACATGGGCCCGGCGGTGGTGGCTCGCGGCACGCAGGAGGCGGTCGACTACTACGAGCACCTGCTGCCCGAGCTCGAGAAGCGCATCACGGACGGCGTGGCCGCGGTCGAGGGCGAGAAGCACCGCATCTACTGGGAGGGCATGCCGATCTGGGGCAAGTTGCGCGAGCTCTCCACGCTGTTCCTCCAGCAGCAGACCTGCGTAGTGGCATCTACCTACTGCAACTCGTGGATCTTCACCGCCCTCGACCCCGATGAGCCCTTCGACTCGATGGCCCGGGCCTACACCGAGCTGTTCATCGTGCGCTCCGACGACGCCAAGGAGAAATACATCGAGCGCATGCGCGAGCTGTTCAAGTTCGACGGCATCCTGTTCCACGATGCCAAGACCTGTCCCAACAACTCCAACAACCGCTACGGCATGCCCCAGCGGCTTTCCGCGAAACTGAACATCCCCAGTGTGGTGATCAGCGGGGATCTGAACGACCTGCGGTGCTACAGCGAGGAGCAGTCCGTGACGCAGATCGAGGCCTTCATCGAGCAGCTCGAGGGGTGCTAGGCATGGCCGAGCCGCTCTTCGCCGGTGTGGACGTCGGGGCCTCCGCCACGAAGCTGGCGCTGATCGACGGGGCCGGGCGGCTTGCCGGCAAGGCCGTGCTGCCGAGCGGCATGGACTTCGCCAGGGCGGCGGAGCGGGCGTTGGAGGCGGCCCTCGCCGAGGCCGGGGCCGGGGCGGACGACGTCGAGGTGGCCATCGCCTCGGGCTACGGCCGAAAGAACGTCGGGTTCGCCCGGGGCACCCGGACCGAGATCGCCTGCCACGCCCGGGGGGCCCACTTCCACTTTCCCGAGGCCATGACCATCATCGACATCGGCGGCCAGGACAACAAGGTGATCAAGATCGACGCGGCCGGGAACCGGCTCGACTTCCGCATGAACCGCAAGTGCGCCGCGGGCACCGGCGCCTTTCTCGAGGAGATCGCCAAGCGGCTCGGCGTCGGCATCGAGGAGATGGAGGGCCTGGCGCGGCGGAGCACAGAGCACGTGGAGATCGGCTCCTTCTGCACGGTCTTCGCCGCCACCGAGATCCTGGCCCTGGCCCGGCGGGGCACCAGGGCGGAGGATATCGCCAAGGGTGCCTTCCGGTCGGTGGTGAAGCGGATCGTGGAGATGGATCCGTTCGCGGGAGCGGTCGTGGCGACGGGGGGCGTCGTGGCCCACAACCCGATCGTGGTGGAACTCCTTTCCGAAATCGTCGGGCACGAGGTCAGGACGCCGCCTTTGCCCCAGTTCTCGGGCGCTTTCGGCGCGGCGCTCTATGCCGTCGAAACCAGTCGACACCAGGAGTGAGGACATGCTCGATTCCCTGTTCCGACCCAAGTCCGTCGCCGTCATCGGCGCCAGCAACCGCCGGCTGACCATCGGCTATCGCATCATCCAGAACCTGCTCGACTCGGGCTTCAACGGCCCGATCTACCCGGTCCACCCCAAGGCCAGCTTCATCCGCTGCATCCCGGCCTACCCGACGATCCTCGACATCCCGGGCGAGGTCGAGCTGGTGCACGTGGTGGTGAAGAGCACGATGGTGCCGCAGGTGCTGGCCGACTGCGGGAAGAAGGGCGTGAAAGTGGCGATCATCAACACCGCCGGCTTCAAGGAGGTCGGCGGAGAGGGGATCGCGCTCGAGCAGGAGATCGTCCGCATCGGCAAGGAGAACGGCATCCGCCTGTTCGGGCCCAACTGCCAGGGCGTGATGAACTCCGACCCGGAGGTCAACGCCTACTGCAACTTCACCTTCACGCGGCTCCGCCCGGGACACGTCTCGCTGCTGGCCCAGTCCGGGGGCGTGGGCGAGGTGATCAACAACCGCCTGTTCGAGCTCGGCGCCGGGATCCGCATGTACGCCTCGAACGGCAACGCCTGCGACGTCTCGATCCCCGAGATCCTCGAGTACTGGGGCGACGACCCCGGCACGCGGGTCATCATCTGCCACATCGAGAGCCTGAGCGACCCGCGCCGGTTCTTCGAGGTGGCGCGGGCGGTCTCGCGCAAGAAGCCGATCCTGGCGATGAAGACCGGCCGCACCCAGGCCGGCGCGAGGGCGGTCAGCTCCCACACCGGCGGGCTGATGAAGAGGGACACCACCACCGCGATCATCCTCGAGGAGGCGGGGTGCATCGCCTTCGACGACGAGGAGCAGCTCTGCCAGACCGCCTACGCCATCTCGCGCCAGCCGATCCCCGAGGGCAGCCGGGTGGGCATCGTCACCAACACCGGCGGCCCGGGGATCATCACCACCGACATCCTGATCGAGTCCGGCTGCGAGCTGCCGGACCCGTCGGCGGCCACCCGGGAGCGGCTGAAGGCCGCGCTCCACGCCGAGGCCACCATCTCCAACCCCATCGACGTCATCGCCACGGCCGGGCCCGAGCACTGGAAGGCCGCGGTGGAGGCCCTGCTCGACGATCCGGGCATCGACAGCGTGCTGATCAACTTCATCACGCCGTTCTTCGTGGACTGCGAGGGCGTGGCGCGCGAGATCGCGGCGCTGGCCCCGGCGGCGAAGAAGCCCATCGTCGCCATCGTGATGACCGAGAAGGAGGGTTGGGCCCGCACGATCTCGACCTTCCGCGACGCGGGCATCCCGGTCTTCGACTTCCCCGAGACCGGGGCGCGGGCGCTGGCCGCCATGACGCGCTACGCCATGGCGCGAAAGCGGCCCCAGGAGGCCCCGGCCGAGTTCCCCGACGTCCGAGGCGACGTGGCCGCGGCGATCGTCGAGCGCGCCCTCGGCTCGGGCCGGACCTTCCTGCCCCAGAAGGCGGCCTGCGATCTGCTGGCGGCCTACGGTATCGGCGCGCCGCGGGCGGCGGAGGTCGGCAGCCTCGACGAGGCGCGAGCCGCGGCCCGGGAGATCGGGTTCCCGGTGGTGCTCAAGGTCGAGAGCGAGGACGTGGTCCACAAGTCCGACCGCGGCGGCGTCAAGCTCGACCTGCGCGACGAGACCGCTCTGGACGCGGCCTTCGAGGAGCTGGCGGGCCGCTTCCCCGGGGCGCGCTTCCTGGTGGCGGGCTTCGTTGCAGGCGGCGGCCGCGAGGTGATCCTCGGGGCCCGGCGCGAGGAGGGCCTGGGGCACCTCGTCGTGATCGGCCTCGGCGGGATCTTCGTCGAGGTGCTGAAGGACGCGGCCTTCGCCCTGGCGCCGCTGTCGAAGTCGCGGGCCCTCGAGCTGATGCGCGGGCTCAAGGGCTGGCCGCTGCTCGAGGGCGTGCGCGGCCAGGAGCCCGTGGACGTGGACCTGTTGGCCGAGGCCCTCTGCCGCCTCGGCCGCCTGGTCACCGACAACCCCGGGATCGAGGAGCTCGACTTGAACCCGGTCTTCGCGTTCGGCAAGGGACGGGCCCCGGTGGCCGTGGACGTGCGTATCAAGGTGGGCAGGTAGGAGAAGAGCGGAGGTCGTCACATGACCAACTGGTTGAACCTGGGACAGGTCTTTTCGGTCAACTCCAAGAAGTACCCCGGGAACGTCGCGTTCATGGATCAGGACCGGAGCTTCACCTTCCCCGAGATCGATCGGCGAACCAATCGGCTGGCGACCGCCCTCCTCGCCCTGGGCGTCGGCCGCGGCGACAAGGTATCGTGCCTGCTCGAGAACTGCATCGAGATCTGCGAGCTGTACGTGGCCTGCGCCAAGATCGGGGCCGTGATCAACCCGATCAACTTCCGCGTCTCGCGGGCGGACGTGCACTTCATCGCCGACAACGCCGACTCGCGGGCGATGTTCGTGCACGACCAGTTCGTGGACGTGATCGATGGCATCCGCGGCGAGCTGTCCAAGGTGAAGGACTGGTTCGTCGTCGGCGAGCCCAGGGAGGGCTACGTCTCTTACGAGGAGCTGCTCGGCCGCGGCCGGGAGTGCGCACCGGACGTCGAGGTGCTGCCCGAGGACCCCTGGATCCTGCTGTACACCTCGGGCACGACGGGCCGGCCCAAGGGGGTGGTGCGCTCCCACGCCAGCTATGTCGCCTTCTGGCTCATCAACGGCACCGATTTCAAGTACTCGCCGCGCGAGGTGGTGCTCACGGCGATGCCGCTGTGCCACGTCAACGCCACGTTCTTCAGCTTCGCCGCCACCTAATTTGGTGGCGCCAACTACGTCCACCCGGCCATCGGCTTCGACGCGCTCGAAATCTTGAAGGTCATCGAGCGGCGGCGAATCACCTTCGTCTCGCTGATCCCCACCCACTACAACATGATCCTCTCGATCCCGATGGAGGAACGCCGCCGCATCGACGTGAGCTCGTTGCAGAAGCTCCTCTGCTCGAGCGCGCCGGCCCGGATCGAGCAGAAGAAGGGCATCCTCGAGTACTTCGAGGGCGTCGAGCTCTACGAGGGCTACGGCTCCACCGAGGCGGGGATCGTCACCACGCTGATGCCCGAGGACCAGCTGACCCACCCCGGCTCCATCGGCCAGGAATCATCGGGCACGTACCCGGTGCGTATCCTGGACGAGGACGGCAACGACGTCGCCCCCGGCGAGATCGGCGAGCTCTACTCGGCCGGGCCGATGATGTTCGACGGCTACTACAAGATGCCCGAGGAGACGGCGAAGGCGTTCCATGGGATGTACTTCTCGGCCGGGGACATGGCCCGCATGGACGAGCAGGGTTACTTGTACCTGGTGGATCGCAAGAAGAACATGATCATCACCGGCGGCGAGCACGTCTTTCCCTCCGAGGTAGAGGCCGTGCTCTGCGGCCACCCGGCGGTCTACGACGCCGCGTTGATCGGGTTGCCCGACTTCAAGTGGACCGAGGCCGTGACCGCGGTGATCAGCCTGGTACCGGGCAGGTCCGCGACCGAGGACGAGATAAAGGACTTCTGCAAGGACAAGCTCGCCCGCTACAAGGTGTTTAAGAAGGTGATCTTCGTCCCCGACGACCAGATGCCGCGCACGGCCACGGGCAAGCTCCTGCACCGCGTCCTCAAGGAGCGCTACTCCGAGGACTGAGTTGCCCCGCCCCGGGAAGCGCCATATGCTCCCTGCCATGTCCCCCGATCGAAAATCCGGCCCGCGGACCGCGCGGCGGTGGAGGCTGCTGTTGGCCTACGGCGCGCTGGCGGCCCTCGGTTTCGGCCTGGGCACCGCGGCCAAGCCCGGCGAGCCGGAAGCGCCCGCCGGGATCGAGGAGCGGATCCGCCGGGCGATCGACACCGTGCGCTCCGAGTCCGCTGCGGATCCGGATGCCGGGATGGCCGGCCGGGAAGCCGCGCCGCGGGGGGTCGCGCCTTCTCCCGAGCCCGAGCTGACGGACGGCGGTCCGGACGGGGGCCTGCCCGACTGGCGGCACTTGCCCGAGGCGGATCCCAAGGGTGGGGCGGGTCGCGCCGTGGTCATCATCGATATCGAGGATATCATCGACATGGGCCTCGCGGCCTTCGTCCGTCGGGCGATCTCGGACAATCGGGACGCGGCGGCCATCGTCTTCGACATCAACACCCCGGGCGGCCGGGTGGACGCGGCCACCGTCATCCGAGACGCGATCATGGAGGCGCCGGCTTCCCTGCGCACCGTGGCCTTCGTCAACCCGCGGGCCATTTCCGCCGGGGCGTTCATCTCGCTGGCCTGCGACCTGATCTTCGTCACCGAGGGAGGCTCCATCGGCGCGGCCACGCCGATCACCCTCAGCGGCGGCGAGGCCGAGCCCGTCGACGAGAAGATGGTCTCGTACTTCCGCACCGAGATGGCGGCAACGGCCCGGGCCAAGGGCCGGCGCGGGGACATCGCCGAGGCGATGGTGGACGCCGACATCGAGATCGAGGGCGTCTCCCCCGCGGGCAAGCTCCTGACCCTCGACACGGCCGGGGCCCTGCGCCACGGCATCGCCGACGGCAAGGCCGCGGACGTCGACGCGGTGCTCGCGCGAATGGCCCTCGGCGGCGCGGAGCGGCGGGTGCTGGCCCTCAACTGGGCCGAGGAGCTGGCGCGGATCCTGACACACCCGATCCTCTCGGGTCTCCTGATGTCCATCGGCGTGCTGGGGATCCTGATCGAGCTGTACCAGCCGGGCTTCGGCCTGCCGGGTATCGTCGGGCTCTCGTGCCTGGTGCTGTTCTTCGCCGGGCACCTGGTGGTGCACATGGCCGGCTGGGAGGAGATCCTTCTGTTCGTGGCGGGAGTGATCCTGCTGTTCATCGAGATCTTCGTCACCCCGGGTTTCGGCGTGGTGGGGATCCTCGGCGTGCTTTTGATCCTCGGCAGCCTGGTGCTCTCGCTCAGCGGGATGCCGATCGGGGTCTCGTTCGACACCGGGCTGCTGACCGCTGCCGTGTCGCGCGTGCTGATCTCGCTGGCGGCGTCCATCGCCCTGTTCTTCGCCGCCCTGGCGGTGCTGCCCCGCACCCGGATCCGCAACCGCCTGGTGCTCGCCGCGGCGATCGACTCGACCGCGGCCGGAGGCGTGGAGGGCGAGGCCATCGCCGAGGTGCTGGCCTCGGGGGCCGCGGGTGTGGCCGAGAGCTTCCTGCGCCCCGCGGGGATCGCCCGGTTCGGCGAGCGGCGCATCGACGTGGTGTCCGAGGGCGACTTCATCGAGCAGGGGGCCAAGGTCGTGATCGTCCGCACCGCGGGGAACCGCGTGGTGGTGAGGGAGGAGCGCTGATGGGGATCTGGGCGAGCCAGACAATCTACCCCAGCTTCGGCTGGGAGGCCCTGGTGCTGGTGGTGCTGCTGCTGGTGATCGGCATCGCGCTGTTGGGGGTCGAGCTCTTCGTGACGCCGGGTTTCGGCGTGGGCGGGATCCTGGGCGTGTTGGCGCTCCTCGGCGGTACGGGCGTGGCCTGGGTGATGCTGGGCCCGGCCTGGGGCGCGCTGGTGGTGGTGCTGACCGTGGCCGTCTCCACCGCGCTGTTCATTGCCGCGATGAAGACCGGGGTCATCAAGCGCCGGCTGGTGCTGGAACAGAGCCTGGTCCGCGGCCAGGGCACCGAGTCGGAAGAGTTGCGTGGCCTGGTGGGCGCCCCGGGAGTGGCCCATAGCGACCTGCGGCCGGCGGGCATCGCCGAGATCGAGGGCAAGCGAATCGACGTGGTCTCTGACGGCGGGTTCCTCGAACGGGGAACGCCGATCAGGGTCGTAGCCGTGGACGGGCCCCGGGTGGTGGTGGCCCGTGATGCGGCGAGGCAACAGGAACGAGGAGAGGGGTGAAAATGCTGACGACGCTGTTGACATCGATCGTGGCCCAACAGGGCCTGCCCGCCTACCTGGATGACGGCTCAGGCGAGCTCTCGCTGATGGCCCTGGCCGGGATCGTGGTGGTGGGCATCGTGGTGCTGATCATGTTCTTCTGGCTGATCCCGGTGCGGCTGTGGATCGCGGCCTGGGCCTCGGGCGCCCACGTCGGGCTGTTCACGCTGATCGCCATGCGCCTGCGCCGCGTGCCGCCCAAGTCCATCGTCGAGCCGCGGATCAGCGCGACCAAGGCCGGGCTCGACCTCACGATCAACCAGCTCGAAGGCCACTACCTGGCCGGCGGCAACGTGATGGCCGTGGTGGCGGCCCTGATCAGCGCCGACAAGGCCAACATCGCCCTGACCTTCGACCGCGCGGCCGCCATCGACCTGGCGGGCCGCAACGTGTTCGAGGCGGTGCAGATGTCGGTCAACCCCAAGGTCATCATCACGCCCAAGGTCACGGCCATGGCCAAGGACGGCATCCAGCTCTCGGCGGTGACCCGCATCACGGTGCGGGCCAACATCGACCGGCTGGTGGGCGGCGCCGGCGAGGAAACCGTGGTCGCCCGCGTCGGAGAGGGCATCGTCTCGACCATCGGCTCGGCGGACGACCACAAGGCCGTGCTCGAGAACCCGGACAAGATCTCGAAGAACGTGCTGGCCAAGGGCCTCGACGCCGGCACGGCCTTCGAGATCCTCTCGATCGACATCGCCGACGTGGACATCGGCGAGAACATCGGCGCCAAGCTGCAGGCCGACCAGGCCGAGGCCGACAAGCGACGCTTCCAGGCAGAAGCAGAAAAACGCCGCGCGATGGCAATGGCACAGGAGCAGGAAATGCAGGCCCTTGTCCGCGAAAACCGGGCGAAGGTCGTCCTCGCCGAGGCGGAAATTCCCAAGGCCATGGCCGAGGCGTTCCGCAGCGGAAACCTGGGCATTATGGACTACTACAAGATGAAGAACATCCAGGCCGACACGGCTATGCGAGACGGTATCGGTGGAAGCTCGCAGCACAAGAGCGAGCAGCCGCCAATCAAGTAAGGCGTAACAATGAAAATGCTAGCTGACATCCTGGCTGAGGATAATGGTTTCGACGCAATCGAGATTATCTTCCTCCTCGCATTCGTCGTGATCAGCATAGTCGTCAGCCTGATTAAAAAGACG
>CAYZAI010000116.1:0-10083 GCA_964476305.1 uncultured Myxococcales bacterium
GGTGCCGGGGCGGCCGGTAGGGATCGACGGCGCGGATCGAGGGGGACAGGCGCGGCCGCATCCCGGTGTCGTCGCTCATCGCGTCCTCCGCTCGCGCCTAGGGCACGATCTGCGCCAGGTTGGTCACCACGACGTCGGTACCGCCCAGCCGCCGGATTTCCGGGATCACCACGGGCAACTGCTCGCGCCGTACCGCGGCCTTGACGGCGTAGCCCGCGCCGCCGTGCAGTTGCGACAGGGTCGGCTCGCGCATGCAGGGCAGCGCGGCCACCACCGCCTCCAGGCGGTCGGCGGGCACGTTGACCTCCACCATCACCCTCAGCCTTGCCTCCAGCACCGAGGCCAGCAGCATGGCGATCCCCTCGATGCGCTCCCGCTTGACCGGATCGGCCATGGACGCCCGGCTGGCGCAGAAGCGGGTGGACGAGGTCATCAGCTCGTCGATCTCAGCCAGATCATTGGCCCGCAGCGTGCTGCCGGTGGCGGTGTTGTCCACGATCAGGTCCGCGTCCTCGGGCGGGAAGACCTCGGTCGCCCCGTGGGAGCGGACGAAGGTCGCGTCGATGCCCCTCGTGGAGAGCCAGCGACGGGTGAGGCGTTCGTACTCCGAGGCCACCACCAGGTGCCGGGCGGGCAGGCTCCCGCCCGGGCCCAGCAGCGCCGAGGGCGCGGCCGCCACCAGCCGCACCGGGTCCAGCCCGGTGTCGAGCACCTCAACCACGTCTGCTCCCAGCTCGGCTACCCAGTCCGCACCCGCGAAGCCGACGTCGCGGGAGCCCGCGGCGAGCATCTCCACGATGCTCTGGGGTTTCAGGATCTTGGCCTCGGCGCCCGGCAGCGTGATCTCCGGGCGGTAGCCCCGTACCGGGACCGTGACGCGGATGCCCGCGCCCGCCAGCAGGCCGAGCACACGCTCCTGCATCCGCCCCTTGGGCAGGCCGAACCTCAAGGTAGCCGTCTTCTTCTCCTCTTTCATCCTCGTCCCTTGTTTCTCGAAGGCGGCCCCGCGGATCGGCTGCGCTTCCCTGCCTCCGGGCCGCGCCCGGAAACGAAAAACGCCGACCCAGGGGGCCGGCGTTTCGTGTGGTCGTCTCGTCTGCGCGAGCGTCACCGGTGCCGGCCCCTCAAGGGTGGCGATGGTGATGGTGCCAGCGAAGCGAAGCGATCATGATGGGGCATTCTCTCAGCGGGGAGGTGGAAGGTCAAGGGGAAACGCTGCTATGGCACAGCGATCACCCGCCCCGCGCCGCCGCGCAGGCAGTCGGCGCCGAACTCGCGGGCCAGTGCCGCGATGCCCGCCCGGCCCGTGCAGTGAGTGGGCACCACGCGGACCACGCCCAGCTCGCGCAGTCGCCGCACGATCCCGGGCAGCTCGTCGCGTCCGGTCCGGAAGAGGTGGAACCCGCCCGCGGCCAGCTGCGCGGGCTTGCGGAAGCGCTCGCCGACGAGGCCCGCGAGGCGCACGATCCCCTGGTGGCAGCATCCCGTGAGCACGACCGGCCCGTCCGGCCCGGGCAGCACCAGCGAGTGCTCCGGTGGCTCGGCGGTCATCTCGCCCGTGGTGAGCACGCCCGGCGCGATCTCCGGAAGCGTCGCCTCGGACCCCGCGTCGAGGGCCGGTCCGTGCGCGACGGGCCTTCCGCCGAGGCGAGCGACCCGTCGGCCCAGATGGGCCAGCGCGGAGGCCGGGATGTGCACCTCGATGCCCGGCCGGGCGCGCAGGATCCCGGCCAGGCCACCGGTGTGGTCCCAGTGGTCGTGGGAGATCACCACGCTGTCGAAGGTCGCGGGATCGAATCCCAGCCGGCCGAGGTTGTGCGCGAGCGCCTTGGGATCGGGTCCGGTGTCGAAGAGCAGGCGCGCGCCGCCACGCTCCACCACCGCGGCAAAGCCCCAGCCGTACATGAGGCCCGGCCCGGCCGCGTCGTTGTCGAATGCGATGGTGATCGTCGTGTCGCCCATGAAATCCTGAGTGAGGCGTCAGCCCTCGAAGGAGCCGCCGCAGTTGGGACAGCGCGAGTTCGCCCCGAGGTTGAACTTCGTGCGGCAGTAGCCGCAGGCGACCAGCCTCACCGGGACGATGGCCACCTGCGCTCCTCCCGAGGATGTCTGGCCGACCACGATCTCGCCCGAGCCCACGGTCCTCGCGGTTCGAGCCATCAGGGCCACGGCCCGGCCGATCATCGCGGCCGGATCGGGCATCTCGTAGGAGTTGGCTTTGAACCCCGCGTTGATCGTTTCCCCCAGGACCATGAAGCGGGACAGCTCGAGCTCCTGCATCGTGACGACGACCCCGTCCTGCAGCTCGGCGGGCAGGGACGCGAACTGTGCCAGCGCGTCGTTCACCGATCTCTTGTCACCCTCGACGAACACGCCCTTGCCCACGAAGACGCGGACCTCGTCGTCCTCGTCCCAGTCGTCGTCCGAGTCGTCCGAGTGCACCGGGACCTTCTCGGGATCCCACTCGAGGAAGATGTCGAGAGGACCTGTGCACTTCATCTCGAGGCTGACCCAGCCCATGTCCGCTTCGTACTTCAGGCGGACCGGGATGTCCTCGTAGCGCCCCCGCAACTCGAGCTCGTCCTCGTCGAGGACCTCCTTGACCTTGGGGCTTTGCAGCAGGGTGCCCATGTCCTCGAGGAACGCCTTGCCCACCGCCTTCTTCCTGTCGTCCTCCCAGTCGTCGAAGCCCTTGAACCTCCCCGGCCACGGCGATCCCGCGCCCGCAGCCGGGGCACCCTCTTCCGGCTTCTTCTTGAAAACGTCGAACAGTCCCATGGCGTCCTCCTGTCGCAGCGGGTTCCGGGAGCGGCCAGTCTATCACACGAGAACCAAGTCGGGCACGCGATCGAAATGGCGGTCGAGGGTCATGAGGGGCAGACCGTGGTGCAGGCACGCGGCGGCGATCAACAGGTCCATGGCCGGCAGGGTCTCGCCGCCGGAGCGCAGCCGCGAGTCCAGCGCGGCGGCCCGGGAGAAATCCTCGTCGCCGAAGGGCACGCGCCGGACCGCCTCCAGGAGCGGCAGGACGAGGCTTCGCTCCTTCGGCCGCAGCCCTCGCTGGATCTCGAACACGACAGGGCCGCAGGTCCGCGCCCGGTCGGCGACGAGCAGCGAGCGAAGCGCGACAGAGACCGGCGAAGCGCTCCGCCGCAGCGCGTCGATCCAGACCGAGGTATCCACCATCACCGCGCTGGCTTCAGCGCCGGTCATCGTGTTCCTCCGAGGCTTCCAGCCATTCCCCGCGGCGGCCGTCCGCGACGGCGGCGTCTTCCAGGGCCCCTTCGTCGAGGTCCACGCGCCCGAGCAGATCCGCCAGTTGTTGCAGCCGGATCAGGCGAAGCTGCTCGCCGAGGGCCACGTTCACCGCGGCGGTCTTGGTCCTGGCGCCGTAGTGCTCCATGAGCTCCCGGACCACTTCTGTCTGGATTGTCACTGTCGTTTTCATGATTTCACAGTAACATTTATCATGACTTTTTCATAGATTTTTCATTGTTTTTTTCATGTGCCAAACCAGTCCATGGGCAGCCTAGATCGGTGCCCCGATCGGTGCCAGGCACGTGGAACAACATGCAATAACTGGGTTTTTTCAGTCCGCGGCCAGGGAATCGCAGGCGGCCCGGCGGGGGACATCGGAGATCCTGAAGGGCTCCAGGACCGGGCGGATGTCGGTCAGGGACCACTTGAGCCCGCATCGGTTCCGGGCCCGGTAGCTGGTGACCAGGGTCTTGGGCTGCAGCCCATCGCCCACGCTCGCGAGGCGCAGCTTCCACAGGCCCATGGCCCCCATCGCCCCGGCGCGGAACAGGTGCTCCTTGACCGTCGGCCGGCCTATGATCTCCGCGATATCCCGGTCCAGCCGCCGGGCGCGCTCCCGTTCGAGGGGGTGCGCGGCGAACCGGGCCAGCCCGGGGAGCATCGCCGCGTATTCGCGGGTGCGTGCGGCGAGTTGCCCCAGGCGGGCCTCGAGGCACGCGTCCCGGTCGGGCATGGCGCGAAGTGCCCGGTAGCCCCGCAGGGACGTCTCGACGGTGCGGTACATCGAGCTGGAGTTGACCTCGAAGTCCCGGGCGAAGGCGCGGTCGAGCCAGCGGGCCGGCTCGTCCCCCTGGAACGCCGGGTGCACGTAGCACAAGTGCTTCTGCCCGTGAAACTCCTCGAGGGGCAGATCGCTGCGCAGCGAGCCGTCGATCTCGCACTGCCGGTAGAACCCCGTGGTCGGCATCGGCGTGAGCAGCATGAACTGCACCATGTCCGCCTCGAGCCCCACCATGTAGTCGATGTCCTGCTGGATGTTGTCCGGCGTGTGGTGCTCCATGCACAGGATGCCCGAGGCCAGCACCGAGACGCCGTGATCGCGAAGATCGCGCACCAGGGCCCGCGCGTCGATCGCGTTGTTCTTGGCGAAGGCGTTCGGCAGGGTGCTGGTCTCGAAGCCCACCCAGACGAACTGCGCGCCGAGGCGCACGAGGTTGTCCACGCCGAAGGCCGAGATGGCCTCGGCCGAGGAGAACACGTGGAACTTGAACCAGCGCTGGTGGCGCTCCATCTCGGCGAGGAGGTCCATTGCCCGCTCGCGGTCCTTGAGGAAGTTCTCGTCCATCACGAAGAAGGTGTCGGTGCCGCGCTCGTCCGCGATCCGGCAGGCGGTCTCGAACAGCTCGCGCCCCGTGGAGAGGAACGGCGTGTAGGCCTTGCCGAAGAAGTGCGAGGTGCAGCAGAACCGGCAGCCGTTGACGCAGCCCACGCCCGGGACCAGCAGGCTGGCCGTGGGGCCGGGCACCGGGACGCCGAAGATGCGCTGGTACTCGGTGCTCGGCAGGGCCGGGTGGACGATGGGGGCGTCCGGATCCTGGCCGAGGAACTCCCGCAGCCAGCGGATGCCCTCCCCGCGCACCACGTGGTCGCAGTCGATCAGCTCCTCGATGCCGTCGATGGCGGCGCCGTGGCCGCCGACGACGATCGTCGCGCCGGGGGTGTGCAGCCGGGTCAGGCGGGCCATCTCCCGGGCCTTGACCATGTTGGGCGCGATGAACGAGATGCCGACGACATCGTAGCCCTCGCGAAGCTCGCGCACGAAGCGGTCCCGGGACGGGAAGTCGAGCACCGTGACGTCCGCGTCCACGTTCTCGGCCAGGAAGTACAGGCCGAAGGAGCGGTGGTGGAACCGCAGGGAGGCGGCGCCCTGGCCGCGGGTGACCTGGTTGTGGAACAGCTCCATGATGTTCTCCTTGCGGCCGTACTCGTCGTCGACCCCGTAGGGGCCGAACACGCCGGTCAGGAGAATCCGCGGGGCCTTGTCGCCTGTCGTCTTCGAGGTCATTCCAGCTCCGTTCCGAGAGGGCGGTTCCCCTTTGTCAAACCACACGCGTGTCATGGGGCTGTCATGAACGCGGGAATCGGGTAGAATCGCGCCCCATGGCGAAGCTGGTGAACACCAAGTGCCCCGAGTGCGGCGCCCGGCTCGCGATCGACCCCGAAAAGGACCAGGCCCGCTGCGACTACTGCGGCGCGGTCTCGCGCGTCGAGCACCGCCGCCACAAGGCGCCGCCCCCGCCTCCCGGCTCGCCGATCCAGCCCGTGATCCGAGTGGGCGCCAGCGCCGGAACCGTGCTGGTCGCCGTGATCGTGCCGATCATCATCACGCTGTTCATCGGCGGCATGACCGCGTTCCAGCTCTCCGGTGCCGGCGGCCCCGGCTCCGGCGGCTCGGCGGGCCAGTCCTTCGGCGAGCACATGCAGTGGATAGCCAGCAAGCAGCCGATGCTCGTCGATCTCACCGGCGACGGCGCGGCCGATCCCGTCGGATGGATCCGCTTCCTCGGTTCCCGGGGGGGCTCGATGGACCACCTGGCCGCCTTCGACGCGGTCACCGGCGACCGGCTGTGGACCACGCCGCAGATCACCGACGGCTCCCAGACCCACGAGGCCCGCGCCGCGCTTGCCGGCGACAAGCTGCTGGTGGCGGATCCCACCGGGATGCTCCACGCGCACTACCTGGGGACCGGCCAGCGCGTCTGGACCGCGATGATCGGCGAACGGGTCTTGCGGATCTGCGACGGCGGCCCGGGGCAGGTCAGGGTGGAGAAGAAGGACGAGCACCAGGTGACCGTGGCCCTGGCCACCGGCCAATTGGCCCCGGCCGGTCCGGTCGACAAGGCCGCGCCCTGCGGCGGGCTGTGGACCGACGTACCGGGCAACGCCCCTTCGGCCTTCCTCGCCGGCGACACCTTCGACAACGTGGTCGTGCAGCCGGTGATCCCGGGCATGGACGTGGCGCGGGTCGTCGTCGAGCCGGGCACCGGCACCTACCTGGCCATCGGCTCGCGAAAGCCCGGGACCGCGGTGCCCGTCGCCGCCCGCTATGCCCCGCCGGCCCGTGCCCCTGACGGCGGGAAGCGCGGGGGCTCCGCCTGGATGGACAAACCGGAGGTGACCCCGACCTGGCTGGCGGCGATCCCGGCGGTGAACCCGATGACCGTGAGCCCGGGCTCCACCGAGGTCGGCACGATCGGCGCCGGTCGGCTCGTGGCGCCGTACCAGCTCGCCGGGTCGAAGAGCACATGGCGGCTCGCGGCCCTCGACGTCCGCAACGGCCAGGGCCTGTGGGACGTGGATATCCCGCTGTCCGACACCTCCTCGGTGACCTCGGTGGTCGCCTCGGACCGCCAGGTCTTCGTGGGCATCTGGACCTACCTCCACGTCTTCGATCTGGCCACGGGTCATCACCGCATGACCATCGGCAAGTGGTGATGACCGCCTTCCTCCACCGCGCCGTCCTCCCCCTCGTCCTGTTGGCGCTGGCCTGCACCTCGGGCCCGGACCGGCCTGCGGGCGATCCATCACCGGCGCCCGCCGCGCCGTCGCCCGAGGCCGGGCCGCGACGCCTGCCCCACATCATCGTCATGTCGGTGGACACGCTGCGGGCGGATCGTCTCGGCACCTACGGGCACGACCGGCCCACCTCCCCGGCCGTGGACGCCTTCGCCGCCGGATCGACGGTCTTCGAGCGGGCGATCAGCCAGGCGCCATCGACGGCGCCGGCCCACATGTCGATCTTCACGGGCCTGACGCCGCCCCTGCACGGGGTGATCAACATCGACCAGCGAGGACCGGCCCTCGACCCGGGCATCCCCACGCTGCCCAGGGTCTTCCGCGACGCGGGCTACGTCGTCGCCGGGCTGCACGGCGGCGGCAATCTGGACGGCTCCCTGGGCTTCGACCGCGGCTTCCACCTCTGGACCGACGATCTCGTCTCGTTCCACTGGACCGAGGCCTGGCAGCACCCGGAGGATCTCGACGCCATCCGCTCGCTGCTCCGGCTCGCCCGCTCACGCGGCCGGCCCCTGTTCCTGTTCCTGCACCACTACGTGTGCCACGTGCCCTACGTCAAGGCGCCCGGGGAGTTGCGCGGGCGCTTCCTGGAGGGCGTCCGCGTCGCCGGGCTGCCCGAGGGGCTCAGCGACGAAACGCGCAAGGCGGCGGCCTCGCGGCTCGCCCACATCCCCGACTACCCGGCGCGGCTGCGGGCCGTGGCCAAGGCCCGGCGGTCCGAGTTGCGCGACTTCTGGAAGGGCGTCGATCTCTCGAAACCCGACCACCGCGCCCACATGCTGGCCCTGTACGACTCCTCGGTGGCGTTCTCGGACCATCTCTTCTCCGTCGTGCGCCGGATCCTCGAGGACGAAGGCGCCTGGGACGAGGCGATCGTCGTCTTCACCTCGGACCACGGCGAGGAGTTCAACGAGCACGGGGGCCGCGAGCACGGCCGGCTCTTCGTGGAGCAGCTCCACGTCCCCCTGATCGTCAAGTTCGAGCGCCAGGCGTCGGTAGCGCCACGACGGGTGGAACGCCCGGTGCGCACGATGGATCTGCTGCCCACGCTGCTTGCCCATCTGGGCCTCGAAGTGCCGCGGCCGATCCAGGGTGTCTCATTCATGCCGCTGCTGGGAGCGCCGGGGAGCTACGACCCGCCCATCGTCAGCTACGGGGGCCGGTCCGGCGAGTCGCTGCGCCTCGAGGCGCAGGGGGCGTCCTTCATCGACGAAAGCGAGCAGGCGCCGCGCCTGTTCGATCTCGCCGCCGACCCCGCCGAGCAGCGCGATCTGACCGCCGCGGAGCCGGCCCGGGCCGCCCGTCTCGCCGAGGCCGCCGCCGACGTGCGCGCGGCCGACGAGGCCTTCCGCGTCCGGATGACCGCGCCCGGACAGGACAAACCCGAGATCGATCCGATCCTCCTCGAGGTTCTCCGCTCGCTGGGGTACCTGAAGTAGCCGCCATCGGGGTATGCCGAGGCTTATGACCATGTCCCGGATCCGCCTGCACACGGCGCTGCTGTTCGCGGCGTCCGCCGCCATCTCCTCGTACTGGGTGCTCACCAACTCCCCATTCGAGCCGCGAAACCAGCCCGACGCCGCGCTCTACGAGGGGATCTCGGTGAACCTCGCCGCCGGGAACGGCTTCAGCTGCGACCGCCGGGAGCCCTACCGGCCCGAGGTGACGCGCTCGCCCTTCCTCCCGACGCTCGCGGCGGGGGTCTACGTCATCTGTGGTCACAACGTCCGGGCCGTGCTCTGGCTCAACGTCGCGATGATCGCCCTCGCCGTCGCGCTGGCCTACCGCGTGGCCCGCCGGCTCTTCGCCGACGAGCGGGCCGCCCTGGCCGGGGCCTGGATCGCCTGTCTCGCGCCGCAGGTCTCGGGCGCGGCCCCGGCCTTCCTCACCGAGGCCCCGGCCATGCTCCAGGTGACCCTGGGCCTGCACCTTCTGCTCGGGTGGCCCGATCGCCTCGAGCGGCGCGCTGCCCCGCCGTGGGCCGCCGTCCTGGGCCTGGTCCTGGCGAGCCTGATGCTGAACCGCCCCAACTTCCTGCTGCCGGTGCTGCTCGCCGCGGCGTGGGCCTGCCTCACGGCGCTGCGCCGGAGCCCGGGGCTTGGCCGCGGCCTGCTCGTCGCCGCCGTCCTCTGCGCGAGCCTGGGCGGCCCGGTCCTCGGCTGGTCCGCGCGCAACGCCTCGCTGGGCCTGGCCTTCTCGCCCATGGCCACGGGCAGCGGCGCGGGACTGGTCTACGAGGTCGGGAGGTACCGGGACCGCCTCCTGGACGCCGGCGAAGGGCTTCCCGCCTCCCACGAGCGGTACTACTCCCACTTCCGCAGGCCCCTCGGCCCGGACGAGCTCGCCCGTCTCGACGCCGACAGCCGAAACTGGTTTCTCGCTTTCGCCAGGGAGCGCTGGCCGAAGCTGCTCGGCCTCCTTCCCGAGCGCCTCGCTCGCCTGTTCGGCAACGAGCTCGTCAGCGTCTACAGCCAGCCGTGGCCGAATGATCTGGACGCGGTGATGATGCCGGCGGTGAAGTGGCTGTCGCGGGCGCTCTGGCTGCTCTCGGCGGTCGGCGCGTTCCTGCTGCGTTCGCGGCGCGATGCCCTCGCCGTCTGGCTGGCCCTGGTCGGCTCGCTCGCCCTGTTCCACGGCCTCACGATCTGCAACCCCCGCTTCGTCACGCCGCTGATGCCCGCGGCCATGCCTTACGCCGGCGCGGCCGTCGTGTTCGGATGGCGGCGGATCTTCGGAAAGCTCAAAGCTGGAAGCGCGGCGAGAGCCTAGGCGGAACCGGAGTCCGTGTCGGAGTCCGTGTCGGTATCCGTGTCGGTATCCGTGTCGGTATCCGTGTCGGTATCCGTGTCGGTGTCCGTGTCGGTGTCCGCGTCCGTGTCGGCATCCCCGCCACCGAGATCGCAGCAGGTCTCGCCCAAGCCGCCGCACACGAGCTCGAAGTGGAAGGTCCCGCTCTCGTAGCATTGCAGGAAATTCGCCGCCGAGAGGCACTCGTAGCCTTCCTGGGCGCAGGTGCCGAACCCGCCGTCCGGCTCCTCCACCGGCTCGCAGCAGGTCTCCCACAACTGGCAGTCGTAGCCGTTGTGGCCGACGCCCCCGCAACTCGTGACCGCCTCGCAGGTCCACGGGCAGGCTTCGGCGGTGTGTCCCTGTTCCAGCCGCGCGCGCGCCGCCCAATACGCCGCGGCCGCCCGCACGTCGCTCAGAGGGTAGTCGGACAGGATGCGATCGGCCGCGCGCTGGGCCGCC
>CAYZAI010000116.1:10093-12959 GCA_964476305.1 uncultured Myxococcales bacterium
GCAGGCCTCGGCGGTGTCCGTGTCGCCGCCGCTCTCGCAGCAGACCTCCATGAAGCCGCCGCACGCGTACTCGTCGTGCACCGTGCCGAAGCAGAGGTATTGGAACACGCAGTCGTAGGGACAGGCCTCGGCCGTGTCGGTGTCCGAATCCGAGTCCGAGTCCCCGTCCGCGTCGGAATCCGTGTCCGAATCGGCATCCGAGTCGGCGTCGCTGTCCGAGTCGCTGTCCGAGTCGCTGTCCGCGTCGCTGTCCGAGTCGCTGTCCGAGTCGCTGTCCGCGTCGCTGTCCGCGTCGCTGTCCGAGTCCGTGCCCCCGTCCATCCCGCCGTCGGCATCGATCTTGTCGCTGCCGCACGCGGCGCACATAACGCAGGCGACCGCGATCGTCATGATCCGGATGGTCTTCATTTTGAGTCCTCCCTGTGAGTCGGTTTCGCCTTCTCCCACCTGCATACCGAAAGAACGCGCTTTTCGCAACGTGCTCGCCGACGACCCCGCCCCCGCCTCCCGCGGCTATTCCACCGCCTCCTGGGTCGTGCAGCCGAACTGGATGACGATGGACGCCTCGAGATCGCCGCGGATCCAGTCGCAGGTCTGCGGACAGACGTAGATCGTCGTCGGGTTCGCGTTGTCGTCGTAGTACCAGCCGTGGGTCACGTCGTCGCACTCTTCGAACGAGTCCACGTGGCCGATGAGGTGGTGCTCTCCGTCGCCATCGACGAACTCGACGTTGACCTTGCCCGAATCGAAGATCTGACCTTCCGGCGGATCGGGGATCGCCCACTCGCACGCCAGCGGCACATCGGCGACCTCCGCGGCGAGCTGGTCGAACACCGGCTGGAAGTCCTGCTCGCACAGATCGCCGAGCACGCCCCCCGTGGCCGCCACCAGCTCCTCGTAGATCGTGCCCTCGTCGGCGGCGAGCGTGCAGCAGGGGTGCGGCGGGTCCATGGCGCAGGCTGCTTCGGGCTCCATCGTCGCGACGATGGCGTGGAACGTGAACTGGTCGAAAGGCGGGCTGAGGAGCGCCATCTGGTTGACGAAGGTCTGGGCCTGGAACATCGAGTTGTCGTCCGAGACCACGATCACGTGGCGGATCGAGTTGGGCCGCAGCATCCCCACCCACTGGCCGTAGCTCTGCTTGATCTTCAGGAACGCATCCGAACTCCCGACCTCGAACACCACGTGCATGAAGCCCGCGTCCAGGTTCGTGTCGGCGGGGCAGTCCCCGCTGCCCAGCGGCGGCTCGACACAGATCCCGTTGCTGTCCGTGGGGTACGCGCCCGAGATCAGCACGATGTGGGCGTTGACGCCGCTGTCCGCGATCTGCGCCGAGAACACGTTCAGGTTGTCCTGCACGAAGCCGGCCTCCTCGGTCATGCTGCCCGAGCTGTCCACGGCGAAGATGATGTCCACCGGGCTCATCCCGTTCTGGGCCGACTCCTCCACCGCGGCGCACTCCTCGGTCTCCGTGTCGGCATCGCCGTCCCCGTCGCCATCGGTATCGGCGTCGCTGTTGGCTTCGCCGTCGTCGTCGTCCCCGTCGGGCCGATCGTCGGTGCACGCGGCCGCGACCAGCGCCAGCAAAGCGACCCACATCATCCGCGTCGTCATGATGCCCTCCTCCGTGCGCGGGGCGCGCTTCTCCTCGTCCGATGATAGCGCGTTTGCCAAGGAGGCGGCGAAAAAACCGGCCCCGGGGGCCTCACGCCAAGGCGATGCCGTCCGGCCCGATGTGATCGGGCTTTGACAGCACGGCGCAAGGCGATCTAACTTCCCCCGACAACGCGCTTCGCGCGAGCGGTGACCGGGATTTCCAAGATGCCGAGCGACAGCGATTTTCTGGCCCTCGAGGCCCTGATCCGGAGCGTGGATCCCAAGCGCGTGAAGCTCCCCGACATGCCCATCGGCACCTACCTCCAGGAGGCCGAGGACCTGTATGTCTGGCTCGGTCCCGACCTGGCGCGGCTCGTCGAGCGGGGCCTCGACCCGGCCGTCGTCGAAGGCCTGCCCCGGCGCATCGGCGCGGTGCGCTGCCTCCAGAGCCGGTGGAACACGAGCCGGCTCTCCGACGAGGAGGCCCAGGTCCGCTTCGCCCGGGCAGTGGTCGCGGCCCGGGACCTGCTGGCCCGGCTGGTCCACGAGCTGCAGTTCGCCTACCGCGGGCACCCGGGCCTCGGCCGCAGCGTGCGGGCCATCGCGCGGCGATCGGGCGACGCGCACCTGGTCCAGGCGCTGTCCGATCTCTCGGTGCTCGGCCGAAACCACCTCGAGCCCCTGGCGGCCATCAAGTTCGACCCGGCGCTGCTGGACGAGGCGGCTTCCGCGAGCGACGGGCTGGCCGGCGCGCTGGCCGAGGCCCGCGGCGAGGAGGCCGTCGACCGGGAGGCCAAGGCGCTGCGCGACAAGGCCTACACGCTGCTCAAGGAGTCCGTGGACGAGATCCGCGAGTTCGGCCGGTTCGTGTTCTGGCGGGACGAGGACCGGCGCCTGGGATACGGCAGCGCCTACAAGCGCGACTCCCGCTCGAAGAGCGCGTCCCGTTCGGCCGAGCAAGGGAGTTCCGGGAACCCGGAGCGTCCTCAGCCCGGAGGGCCATCGCAGATGGCGGAGGACTTGTAATATTAGCCGGAGGACAGCTGCGATACTGCGGAGGCATGAAGATTACTGTGGGAGATTTGCTCTGATGTACCAGGAGGG
Source organism: uncultured Myxococcales bacterium (assembly GCA_964476305.1). Classification (GTDB taxonomy): domain Bacteria; phylum Myxococcota_A; class Polyangia; order JAAYKL01; family JAAYKL01; genus CAYZAI01. The sequence goes on from CAYZAI010000116.1 coordinate 12,794, forward strand.
TACCTCTTCGTCAGCGGAGGCTTATTGAACATACCCGGAGGGAGTCATTGCCAGCTTCGTGCGACCCCCTCGGGCAGCGACCGAAACGACCCCCTGGATGACAGGCGACCACCTCACGCCAGGGCGATGCCGTCCATCAGGTTGTCGCAGTAGCGGCAGCGGACCC
>CAYZAI010000117.1:0-12757 GCA_964476305.1 uncultured Myxococcales bacterium
GTTCCGGCGCCACGTACCGAGAATGCGGCGGCAGAGAAGTCCGTCCTTGTCGAGAAGCATCGGACAGGGGCAGCCGTAGTCAAGACGTCGCCCGGGCCGATGCCGCAGCCGGATGCGACCGGGCCGACGGCGGTTGAGCCCCGCAGCTCGGAGGTCGCGTTCGAAGAGGGCTGGAGGGCGCTGCGGGACGGCAACCCGCGAGGTGCAGTCCAGGCGTTCGACCGTGTCCTCTCGTCACCGGAGGATCAGCTCGCCGAGGATGCTGGCTTTTGGAGGGCCGTCGCACTCGATCGAGCGGGGCTCGAAGCGGATGCGGCGGCCATGTTCACATGGTTCCTCGATCGCTACCCGGGTTCCCCTCGAGCAGGCGAGGCATCCGCGTTGCTCGGGTTGGTGCTGATAGACATAGGGAATCTCGATGCTGCGGAGGCCAGATTCCAGTTCGCAGCTGCTGATCGCGCCGCCCACGTACGCCGCGCAGCAGCCAAGGGGCTGGAGGCGATCGGTGTGCTCCGCGCCGGTACCACAATCGGCCAGCGGTAGGGAGGACGGGGCCCAGCCGGGGATCGTCATGCCCGGCGATCCGCAGCCCCAGACCAAGTTCGCCCAGGAGAACGCGCCCGGCGTGGCCGAGGACATGTCGGCGATCATGGAGGTCGGCGTGCCGGTCTCGGTGGCCGCCGGCGACTTCGCCGACACCGTGCACGTCATCGACTGGAACCCGGGCGAGGGGGAGAGCGCCGCGGACGCGGAGGACAAGTACTTCGCCACGGGCATCGGCCAGGTCGTGGACGACATCCTGGAACTCGTCGACTGGTCCCTGCCGGAATAGGGGTCGCCGGCCGAGTTGCCGCCGCGAGACAGTCCGGCCCGACGATCGGAACCGCGATGACACCCGTCATGGCGCGCGGGCCGGGTCCCGTGCTCCGCTGGGGCATGGCCGTCGCCTCCGAAGAGCTCCGGCAGCGGATACGGCGGGCGCTGGAGCGCCCCCGGCGGGTCATCGATCCGGGGAGCCTCGTGCGCTCGGCGGTGCTGGTACCGGTGCTGACGGACGGACCCGAACCGGCGGTCGTCTTCACCCGGCGCACGATGAGCGTGGCCAAGCACAAGGGGCAGATCTCGTTCCCCGGGGGCGCGGCCGAACCCGGGGACGACGGCCCAGTGGCCACGGCGCTGCGCGAGGCCCGCGAGGAGATCGGCCTGGATCCTGCCGCCGTGGAGGTGGCCGGGCTGCTCGACGACCAGATCACGACCACCGGCTTCCTCGTCACGCCGGTGGTGGGCTTCCTCCACCCCGACACCCGTTTCGAGCCGGATCCCGTGGAGGTGGCCGAGGTCTTCGAGGTGCCCTGGTCCGTGTTGACCGATCCCGCCCGACACGATATCGAGGAGATCGAGTGGCGCGGCGAGTCCTTCCGCAACCACCGTTACCACGCCGGCGACAAGGTGATCTGGGGTGCCACCGGGCGGATCCTGGCGCGGTTCCTCGCGGCGGTGGGGTGAGCGGGTCCGCGCCTGGGCGGGGGCTTCAGTCGGGGTCGCGAAGCTCGGGCACCATCCCGGCCAGCGCGGCCTTGACTACCTCCCGCGAGCCCGAGTCCGTGGCGGGGGCCAGCTTCTCGAGGCCGCGCTCGACGTCGTCGATGGGGTGGGCCTCGAACCGGCCGATGAAGATCTTGGGGTGCCGCGTCTTGTCCATGTTCTCGCCGGTGGTGGCCAGCTCCTCGAACAGCTTCTCCCCGGGCCGCACGCCGGTGAACTCGATGGGGATCTCGTCGACGGCGAAGCCCGAGAGTCGGATCAGGTCGCGGGCCAGATCGACGATCCGCACCGGCTCGCCCATGTCCAGCACGAAGATCTCGCCGCCGGTGCCCATGGCCGCGGACTGCATCACGAGCTGGCAGGCCTCGGGGATGGTCATGAAGTAGCGGCGCATCTCCGGGTGGGTAACGGTCACCGGCCCGCCGGTGCGGATCTGCTCCTTGAACACCGGGATCACCGAGCCCGCAGAGCCCAGCACGTTGCCGAAGCGCACGGCGACGAACTTGGTGGCGGATCTTCGGCCCAGGGCCTGGATGTACAGCTCGGCCACGCGCTTGGTGGCGCCCATGACGGACGTGGGGTTCACGGCCTTGTCCGTCGAGATCATGACGAAGGCCGCCGCGCCGTGGCGATCGGCGGCGTCGGCCACCTTGCGGGTGCCGAAGACGTTGTTCTTCAGCGCCTCGCCGGGGTTCCACTCCATCATCGGCACGTGCTTGTGGGCCGCGGCGTGGAACACGACCTCGGGGCGGTGCTCGGCGAAGACCTGCTCGACGCGCCGGGAGTCGCAGATGTCCGCGATCACGGGCACGATCTCGCACGAGAACCGGCCGCGGATCAGCTCGCCGTGGATGTCGAACAGGGGGTTCTCGGCCTGCTCCAGAAGGATCAGCCGCGCCGGTCCGAAGCGGCAGGCCTGGCGGCAGAGCTCCGAGCCTATCGAGCCGCCGGCGCCGGTCACCAGCACCCGCTTGTCCGCCAGGAACGAGCCGATCAGGTCGATATCGAGCTCGACCGCCTCGCGCCCGAGAAGATCCTCGATCTGCACTTCGCGGATCCGGGACAGGCTGACCTGGCCGTCCAGGATCTCGTAGATCCCCGGGATGATCCGCACCGGCAGGTCGATGGCCTCGCAGGCCGCGACGATGCGACGGATCGCGGCTCCCGAGGCCGCGGCGATGGAGATCACCACCTGCTCCGCCTCGCGGGCGACGGCCAGGGCCGGCAGGTCCGCGGTGCCGCCGAGCACCTTGTGGCCCTGGATCACCGTGCCGACCTTGAGCGGATCGTCGTCGACGAAGCCCACGACCTCGATGCCCACGTGGGGGTTCTGTGCCACCTCCCGTGCCACCAGCACGCCGGCCCGCCCCGCGCCGATGAGCAGCGTGCGCTTGGCGGGCGCCGCCGCCGCCGGCCGGCCCCGGCCCCGCTCCTGACGCTCGGCCAGCATCCGGCGCACCATCCGCACGCCGGCCACGCCGAGGAAGGCGAAGGCGAAGTCCATCAGCAGCACGCCCAGCGGGATCAGCACGTACTTCGCGTAGCCGCCCACGTACACCATGGTCAGGCGGATGGTCACCAGCACCGCCACGGCGACGCCGAGGGCCAGGAAGATGCGCTGGGCCTCGCGCACCCCCACGTAGCGCCACGAGAACGACGGAATCCTGAACAGCGCCAGCACCAGGTACTGGAACACGATGACATAGGGCCAGGTGAAGAACAGCAGCTTGACGTAGATGAACGCCAGGGCGAACTCGAAGCGCAGCAGGAAGGCCAGCCAGTAGGCCGCGGACAGGACCGCGAGATCGACGAACATACGGGCGCTCTGGACGAAGAGCCTGCTCATGTCCTGGGAGTTGCCGTTTCGTGTTCGACGGTTCATTGGCGCGCTCCGGAATCCGCCGCCGGGTGTACCACGCAGGAAGGGAGGCGCACAAATGTCGCGGGGACGGGTCCTTCCCGCAAGGACGGGGTCAAACCCCGGCCGTTCAGGCCTTGGGCACCCAGGAGCGGGTCAACAGTGGGAAGTGATGACTTCCGAACCCGGTGATATCCAGACGTCCTCACGGCTACCGCGGGCCGCCCGAGCTAACGAAAACGAAGCGCTCGGCACTTCGTCCCAGGTGCGGCCGAGGAGACTGCGGCCGTTCTGTTTCTTGCGGACGCCACCCCACTGCTTGAAGAAGAAGGGAACCTCGGCCGAGGCGCACTGCTCCTGGATCTCGACAACCCACTCCTCGCGCATCGGCCTGGCTCCCGGGCCGGACTCGCCACCGACGATAACCCAGTCGATACCCTCCAGGTCGAGTCTTCCCAGCGGCCCCAGGAGCGGCTCCAGCGAGAGGAACTTGATCCTGGCCCCGGTCGCCCGCAAGGCGTCGATGCGGGCCTTGCACCGTGCGTTCTCGACGCTCACGCCCATCCACACGTTATCCGGCCAGTCCATGATGTGATCGAGGCGCGTCAGGTTCCCGGCGCGCTTGGTCAGAACTTGGAACCGGTGCCAGTGGGCCGTGCGCATCACATCGAAAACCTTCTTGATGAATTCGTCGGGGATCCCTTCGTGGAAGAGGTCGCTCATCGAGTTGACGAAGATCATCCTTGGCTTTCGCCAAGTGAGCGGCAGGCCGAGGGTATTTTCGTGGATCGCGAGGTCGAAGCCGCCAGCGTAGTTGGCCTGGCCCATGGCCTGGAGCCTGCGGGCCATCCTCTCGGCGTAGCAGTTCCTGCACCCGGCGCTGATCTTGGTGCAGCCCGTTGTCGGGTTCCAGGTGCTGTCCGTCCACTCTATCGTCGAGCCGTTCGCCATCAGCGGGCTCCCCTCGTCCTGTACTTCCTGAATATAGCCTCAATGATCTTGCTGCCAACAGCATTCGGTCCAGCGAAGAACAGGTAGTAGACAGTCGCGCCACGGCTATTGCGCATCGGCATCGGCTCCGGAACGAACTCGAAACCGGCGACCCTGCGGAGCCTCTCCCGGAAGGCTTCCGCGATCTCGTGGTTCCCCCCTGTCTTGACCAAGTCATCCTCTCCGAACAGATTGCCCTGCTTCGAGTACGCCACTTCCCGCCAGCTCTCGTCACCCCAGAACGAGGTCATCCTCCGTCGGTCCTCTTCCGTGACCCCGTCGGGGTTCTGCCACAGAGCGTTCCTGTTCATGTCCATGACCGGGAAGTTCAGGAAGATCTCTACCGTGCGGAGCTGACCGGCCGTTTCCATGACCTGCCAGTTGAGCGTCAAGCCGTAGGGGTCGAGGAGACACAGTGCCCGCCGGTAGTCTTCGTATCGGAAGGACGGAAACAGCCTGTTGACCAGCACATCGTTGCAGTCGCCGAGGTGCAACTCCGCGTCGTCATCATCCGCGAGTGCGTCCGCGATGCAGTCGAGCTTCTCCGCGTCGAGGTCGACGAAGTGGTACTCGCTGAAACGCGGCTCGATCGCCAGCGCGTTGAGCGGGCTCCCCAGGACGAACTCTCCGGTCGTTCTTGAAATGTGCTTCCCGGCACCGGCGAAGGCGTCGATATAGACGTGTTCAAGGCCCCGCTGCTTGTCGAGGATTTTCGAGTAGGCCGCACCATAGTCCTTCACGATGTCCAGCTTGATCTCGGACCAGTAGCCAATTTCGTCGAACTTCATCGAAGCCCCCTCAGGGAAATGCCTCACTGTTCATAAGCCCAAGGCGCTCTCTAGATTCTCGGCGATTGACACAAGGCGATCCCTAATCTCCTCGATTGTTGGCCAAGCTTGTTCCATAACTCCGAATCGCCCTGGCGAGGGTATGTCTTCATACACGTTGATCGACCTTCGCATCGATGTGGTGCTGGCCCGCTGTCGAGCCCACGGAGTGCGTATCGTCGGTCATCCCGCCCACCTTTTAGGTCCCCATCATCCGGCTTTCGAGCGGGATGGGCAAGTCAGGATGGGGGGTGCGACTGCGGAACGACGAGGTCGGTGCGATCCCCCGCGTGTACATGACCTTCGAGGTCCCGATCAGGACCCTCCCCGAAGTGTACATGACCTTCGAGGTCCCGATCAGGACCCTCCCCGAAATGTACAGGACCTTCGAGGTCCCGATCAGCACCCTCCCCGAAGTGTAAAGGACCTTCGAGGTTCGGAACGGAGAGGGGGCACCGGGGATCGCGGGTGTTCATTTGGCAGGTGGGGGTGCGGGGGTCGGTCGCGGGAGTCGCTTCGTCAGTACCCCACGCTCCGGTCGCAGATCTCGCCGTCGACTGTGGCGGTCTCGTTGTCGCCGCCCTGCACCGAGAGGGAAACCTCGCAGGTGTCGCCCACCTCGATGTCCGAGGACCCGCCAACGGCCCCGTCGAACGCCAGCTCGTCCGAGGACGTGGTCATGGCCGTGAATCCCGAGGGGCTGAACGTCCCGACCCAGTGCAGGACGCCGGTGAGCTCGAGGTCGTAGCCGCTTCCGGAGTGGCCGCAGCCCGAAAGGTCGAAGAAGAGATCGACGGTGTTGATCTGGCTGCCGTCGTCAATGGAGGTCTGCCCGGTGACGTGCGCGGTGCCGCCCAGGGAGCAGTCGACCGCGACGTCCTGGGCGCCCGTGGGCTGTCCGGCGAGGTTCTGGTTCCACAGGAAGCCGACCGTGGCCAGCACGCCGTAGGCGAGATAGTTGTCCTGGCACAGCTGGTCGCAGCCGTCGTCCGACTCACAGCCGGCGAGGGAGACCGAGAGGAAGAGCGCGACGCAGCAGACGAGAGGCGAGTTTCGGGTACCCACGGCTCCTTCCCTTTCCCGGGCGACGATCCCGCCGCCCGATGGCTACTCCACCACCGGGTCGAAGCAGCCGATGGTCGTGTCGATGCGGAAGTTGGACTCGGTCGTGTGCCGCTCGGCGTGGAAGATGTCCATCGGGTAGATCTCGCCGACCTCGATCCCGATGTCCTCGGCCACGTCGTCGAGGGTCACGGAGCCCGTCTGGGCGCCGTGCACGCCGCCGAGATCGATCACCAGCCGCCCGTTGATGAACGTCCACAGGTCGTCGTCGCCGGTGAAGGTGAAGACCTCGCCGCCGCTGTACATGAACTCGGTGTGCACCTCGGTGGTGAAGTGGAAGTTCAGATCCGGGAAGCCCTCCATCTCGGCGCCGAAACCCTCGTCCGGGCCGATGGGGAAGAACGCGTCATTGGTGTAGGTCCAGGTGCCGTCGCCGTTGTCCGTGAGGGCGATGTCTTCCGCGAACTCGACGTTCACGCCGTCGATCGTGTTGTACCACTGGTCGAAGGCCTCCTGGCCGGAGGTCACCGCGGTCGGGCCGTCGTGGGCATAGACCGGCTTGTGGTCGTCGCCGAGATCGTCCTCGACGATGCCCTGGAGGCCGCCCATGTAGTCCTGGAAGTCGGGGTGGGCCTCCGAGAAGTCGCGGAGCACGGCGTGGAGCACGGCCTCGCCGCAGCTCGAGTCGGTGTCCGAATCCGAGTCACCGTCCGAGTCGCCGTCCGAGTCACCGTCCGAGTCGCCGTCCGAATCGCCGTCCGAGTCGCCGTCGGGACCACCGTCCCCCTCCAGGCTCGGCTCGGAATCGCCGCAGCCCCCTGCCGAAAGCGAAAGCACGAGCCAGATCATCGCGTTTCTCATGGTACCCTCCCTTGCGGAACACTATACCACCCGCGCCGGCTGGAAGGTGAAAAACTCCCGAGGTCTTCGGCGCCGTCAGCCCGGGCAGACCTGGTCGTTGCAGCCGAATCCGTCCCACGTCTCGTCGGCGGTCCAGGTCGGCGAGCAGACCTCGTACTCCCCGGTGCAGTCCCCGTCGCTCCCGCTTCCGTCGTCGTCGCCGCAGCCCCAGGTTCCCGCCGCCAGGACGGCCGCGAGCATCCCGAACATCGTCAGTCGTGTCATCGTTTCCCCGCTTTCTTCCGCGGCTGGCGGACGTGGGACATTTGCCGCCAGTTCCTATTGTATGGGGACCGACTCGCAGCCGAACGTCGCCGTGATCACCGCGCACAGGCCGTCCTTGAGGTTCTGACAGGCGCCCTCGCAGAACACCACCGTGTCCTCGTCGATCCAGTCCCAGCCACCGCCGTCCTGGCAGCCCTCGTCGAAACCGACGAGGTTCTCCGGGCCAATCGCGTCCTCCGGATCCTCCTTGCAGTAGAAGTTCACAAGCGACGGATCATCGGACGCGCTCTCGGAGAGGCTCTCCCAGTCCACATCGAACTCGCAGCTCACTACACCGCCCGTGATGCTCTGCAGCGCGGCGAGGAACTGCGCCGAATCGGCGACCGCGTAGTACTCACCGCCGCCGTCGTCCGCGATCTGCTGCATCACGCCGGCCCACTGGGCACTGCCGCCGATGCCGAGCACGTAGACCGCGTATCCGGCCGCCGCGAGATCCGCCGCCGCCGCATAGGTGTTCGTGTCGTCGAGGCAGTTGAGGGCGTTGAGATCGCAGTTGTCGCTCGTGCACGTGCAGGGCCAGGAGCTGGCGTCGTTGCAGTTCGGGGCGCCGTCCGTGGCCAGCAGCACGAAGCGCTGGTTCTCGTCGTTCACCGTGGGCAGGTAGGCCGCCGCGGCCTCCAACGAATCGGCGATCGGCGTCCCGCCGCAGACGCCGACATCGGCGTTCCCCCCGCCGACGGCGTCGGCGATGTGCTGCGTCGAGTCCGGCGTCCCGATCGGGATCTGCGGCACCGTGGGCGCCAGACACTGGTTCAGGGTCCCGCTGCACGTGAGCGCCGGGAACAAGAGGAGCCCGAACTCGATCTGCCCCTCCATCTGCTGGGTGACCTGGGTGATCGCCCCGCCCATCGGCGTCCAGAGGTCCGGGCCGGTGGCCGGCCAAGTCGGCTGCATGCTGTTGGAACGGTCCAGGATGACCAGCATGTCGACGACCTTGCCCGTGATCTCGAAGTCGCTCTCGTCGCACACGTCCCCGTCCGTGTCGCTGTCCGAATCGCCGTCCGAGTCGCCGTCCGAGTCCGAGTCACCGTCCGAGTCCGAGTCACCGTCCGAGTCCGAGTCACCGTCCGAGTCACCGTTCTTGTCGAGATCGGCTCCCTTCTCGCAACCCGAAAACGCCGTCAGAACAGTGACCCCCAAAATCAAACCCGCGATGTGCAGCAGATCGCCCGAACGTTTCATGCTCTCCCCCTTTTTTGCAAATCTGAACCTCGTTATCGACGATACCACAAGTTCTGGCGGTGGACAGGGCCGATCTCAGTGTCGCTCCCGTTTCCGTCGTCGTCGTCGTCACCGCAGCCCCAGGCCGGAAGCAGGATCGCCAGACAGATCACAAAGTATTTCATCTTGCCCTCCCTGAAACCGAGCATACCACCAACGGGCGCGCCGCGAGCGAAAACAATCGGATATCCCCCTGTTCACGGGGGGCCGAAGCCGCCGCGCTGGAGCACCGCGGCCGCGTCCATCGACGCGGCGATGACGAAGTGCACCAGGGCGCAGTACAGGAACGTGCGTGTTCTGAGCGCGAAGTAGCCGAGCACCACGCCGACGAAGACCGAGCCCAGCGCCTCGGGCAGGGGCTTGGAGCCGTGGAGCAGGGCGAAGGGGATCATCTGGATCCAGACGGCCACCTCGCCCAGGTGGCGGTGCAGGCCGAACAGCAGGTAGCCGCGGAAGAAGTACTCCCAGCAAAGGAAGTACAGCAGCATCATCGCCTCGTAGGCGACGAAGGTGGTCACGTCGTCCGCCGCGGCCCGGGCGAGGGGATAACGGCCGGCGAACGTCTCGGTGAAGCTCGCCGAGACCACCACCGGCAGCATCAGGCCGACGAACAAGGCTCCCACCTTGAGGCCGATCCGGGCGTCGCCGATCGCGAAGCCGCACGCTGCCGGCGGTTTCCGGTCTGCGATGGCCGAAAACACCGCCGGGACTGCCGCGAACAGCGCGAAGGTCATCACCGATTTCCACAGGGCAAAGCCCAACCCCAGGAAATCGCCCTCGCCGAGGCCCAGCAACGGCACCACCGATTCCTGGAAGAAGCGGTTGGTGCACGTGACGCGGTAGAGCACGAGCACCGCGGCCGCGACGACGCAGAGCCGCGCCAGCTCCGGCGCGATGCCCGGCGCGAATCGCCTCCAAGACGGCTGCTTCCGCTCGTTCGTCACGTGGCGTCCCAGTCACCTGAGTGCGATCAATGGGCCGAATTGTACAAGAAAAAAGGTTTGCGGAAGTCGGACTGCCGAACCGAGGGCCCGCGACCCTGCCGCTGTCGTCCCTTTCTGGGCGGTTTCCCGGCCTCTTATCCATGCGGCGAGAGCAGCTCGATGACCTGTGGCATCAGGACGGGCTCGTGCTCGCAGGGAGCGTCCGGCTCGCCGTACTCCAGCCCGTACTTCTCGATCACCGCCCGTGTGGCCAGGCGCAGGAAGAACGAAACCCGGATCGCCTGCGTCCTCCTCAGGTCGGCGCCAGCCTGCCGCGCTCGAGGTTCGCCACGTCGACCCCCGGCACCGAGTAGAGCGGATCGTTGAGGAACGAGGCGAACGAGACGACGAACAGGCAGCACAGTTTGAGCAGCCGCTCCCGATCCGAGAAGAGCGCGGCCATCTTCTCGCGCCGCAGGTCCGAGTCGTTCTGCCAGTAGTCGAGGAGAACGCCGTCCAGGTCGCTGCCCTCGCCCTTGCGGCGAACGCCGAGGCCGCCGCCGTGGACGTATCCCATCACGTCCAGCAGGAACTCGCGGTGGCGGGCCACGGGCGGGTCTCCGCTGGCCAGGGTCGCCAGGGCGATCCAGCCGGCCACGCGGATGCTGGCCACGGCCAGGGCGTCGAGGAGACGCACGGTGGTGGCGTCCCCGCGGGCGACCTCGGACCCCCGCACCATCGAGAGGAAGATCGTGTTCTTGAACAGCATCGAGAGGATCCCCGCGCCCTCCTCGGCTTCGGGGAGCCGGTGGTACTCCTCGAGCTCGACGCCGCGCCAGGCAGGGACGAACAGCGCGTCGTGGACCGCGCGGAACCAGTTGAGCTGCGCCACGCCCGGCTGCAGGCCGTGATCGAGGGTGTTGTCGAGGCGGTCGGCGCACTTGGTGTGCAGGAGGTCGATCATCGCGTCGGCGTGCTTCAGGATGTCGGCGACGTAGTCCATGTAGTGCCCTTCCTTCCGCGTGAGGAAGCCGATGCGCTCGCCGAGGAACCAGTTCTCCTCCTGGCTCACCAGCGCCCCGAGCCGCTCGCAGGCCCGCAGGTAAAGCTCTCGGCGTTCCTCCGGCACAAAGCCGAGGTCCTCGTCGCGGTCGTGGAGCAGGGCGCTCAACATGTGCAGAGTGGAGGGCTCGCCCATTGCCCGGGCCACGATGGCCGCGGTGCGAATGGGGTGGATCACGGATCGGCCCCGGACCTTGCGCTTGTCGTCGCCGTAGCCCGCCAGGATCACATCGAGCGCCTGGAGCAGGATCTCCCGCTGGTGTTCGGGCGGCGGGCGATCGAGGATCAGCGCGAGGATCGCGCTCCGGTTGGGTCGTCTGGCTTCGACCTGGTAGTTGATGGCCGCGCTCAGGGCGAGGTGCTCGTCCGTCGAGATCAGTTCGCGGGAACGCAGGCGGCGTCTTTCCATGGCTCCTCCTCCCGGGCGGGATGGACGCCCGGTGACCCACGACAAGTGTAGCAATATTCCGGCCAAAACGGGCGCAGGGAACCGACGAGTCCGCCCTTCAGGTTCTCGTTGCACCGATCGGCCGCCTGGGGATCATGACCGCTCAGCGGAAACGCGAAGCCGTGGTCGCGAAGCGGATGTGGTTCAGCTTCGCTCCGCCACGCGGACGCGTTGACCTCCGCCACGCCCCTGGCGTCGTCCGGCGTCCCGGGTCTGAGCGTCACGGCCATGACGACACGGCAGTCCGATCGACCGCCGTGGTCGAGGTCGAGGGCGAGATCCTGCCCTTCGCCCACTTTGTGCGGAACGCCTAACTGACAGCTGGCAGGGTCAGACACCCGACTCCCCTTCCGGCTACCGTTGACTTCGCCGGCCCAGCTGGCTCTGCCGGTAGGCTGCCTCTTGCCCGCTCGCCTCGAAAGCCAGATGATGGAGTCTTCTGGTAATGGCGAGCGCGAACGGCGAGAGGTCGAGATGGCACCCGTCGCGGCTTGAGGGGTAGCATGAGAGCCGTACGTCACGACACCGTCCAGGACTTCCTCGACGCCGCGATGCCGCTGCTGGAGCGCGACGAGGTCGAGAACAACCTGCTGGCCGGCATCGCGGGCGGGCTGGCGGGCAGCGCGGCCCTGCCGGAACGCACCTGGTTCGCAACCGTCGAGCGTGCGGACGGCGCGGTCACGGCCGCGGCGCTGTGCACGCCGCCGTTCCCCGTGCTCACGACCCGGCTCGACGACGCCCAGGCCGAGCTGCTCGTCGCCGATCTGGAGCGGGAGCTGCCGGAGCTGGCCGGTGTGCTCGGACCGAAGTCGGCGGCTTCGACATTCGCAGAGGCCTGGTCCGCGCGGACGGGCGAGGAGGTGCGCCACCGCGTGACCCTGCGCAACTACGCGCTGGAGGCGGTGAAGCCCATCTCGCCGTGCCCCGGGCGGTTCCGCCCCTTCGCGGAAACGGAGGCCGACCTGCTGGAGCGGTGGGCCGGGGAGCTCGGCGAAGTGCTCAAGCCCGACGCGCCGGGAAGCCTGCTGGGGCCGGCCCGGCACGCCCTGGCCAGCGGCAACGCGCATCTCTGGGAGGACGGGGAGCCCGTCTCGATGGCGATCTGCGCGGGCCGGACACCCCACGGGGCGCGCATCGCCCTGGTCTACACGCCGCCAGATCTCCGCGGACGGGGCTACGCCACCGCCTGCGTGGCCGCGCTCAGCCAGGCGCTGCTCGACGGCGGCGCGCGCTACTGCTTCCTGAACGCCGACGACTCCAACCCCGTCCCGAACCGCGTCTACGAGCGCGTCGGCTATCGCCACGCGGGCGACTACGAGGACTTCCGGTTCGTGCGCGAGCCCTGAGCGGACCCTGCGGACCCCCCATCCGTTTTTCTCGCTGCCCCCAAAGAAAAAGCCCTCCGAGCTATCCACTCGGAAGGCTTTCCCTTTTTCCCGCGCGCCCGGCCCGATTCGAACAGGCGACCCTCGGTTCCGTAGACACACAATTGAAAACCCGGCAAGTAGTCGTTTTAATTGCTTTTATAGGCACTTCAGGAGGGCCCTTTCAGGCCGTTTTTCAAACGAACAGGGGTCAATCTTTCCGTATAGTTAACGAATACGGGGCGTTTTGTTTGGAGACAGTTATGGAGACG
>CAYZAI010000118.1:0-12740 GCA_964476305.1 uncultured Myxococcales bacterium
GCCATGAGGTTCGCGGAGCCGGGACTGCTCGCCTTCCTCGCGCTGCCGGTCGTGACGGCGCTGCTGCTGCTCGCGGGGGTCGCGCTTCGGCGCCGCGCGATCCAAAGGCTGGGCTCGCCACGCACCGTGGCCGAGCAGCTCGTGCGCCCCTCGCCGTACCTGAGGGCCGCCCGCGGGCTGGCCCTGGTGCTGGGGATCGCCGGGCTGGTGCTGGCGGCGGCCCGGCCCCAGTACGGCGGCCGGATCCAGCTGCTCAAGAAGCGCGGCATCGACCTCGTCGTCGCCCTGGACTTCTCGAAGAGCATGCTGGCCGAGGACGTCCGGCCGAGCCGCCTCGAGCGGGCCAAGCTCGAGCTGAACGAGCTGATCGACCTCTTGACCGGGGACCGCATCGGCCTGGTGGCCTTCGCCGGCGACACGATGCGCTTCCCGCTCACCAACGACTACGCCGCGGCAAAGGCGTTCTGGCGCGGCATCGGACCCTACGACATGCCCGTCGGCGGCACGGCCATCGGCAAGGCTTTGATCGCGGCGACGCGGATGCTCGTTCCCGACGAGCCCTCCGCCGGTGCGGCCGCGCAGCAGGAGCGCGCCAAGGTCATCATCCTGATTACGGACGGCGAGGACCACCTCGGGGATCCGGTGGCCGCCGCACGGGAGGCGTCGGGCAAGGGCATCGCGATCCACGTGGTGGGCATCGGCTCCGCCTCGCCCGAGCTGATCCCGCGCTATCTCGACGACGGCACCGCGATGGGATATCAGAAGGACGAGGCGGAAAAGTACGTCACCACCGCGCTGACCCCGGAGAACGAGGAGAAGCTGAAGGACATCGCGCGGCTCGGCGGTGGCCGCTACTACCGGGCCGGTGGCGACTTCGCGGGCATGGCCGCGGTGGTCCGGGAGATCCGGACGATGAAGCAGACCGAGATGGAGGCGCGGCAGATCACGGTGTACGAGGAAGTGTTCCAGTGGTTCCTGGCTCCCGCCGTGGCGCTGCTGCTGCTGGCGTTCGCGCTGCCCGAGCGCGTCTTCTGGAGGAGGAGGCGATGAATCGCGGCTTGTCGTCGATGCGGATCGCGGTGGTCCTCGCGGCTCTCTCGCCGATCGTGTCGTGGGCGGCGCCGGCCTTCGCCTTCGACCTGTTCGTCTCCGAGAACGACGACGTGGCCGAGGGCAACGAGAGGCTCGCCGCGGGGGAGCAAGCCGCGGCCCTCGCCGCCTACGACGCCGCGGCACGGGCGCTGCCCGGGCGGTCCGAGGTGCACCTGGACCGGGCGCTGGCGCTCTCGCGCCTGGGTGACGAGCGGCTCGACGAGGCGATGCAGGCGCTCGAGGTCGCCGTGGATAGCGGCGGGCCGGACGCGGTGCGGGCCCGGGCCCTGCGCAATCTCGGAGACGCCTTCTTCCGCAAGGAGGACTACAAGGCGGCCGTCGATCACTACCGAAAGAGCCTGATGCTCGCCCCGGGAAACCGCGACGCGGCCTGGAACCTAGAGGTCGCGAAGCAGCGCCTGAAGGAGCAGGAGGAGAAGAAGAAGCAGGAGGAGCAGCAGAAGCAGGACCAGCAGGACCAGCAGGACCAGCAGGATCAGCAGGATCAGCAGGATCAGCAGGACCAGCAGAATCAGCAGGACCAGCAGGAAGAGCAGAAGCAGGACCAGCAGGAGGAGCAGAAGCAGGAGGAGCAGAAGCAGGACCAGCAGGAGGAGCAGAAGCAGGAGGAGCAGAAGCAGGAGGAGCAGGATCAGCCGCGGACGCGGCAGGAGATGGAGCAGGTGCTCGACTCGCTGGACCGCAGCGAGGACAACCTGTTCAAACAACAGGCCAGGCAGCGGGCGATCAAGGTCCCGGCCGGGACCTTCAAGGACTGGTGATGCGGCGACTCGGTAGCAGGATCACTTCGGCGGCCGTGCTCGCGGTGCTGGCCTTCCCGGCGGCGGCCGCGGCCCAGGGCCCGATCCCGCCCCAGTTCAGCACCACCGTCGATCGCGACCCCGTGGTCCAGGGCGAACCATTCGAGTTCGTGATCTCGATCGCGACGGAGAGCGCAGAGGATCCCGAGGTCCGCCTGCCCCAGTTCCGCGGGCTGCGGGTGCTGCGGCAGTCCGAGTCCCACCCGATGTCGTTCTCGTTCTCGTTCGGCTTCGGCGGCAAGA
This sequence comes from uncultured Myxococcales bacterium, assembly GCA_964476305.1. GTDB lineage: Bacteria > Myxococcota_A > Polyangia > JAAYKL01 > JAAYKL01 > CAYZAI01. The sequence continues at coordinate 2,157 of CAYZAI010000118.1, forward strand.
CCCAGCGTCAGACGAAGCGCACAAGCAACTACTCCTTCGTGCTCGTCGCCGACAGGGTCGGGACGATCGTCGTCGATCCGGTGCTGGTCACCGTCGATGGGAAGCAATTCCAGAGCGATCCCTACCCGGTGAGGGTCGTCGAGACCGGGGCGCCCGGATCCGCACAGGCGCCCGGGCTGGCCGTGCCTCCCTCCGGCGGGCCCCTCGCTCCGGATCCCGGCACCGGCCAGGGAGAGCCCCGGTTTTCGCAAGACCCGAAGTCCCTGGACGGAGAGGCGCTGGCCGGCGCCGTCGTGGATCCGAGCTGTTTCGTGCAGCTCGATGTGGCGCGGTCCGAGGCCCACGTGGGCCAGATGGTCGTGCTCACGGTCTGGTTGTACACGGCGGCGCGCGTCTCCAACGTGGACGTCATCCGCGAGCCGGGCACCGAGGGCTTCTGGGTCGAGACCCTGCTCGCCGGCCAGCGACGGCTCGAATTCGAGCCGGTCGTCGTCGGCGGGCGGTCCTATGAGCGCGCCGTGCTGCGCAAGCTCGCCCTGTTCCCCATCGAGGAGGGCACCCTGACCATCGCGCCGGTGATGGTCGAGGTCGAGTCCAGGCGCGGCGGCTTCTTCTCCCGCCCAAGCGTGGTCAAGCGCGCCTCACCGGCCGTGCAGGTCGCGGTCACCGCGCTGCCCGCGGACGGCCAGCCCCCGGGTTTCGACCCGGCGAACGTCGGCCGCTTCGCCTACCGGGTGGAGGCGGACCGCACGGAGATCGCGCAGGGCGAGCCAGTCACCCTGACCGTCACCGTCTCCGGCGAGGGGAACCTGCGGAACATCAACCTGCCGCTGGTGACCGAGGTGGACGGGTTCAAGGTCTATCCCGCCGAGAACGAGGTGAGCCTGCGCCCTTCGGAGCAGACCGTGGCCGGGACGCGGGTGAGCCGTGTGCTGATGATCCCGAAGCGGCACGGGACCCTCGCCGTGCCGGGCATCCCGTGGTCGTTCTTCGACCCCGTCGCGGGCGAGTACCGCACGGTGCACAACCAGCCATTGTCGATCACGGTCAGACCCGGAGTCGGTGCCGCGGTGGCCGGGGCCCCGGGCGGCGCCGCTGGCGCGCAACCGGTGACGGACGGCTCCTCCGAGCGTCTCGGCCGCCTGCTGCGATCCATCGAGTCGCGGGCCACGCTCGACCCGGAGAGCGACGAGCTGACCATGGTTCGTCCGTGGTTCCTGGTGGCGGCGCTGGCGGCACCGTTCCTGTACATCGCGGTGCTGTTCGGCTCGAGGGCCAGGCAGCGGGCCGCGGAGGCGAGGATCCGCGGCCGATCGCGGCGAGCGGACACCGTGGCGCGTCGGGAGCTCGCCGGTTTGCGAAGACAGCTCGAGCAGGTGCCGGCCGGGGACTTCTTCGGAGGGCTCCAGCGCGTGCTGACCAGGTTCCTGGAGAGCCGGCTCGAGGTCGCGGTCGTCGGTGACACCATGGAGGAGCTCAGACGGCGGCTTTCGGACCGGGGCTTTCCGGCCGATCTCGCCGAGCGCGTGACGGCCGAGCTCGAGTGCTGCGACTTCGCGAGATTCGCGCGGAGCGCCGGGGTGGCCGAGGAGCGGCGGCAAGGGCTGGAGCGGATGCAGGCGCTGATCGATCGCCTGGCGGGCGTGGTCGTGAAGCGGCCCGAGGAGGAGAGGCAGTGATGAGGCGAGAACCCTGTCTGCTGCTCGCTCCCGCGGTCATCGCCATCGGGGTTCTCCTGTCGCCACCGGCAGGCGCCGAGTCGCTGGCCTCGCTCTTCGAGCAGGCGAACAACGCCTTCTGGAACGGCGACTTCGGCAAGGCCGCCACCATCTACGGCGAGATCGAGGATCTCGGGGGACACTCGGCGGCCCTTCGCTACGACAGGGGCACGGCCGAGGCCCGCCTCGGCAACCTCGGCCGGGCGATCTGGCACTACGAACGCGCGTTGCGCCTCGATCCCGAGCACGCCGACACCATCCACAACCTGGCCCTGGTCCGCGAGTTCATCGCGAAGCGCGCCAACGAGGCGGGCCGCGACGCGGACCTGGCCCCGGCGGTCGGCCCCTGGCGGGCGGTGCTCGACCGCTTCTCCCCGCGCTCCGCGTCGTTGGCGTTCCTGATCTTCCACCTGGCGCTGTTCTCGGTTCTCGTGGTGCGGCGGTTCGTGCGTTCGGAAGGGCCGCACCTGGCCCTGGGCGTGACCGCTGGGATCCTGCTGCTGCTCGCGGTGGCGATGGGCGCGGTGACCTGGGGCAAGTACCGCCAGGGGTCCGGGGCAGACCCCGAGGCGGTGGTGATCGAGCGGGACGTCCTGGACGTGATGGAGGGCCCGGCGAGCGAGGCGAGGCGGTTCACGGTCGAGGAGGGGAGCCGCGTCGGGGTGCTCGAGCACCGGGACGGGTGGACCAGGATCCGCGATGACCAGGATCGCGACGGCTGGGTGCCGTCGGCCTCACTCGGCGTGATCTGACGATCCCCTGGATCGCGACCTGGAAAACGCCTAGAATCCGTGACTGAAGAAACGGCGGTCTTGGCCGTCCAAGACGGAAAGTTGACGGCGCGAACAGCGTCACTTGACGGACCGATTTGCCAGGAGGGGCAAAAATGAGAAACCAATTGTTGTTCCTTTCGCTGGCGGCGATGATCGCCGCGATGACCGCGGGCTGCTTCCCGCAGGAGGACTCCTGCAACGTGAAGACCGCGGGCATCTACTTCGAGTACGAGGCCGTGGTGGAGGGCGGCGACGCCCTGGGCCGGGCCACGCTGTGGGTCGGCGATTCCCCGAACGGCACCAACCTGGTGATGGGCGAGTGCGGGGACAAGCTCGCGATCAACGGCGTCACCATGCAGGAGAAGGGCTCGAACCCGGTCTACTACGAGGCCGCCATCGATCCGGCGGACGTCTACGAGTTCGTCTTCACCCGCGAGGACGAGAACCCCTACTCCAGCACCGTCGACGGCATGCGGCCGGCCGTGATGAACGTCGGCCCCGACAGCGGCACGATCTCCCGCGCCGACGAGTTCGACGTGACGTGGGACGACAACGACGGCGGCGAGATCGTGCTCCTGATCTCGGGCAGCTGCATCTGGGACTACCCGGACGTCCTCGGCGACGAGGTCGCGGACAACGGCAGCCACACCGTGGCGGCGAACGGCATCGAGGCCACGGACTCGGGCGAGGACGAGTCCTGCACCGCCGAGATCGAGCTGACCCGCGAGGTGAACGGCACCCTGGACGCGGCCCTCAAGGGGACCATCGTCGGCCAGAGCGTCGGCCGCGCCTCGTTCACCACCGCCCCGTAGGGTACCTCCCGCTCAGGAGAACCGCTGCTCGGCCTCGGCGGCCATCTCGGGGGTGTCCACGTCCTGCCAGTGGCCGCCTTCGATGTCGTGGACCAGCGCCTTGCCCGTGGCGGCGAGGGCCCAGACCCCCTCCGAGAGCGTGCAGTCGCCCTCGGGGTGATGGCCGGCCGCGGCCGCGATGGCGTCGAACAGCGCCGGCGTGCAGGCGAACAGCCCGGTGTCCACCGCGTCGAAACCGGCGAGGTTCTTCCCGATTTCGACGATGCACCCGCCCTCGGTGCGGACCTTGGTGGCGTCGTCCATGTCGAAGATCCGATCCAGCTTGCGGTCCACGGCCAGCACCAGCCCGCCTTCGGGCAGCGGCGCGCGCCCCAGCCCGTCGATCAGCGCCCGGTCGAAGACGTGGTCGGCCATCGAGAGGAAGAAGCTGCTATCACCCACGGCCTCGCGGGCCGCGAGCACGGAAAGCCCGTTGCTCATCAGGAAGCGCGGGTTCGTGGCGAAGCGCACGGAGAGCCCCGGGCCGCCGGCCTCGATGCCGGCGCGGACCTCGTCGGCGCGGTGGCCGACCACCACCACCGCCTCGCCCACGCCGGCCTCGGCGAAACGGTCGAGGACCCGGAGCACCAGGGGCCTGCCGCCGAGCGGCAGCAGCGGCTTGGGCACGCCGCGGTGGCTGCGAAGGCGCGAGCCCGTGCCCGCCGCGAGGACCACGACCAGCTCCGGCCGGGGCGCGGCCACTACATGTTCGCGGCCACGGCGGCCACGAGACCGATGGTGAACGCGAGCAGCATCAGGCCGATGAAGATGATGGTGATGATGCCGAAGGTCTTCCAGAACCGGCGCTGGCAATCGAGCGCCTCCTCCACGTGCTCGGTGCTGCCGGTCTGCATCGCCAGGCCGATGCGCCGGCCATAGCCCACCATCTGGGCCGCCAGCAGGAAGTAGATCGCGGCGAAGACCAGGTAGCCGAAGCCCACGGCCACCATGGCGACGATCTCCTCGTCGCTGGTGTACCCGCCGCTCTGGGCGATGGCGACGATGACCATCACGATCGAGCCGAGGGCCATCAGGCCGGCGAAGACGAAGCCGAGGATGCCGATCAGCATGACCCACGGCTTGGTGCGCTGCAGGTGCCACAGGATCGTCGGCGAGTGGCCGGCGCCGGCCGTGCCGGCGGCGGGTGCCGAGTCGATCTGGCTCTGGGGCGGCGCGTAGGGGTTGTTCTCAGTCATCTTCCTCTCCTCCCGTCTGCTGGATGTCGTCGGTACCCGCCTGTGTAGCCGGGTCGCCGGGGGTTGGCAAGTCAGTGGCCGGAGGGCCGGCCGGCGGTTTCTCGGCCAGGGCGGGCAGGACGGGCAGGGGCTCGCCGCCCAGCAGATGGTAGCGCACCAGGTTCTTCCAGACCCTGCGGACGTAGTTGCGCGTTTGGCCGAAGCTCGCCTTTTCGACGAACACGTCCATGGGCAACCCGCCCGAGCGCTCGAGCCAGCGGGACACGGCCGCGGCGCCGCCGTTGTAGCCCATGATCGCCAGGGGAAGGGAGCCGCCGAACCGCTCGAGCAGCCAGGCGAGCTCGCAGCCCCCCGCGCGGATCGAGGCCTCTGGCCCGGGCAGCTCGCCGGGCGCGAGGGGTGGCAGCCCGGCACGGAGACGGTTGGTCTCGTAGGTGTGAGGCATCATCTGCATCATGCCCATGGCCCCGACCCTCGACACGGCGCGGGGATCGAACAGGCTCTCCTTGCGGGCGACGGCCGCGATCAGGTGACGGGGGAGCCCCAGCTCGCCCTCGATCCGTCGGGTCAGCTCCGGGAACGGCTCGGGGTAGGCCGCGTGGGCCTTCCAGAGATCCTCCGGCCGCGGCGGCCAGGCGAGCCCGCGGCTCGCGGTGCGCACGGCCCGGTGCGGGGCGTCCACCGCCACGTAGGCCTCGATCCAGGCGCGGCGATCCGCGGCGGCCGGACCTCGCTCCTCGGCCCGGACCAGCTCGGCAGCCGCGTCCCTGTACAGGCCCGCCCGGGAGAAGAACGCCGCCAGGGGCGAGAGCGGCTCCAGCAGAGAGGGGACATCGGTCACGTCCTGTGCCGTCGGTCCCGTGGCCGGGGCTGCGGGAACCGCGATCCGGCTCGTCCCACAGGCGCCGGGCGGCTTGCCGGCGGCAGCCAGGCGTGATCCGGCCCACATGGCGTACCACGAGGTGCCGTCCGCGGCGCAGACCCCCCGCAGCAGTTCGGGACCGTCCCCGCGCCCGCCCTCGAGCCTGGCCACCGCGTGCCAGTAGCGATCCCGCTCGAGGGCCTCGTCGCTGGTGCTGCCTTCCATGGCCGCGAGGAAGTGATCCTCGCCCCGCCGTGGCTTCCCGGCGAGGACCGCGGACATGCCGGCCAGGAAGTGGGCGTCGCGAGCCTGGTCCGGGGCCAGCCGTCCGGGCCGCAGCCGCGTGTTCTCTCGGCCTCGTGCCCGGCCATTTCCGACGAGCTTCTCGAAACCGGCCAGGGCCTCGCCGTGGCGGCCGAGGTAGTACAGGAGCCTCGCCGCGAGGAACCGCGCCTCGCTTGCCCGGACCGTCTTGCCGCTTCGCCTGGCGATCTCACGGTAGGCGGCGATGGCCTCCTCGTCGCGGTCGAGGCGTGAGAGGGCCCGAGCGCGCAGGACCCTCGCGTCGTCGGCGCGGGAGGAGCCCGAGGCGATCACCGCGTCCAAGGCGGCGACGGCCTCGACGTAGTGGCGGCGCCGCTCGAAGAGCATACGAGCGCGCTCGAAGCGGGCCTCGGCGCGAAGCCGGCGGGTGCCGGCGAGCAGCGGCTCCAGCTCGTCGATGGCGTCGTCGAAGGCCCGAAGTTTCGCGAAGCGACGCGCCCTCGACAGATGCCGGTCGGGCGATCGCTCCGATGGCTTGCCGAGCCCCGAGAGGAGCAGCTCGGCCTCCCGCATCGCCTCCGCGGTCGCCGCGGAATCGGCCAGCGGCTCGGCGATGCGGAGGGCTTCCGCCTCGCGGCCGAGGCGTGCGAGGCAGGTCGCCCGGCGCAGGTCGAGCCGCTCCCGGTCGCGTTCACCGGCCGTCAGCGGGCGCGCCGCGTCGAATTCGGCCAGGGCCTCGTCATCCCGCCCCAGGCCTTCGAGCCAGGTTCCACGCTGCTTTCGCAGGTCGCCCTGCCGCGATCGCTCGAGCGCGTCCGGACCGTCGACCAGCGGAGCCGACCGATCCAGCGCCTCCGCGACCCGTCCCGCCGCGGCGAGCTCGCGGACGAGCAGGTCCAGGCGATGCGGTTCCAGATCCTCGCGGGTTCCGGCGAGGGACTCGAGCAATGCCACGGCGGTCTCGTGGTCCTCCAGGGCGGCCGCCGCGCGAGCGGCGAGCCAGCGCGCCTCCGGGCGGCGGTCATCGGTCGGCAACAGCGCCCGGACCCTGCCCAATGCGCCGGCGTCCAGGGATCTCCCGGCGGCGACGAGGTCCGTCGCGGGAGCCGCCGCCGGTTCCTCCACCCGCCCGGCATCCTGCGACGAGGTGACGCCCGCGCCTGTTCCCGGGGAGCCGGGAGCCGAAGGTTCCGGGCCCCTCCCGCAGCAACCGAGGACCGTAACGACAGCCAGACCAGCGAGCCTCGTTCCGCACCCCCTTCTGTCCCTCGCGAACATCATCCGACTTTTTCCCATATCTCGTAACATTGGCGCAAGGCCACCGTTCAATGTTGAAAGATGAATCACACAAAGACGGGAAAATTTTCTGCAGGCGGCTTGCACAGGCCGGGGGGGGGAGGGGATCAGGCCGGTTCCCAATTTTGGCACGAAAACTGCTAGTTAGTGAATCCGGTCACGTTCCCACTGTTCTGGCGAAGCCGACGCGTCCCCCTCCTGTGTCGGAAACGCCAGGGCGCTCAAACGAAGCCCTTCTTCCCCGGTCCCGAAATCCGTTTTCGGGACCCGTCCATTCCGCAGCCCGTCGGTGCAAGGAGCCGCGGTGGCGGACTTGGTGAGCCGCGACCGATCCTGCTATAGTTCCGAGGGCTCGAAAGGAGGCGCCGGCTTGAGAGTCGTGCTGGCCATCGCGAGGAACACCTTCCGGGAAGCGATCCGCGATCGCATCCTGTACGGAATCCTGTTCTTCGCGGTGCTGCTGATCCTGTTCAGCCTCGTGCTGGGTCAGCTGTCCTTCAACGAAGAGGTCCGCGTCACCATCGACGTGGGGCTCGCCGGGATTTCGTTCTTCTCGGTGCTGATGTCGATCTTCCTGGGCATCACGCTGCTGCACAAGGAAATAGAGAAGCGCACGATCTACACGGTGCTCTCCAAGCCCGTCCCGCGATACTCGTACGTCGTCGGCAAGTTCCTCGGGCTGGCCGCGACGATGCTGGTCCTGATCGCGCTGATGACGGCCGTGTTCCTGGCGGTGCTGCTGATCCAGGGCGGAAGACCCGGAGGCGGCCTGCCCGTGGCCCTGCTCCTGATCTGCGTCGAGACGCTGCTCTTCATCGCGATGGCGCTGTTCTTCGGCTCGTTCACGAGCCCGTTCCTCAGCGGGTTGTTCTGCCTGGGCCTGTTCGCCGCGGGACGCAACGCGGATCTGATAGGAGAATTGGCCAAGCGCGAGCCGCTCACCTTCCTGGCCCCGGTCCTCGACGGCGTTGGCGCGGTGCTTCCCAACCTGCACCTGTTCTACCCGAGCGGAAAGCTCGTCGGAGGTGACTGGACCACGGTGCACGGGCAATTCGTCGGCTCGGGATACCTGTTCCACGCGACCGGCTACGGCCTCGCATACACCGCGGTCCTGCTGCTGCTCTCGGTCCTGCTGCTCGGCCGGCGGGATTTCGTCTGACCATGGACGGGAGCGGGAGCATGACCCGGCGGATCGCGGCCGCGGCGCTGCTCGGACTCGCCTTCCTGGTCGCGGTGGTGTCCCTGCGACTGGTGCTCGACGGAAGGCGGCATCTTTCCGAGGCCGCGAGCCTCCAGGCGGCAGGCGAGCACGAGCGTGCCCTGGTGGCGCTCGAGGAAGCGGCCCGCGCCTACCTGCCGGGTAGCCCGTACCCGCCGAGGGCGTTGGAGCGGCTGTCGCTCGCCGCCCGCGCCCAAGAGATGCGGGGAGAGACAGCCGCGGCGCGGAGGTGCTGGGAAGTCGTCCGGCGATCGATCCTCGCCTCGCGGCATGTGACGCAGCCCAACGCCGGGATGCTCGAGACCGCCGAGCGGCAGATCACACGCCTGGTTGCCGCCGCGCCCGGGGCGGGAGTCGCTGACCCGGTCGCCAGGCCGCGGGATCCCGGACCGATCCTGTCGCTGCTCCTGTCCCTCGGCCTGCTGGCCTGGCTGGGCGGCTCGGTGGCGCTGCTCCTGGTCCCGGGCCGTCCGGAAAACGGCCGGAAGGGTCGCATCGTGGCCTGGCTGGCGGCGCTGGGTGGCCTGGGGTTGTGGCTCTCGATGTCGTGGCTCGCCGGTTGAGCCGAGGGGGCGCTACGGGGCGGTCACGCTGAGGAGCACCGAGGACTTCACCATCGGTGCGTCGCCGATCTTGATCTTGATCGCCCCACGCCGGACGCCGTCCGGCACCTCGATCATGATCATCTCGGGCACGACGTCGGTCACGTTGGCCGGCACCTGGCCAATCCAGACCTTCACCTTGGTGGCGTCCTCGCCGAAGCCCGTGCCGGTGATCATGACGAAGTCGCCCAATGCCGCTTCGGCGGGATCGACGCCGGTCACCGTGGCCTGGGGTGCGCTCGTGTCGATCCCGAGCATGTCGTCCATCGACGCCGGGGTCGGCGCGGGCGCCGGGGTCGGCGCGGGCACCGGGGTCGGCGGATAGGGCGCCGGGGCCGGGCCATAGGGATCCGGTGCAGGTGTCGGCGGGTAGGGCGCCGGGGTCGGCGCAGGCGCCGGGGTCGGCGCGGGCGCCGGGGTCGGCGCGGGCACCGGGGTCGGCATCGGGATCGGCTTGACCACCGAGAACATGTTCTCGGACTCGGTCTCGCCGCGACCCCGGACCTTGACCTTGAACGACGCGTCGTCTGCTCCCTGGGGGATCGTGACCACGAGCATCGTCTCGCTCGAGCCATTCTCGATCTCGAGCGCCTGCCGGTTGTAGGTCACCTTCGTGCGGTTCGGGCGCAGGTCGAAGCCGGTACCGTAGACCGACACCCTGGTGCCCGCCGGGCCGTAGGCCGGCTGGAACCCGCCGATCTTGAGGGGAGTGAGCACCTTGAACTTGGTCTTGGCCTCGTCGCGACCGGCGCCGGGGGCCGTGAACACGAACGGCCCTGTGTCGGCGTTCTCGGGGACGGCGATGGTGACCTGGGTCGGCGAATCGACGCGCACGCCGATCGGGGTCTGTCCGATGTAGCCCCGAAGGCCGACGTTCTCGAAACCGCGGCCCTTGATGGTCACGTACGTGCCCGGCACGCCGGAAGGCGGGTCGAAGCTCTTGATCTGGATCTTCTCGACGATATTGAACTTCTGCAGCGTTTCGCTGAAGCCGCGCCCGGGGACCTCGATGCGGAAACTGCCCGAGGTCACGCCCTTGGGCAACTTGACCTTTAGCCTGGTCGGCTCGGATTCCTGGACGGTGACCGCCTTGCCGTTCAGGGTGACCTTGTTCAGCTTGGAGTTGCTCTCGAACCCCTCGCCGAAGAGGTGCACGGTCTGACCGGCGAATCCCAACGAGGGCAGGAAGTTGGTCAGCCGTACCGGGACGAAGACCTCGAATGTCTTCTTCGACGTGGCGTTGCCGCGGCGCACTGTCTTGACCTCGAACACACCCGTGCTCGCGCCCGGGGGCACCGTGACCACGATCTGGTTCGGCGTCACCGACGTGGGCTTGAGTACCTGCCCGCCGAGCAGCACCCGGATATGCGCGGCCTGGGAGCCGAAGTAGTTGCCGCTGATCACGGCCTGTGTTCCCACGGGGCCGCGATTCGGCGTGAAGTCGGTGATCTGCGGGGAATGCATGACCTGGAACTGGAACGGCACCATCGCCGCTCCCCGATCCTTGACCTCGAGCCGGAACGTGACCGGACCCTCGGGGGCGCTGCTCGGAAGCTTGAAGACCAGGGCGCCGTTTTCGACCTTGTCGATGGTGAGCTTCTGGTCACCGAGGAACAGGGAATGATCGGAGGCGTTGGCCCGGAAGCCGCTGCCCCAGATGCGGATCTCGGTGTCGGGCAGGCCGAACAGGGGGTCCATCCGGTTCACAGCCAGCGGGGCCCAGACCTCGAAGGCCTTGCCGCTCTCCATTGCACTCATCTTCGGGACGATGACCTTGAGCGGGCCGGAGACCGCGCCTTGGGG
>CAYZAI010000119.1:0-12708 GCA_964476305.1 uncultured Myxococcales bacterium
ACGTGGCGCCGGCCGATGGCTGGTACGTGATCGTGGTCGACGGGTCGAGCGCCTTCGACGACGAGGGCGACTACACCATCGACGTGGATCTCACCTGCGCCGTGGCCGGGTGCGAGTGCTGAGGCGGATCCGGATCACAGGAATAACAGGGCCACGCCGCCGACGGCGATGGCCGCTCCGAGGGCCGCGCGAAGGGTGACGCGCTCCTTCTTGAGCAGCGCCGCGGGGGCCAGGATCAGCACCGGCACCAGTGCCATGATCGTGGCCGCCACCCCGGCCTGCGTGTGCTGCACCGCCACCAGGGAGAGCGAGACGCCGAGGAACGGGCCGAAGAGCGCGCCCAGGGACATGCGCGCCATGGCTCCCCGGTTCCTCAGCGCGGCGGCCACCTTCGGCCACCAGCCGATGAACAGGAACAGCACGGCGAACCCGGCGATGCCCGCGTAGACCCGGATCTGGGTCGCGGCGAAGGGGTGGTAGTCGCCCATGCCGTGCTTGCTCAACACCAGGCCCACGGCCTGGCCCAGGGCACCGCCCAGGCCCAGCAGGATCCCCGAGACCGGCGGGCGGGCGACGATCCCGTTTCCGTCCCGTTTGCGCTCGGCCACGACCCAGGACACGCCGCCCACGGTCAGCGCCATGCCCGCCCAATCCCAGCCGTCGAGGCGCTCGCCGAGCAGGGCCGAGCCGATGAGCGCGGTCATGGGCGGCACCAGGGCCATCAGCAGCATCGATATCCGAGAGCCGACCACGACGAAGGCGCGGAACAGGCACAGGTCGCCCACGGTGAAACCGACGACGCCCGAGAGGGCGAGCCAGGCCCAGGCGTGCCCGGTGGCGTCCGTGGGCAGCGGCAGCCCGCGGGTGGCCCAGCAGAAGATCGAGAGGAAGACCGCGGCGATGACGAGGCGGATCAAGTTGACCGCCAGCGAGCCCACGCGCTTCCCGGCGGACTCGAAGGCCAGCGCGGTCACGGTCCAGCAGCAGGCCGTCGCCAGGGCGGCGATCTCTCCGGTATGAGGGAAGGGAGGCATGGTGACAGCTTCTACCCGGGAGCGGGCGCATCATCAAGAAATGATGTAGTAACAACGGTGAGATGGAAAGTTTCCGCAAGCGCTACCTGGACTCCCCCGGGCGGTTCTTCGTCCTGCTGTGGCGGGCCCAGGTCGCGATTTTCCGCGCGATTTTCGCCGGGCGGGGCGGCCGGATTTCGCGGGCCTTCGCCGAGCGGGTCAACCTCGCGGTCTCGGGAGTCAGCGAGTGCGCCTGGTGCTCGCATCTGCACGCCCGGCTGGCCCTGGAGAGCGGCGTGGCCGACGAGGAGGTCCGCGCCATCCTCGGCGGCGACCTGGAGGGCTGCCCCGCGGGCGAGGCGCCGGTCCTGGCCTACGCCGTCCACTGGGCCGAGTCCGGGGGGCGGCCGTCCGCGGAGGTCCGGGGTCGTGCGGCGGAGCGTGCCGGAGAGGTCGTCGTGCGCCGGGCCGAGGCCGTGATGGCCGCGGTCTACCTGGGCAACATGTGCTCGAACGCGGTGGAGGCTCGAAGCAAAGGCGCGCAGCGAGGCTTCGTCCCGTTCCTGGCCTTCCTGCTGGCCTGGCCCGTGGCGGTGCTCGTCAAGATCATGGGCCGCTACCCGGGCTGAGGCGGCAGGCCTCCGGCTCCGGCCGCGGGGTGGAACCCCACGGCAACGATGGCCTTCGGCCAAGCCCTGCGGGCTGGGGAAGGCAGGCCGGGAGGCCTTGCGCGGAGCGCATCGTTGCCGTGGCCTTCAGGCCGCGGAGTTTTCTGGAAACCTTTTCTCAGAACGGCCGATATCTACATTCGTGAGACAACAGCGTTCATATCATCGCCTTCTCTTTCACCTCGTTTTTTCGACAAAACACCGGGAGCGCCTGATCGAAACACTGGCAGATGGTCGTGCTCTTCTGGGTTTCTTCGAGGCGAAGGCGCACGCTCTTGAGGCATGGGTGGAAGAGTTCGGGTGCTGGCGCGACCATGTACATCTGCTCGTGAGAATCCCGCCCAAGCTGGAGTTGGCCAAGTTCTATGGCCAGATGAAGGGATTCTCCGCTCGGACATGGAACGAGCGATGTCCCGACAGGCCTTTTGCTTGGCAGGACGGCGTGTATTCCGTCACCGTGGATCCGGACGATTGCGAAGCGCTGCGGGAGTACATTCGTTGGCAGTGGGAGCATCACGAGCAGGGCATGTCGATGGTACGGTGGGAGCCGCCTGCGGAGCCGGGTTGCTCATCCATGCCGTGAGGTTGTAGATCCGGCCGCACAGGTCGGGAGGCCTTGCGCGGAGCGCATCGTTGCCGTGGCCTTCAGGCCGCGGCCGGACCGCGGGTCTCAGCCCGCGGCCCGACCCCCCTCCAGCACGGCCAGGTCCCCCACTGCGCAGCCCGTGTGGCGCGCCACGACCTCGCACTTGACCATCAGCAGGAACCAGACCGTGCGCGGCGCCTCCGAGAGGGTCTCGAAATTACCCTGGCCCTTGGAGATCACGAGGTCCGCGGCCTCGAAGTGCCCGCGCAGCTCGGCGGAGCAGAACTCCAGGGGCGTCCCGGGCATGGCCACGCCGCTCTCGATCACCTCCGCGACGTCGGGCAGACCCGCCTGCTCCGCGTCTGCGCGCAGGGCGTCGTTGATCGCCGGTCCGGAGCGCACCGCCACGGTCACGGATCCCGGCGGCAGTCGCTCGATCAGCAGGCGGTCGATGGCGATCTCGCCGGCGTTGTCCGCCAGGTAGAGGATGCTGCGGGCCGCGGCGGCGGCCGCTTTCAGTCGGGCGATGGCCACCGTGCCGCCGGCGGCGATCCCGACGGAGAGGGCTTCCTCGAACAGCTCGGCCAGGCGCCCGTCGATGCGTCCCCCCGGAGCGCCGAAGTCCATGGCGTTGGCGGCCATGGCCAGGCGCACCGCGGTCTCGAAGGGATCCGCGGCGGCCGCCACCCGCTCGCGCAGCCCGGGCAGCAGGGCGAGGGCCAGGTCGTTGAAGCGCCGTTTCTCGTCGAGATAGGGATCCTCGACGCCCAGGTGGCGTGAGATGATGCGGTTCACCGTGCCGCCCAGCACCGGCGGCGGGCGGCTGAAATCGTAGCGGGCGAGCTCGGCCGCGGCCTCGCGGGCGATGGCCTCGATCACGGCCGGGTCGCCGGTGAACCGCCTCGGTCCCCGCACGGCCTGGTTCATGAAGCACGGCATGCAGTCGACAAAGGTCTTCATCTCATCCTTTCAGCACGGCCAGGGGCCGCGGTGCGGCTCGTCGCTCCGGTCCGGGGCAGCTCCAGCCGCCAGGCGTCGATGCGGCGGGTCTCCATCCGCGGCAGTGTACCTCAATTCTCCGCGCGATCCTGCCGGGATCCCACGGGGATCGTCCGCAGCCCGGGAAGAGGAGCGGTTGCGCCGTTCGTTGGACGATCGGGCGCCCGAGCCGTTTTCTGGACACGAGCATCCTGCGGGATCGATGCTCGGGTTCGAGGAGTGTCTTCGATGAACGCACCCAAGAACCGCCGCCGGGCGGCCCCGGCGAAGCGCCGTCGCAAGAGTCCGGCCGCGAGTCGTGCCGGGACCGCCATCACGGCCCTGGTCCTCGGCTGCCTGTCCGCCCTGGGCCTGTGGCGCTGCCTCGATGGTGGAGATCCCCTGGCGATGATCCCGGACGCCGGCCCGGCCCGCGTGGCCTCGGTCGCGCCGCAGCCCCGGCCCATCGACGTGGGCCAGGGCCTGCAGCCCGATCCCACCCTGGTCAACGAGCAGGTCCTGCTGGCATCCGAGGAACCACCGGAGCAGCCGGCGGGCGAGGACGGCCCCGTCGAGGAACCGGCCGCAACGCCGCAGTCGACGGACACCGACGAGGCCCGGCTCCTGGCGAAGTACCCGATGCACGCGGTGGCCTTCCACTTCCACACCCAGGTCTTCGCCGAGCCCGACCCCGTTGCGAGGGTGGTCGGATATGCCCGGCGCGGCTCGACCTCCGGGTCGGCGAACGGCTCGGCACGGCCGGCTGCCCCCGCGGGTGGCACGAGCTTCGCGGCGGCAGCTACATCTGCGACGGCCTGGGCTTCAACGTCGGCCGCGAGCCGCTGACCTTCTCGCCGTCGCCGCCGCCGGCTCGCCTCGATGAAGCGCTGCCCTACGACTATTGGCACGTCACTGCGGACCAGGTCCCCCAGTACTGGAGGATCCCGACGCCCGAGGAGCGCGCGGAGGCCCAGGCCGCTATCGCGGCGCTCGCGGCCGGACAGGAAGCGGATCCGCGCGGAGCCGATCCCGACCGCGATGGCGCCGAGCTCGAGCGGGTGCTCGCCCGGGCGGCGGCCCTCGCCGCGGACGCCGGGGCAGGTGACGCGGGTGCCGGGATACCCGAGCCGCAGGCGGCTCCTCCCGAACAGGACGCCGGGACGGAGGATGTCGGACAACTGCCGGCCTACGTGCACATGCGCATGGCCAAGGGGTTCTTCGTCAGCGTCGACGATACGATCCAGGGCGACGACGGCGCGGCTTTCGCCCGCACGGTGCGCAGCCGCTTCGTGCCCGCGGAGGTGCTGGCTCCGGCGAAGCCGTCGGCTTTCGAGGGCCTGCTGGTGGGCGACGACGCCCCGTTGCCGCTGGCCTTCGTGGTCGGCAGCGGCGTGTCTCTGCTGCGGCGCAAGGGAGAAACCGGTCCGCTGGTCCGGCAGGGGACGGTGGAGCGCTACAGGCACTACCCGTTCCTGGGTCGGGAGCGAATCCAAGGGAAGCCCTACGTCAAGGTTGGAGAGGATCTGTTCCTGGCGGCCCGGGTGGCGGCGGTGGCGGAGCAGAGCGAGCCACCATCCGACCTGCTGCCCGGTGAACGCTGGATCGCGGTGAGCCTGGGGCAGCAGACCCTGGTGGCCTACGAGGGTGGGACCCCGGTCTTCGCCACGCTGGTGGCCACGGGCCGCGAGGGGTTCCCCACCCCCACCGGAGAGTTTCGCATCTACGGCAAGCACGTGACCATCACCATGGACGACACCGCCGCCGGCGCCGAGGCCTACTCCATCGAGGACGTGCCCTGGACCCAGTACTTCAAGGACGGCTACGCGTTCCACGCCGCGTTCTGGCACGACCGTTTCGGCCGCGTGCGCTCCCACGGCTGCGTCAACCTGAGCCCGGCGGACGCCAGGAGGCTGTTCCACTGGACCGGGCCGGTCCTGGCGCCGGGCCTCCACGGCGCCATCGCCACCCGCGACAACCCCGGCACCCGCGTCGTGATCAGCGACTGAGAAGGAGCGGTTCCCGGTTGAAGGCTGACGGCACGAAGGCCATCGTCGCGGCGTTCGCCGCCAACCTGGGGATAGCCCTGGCCAAGCTCGTGGCCTTCACGTTCACCGGCGCCGCGTCCATGCTCGCCGAGGCCGTCCACTCGCTCGCCGATACCTCCAACCAGGGCCTGCTCATTCTCGGCGGCAGGCTGGCCAGACGGGCCGAGGACAAGGGACACCCGTTCGGCCACGGCCGGGAGCGCTACTTCTGGGCCTTCGTCGTCGCGCTGGTCATTTTCACGATGGGGGCGGCGTTCGCGGTCTATGAGGGGATCGAGAAGCTGCTCGAGCCCCACGAGATCGAGTCTCCCATGTGGGCCGTCGGAACCCTGTCCGTCGCCATCGTCCTCGAGTCCCTGTCGCTGCGCACGGCCGTGCGCGAGGCGAGGCACATCAAGGGGCGCCGATCGTGGTGGCGGTTCATCCACGACTCCAAGGTGCCTGAGCTGCCGGTCGTGCTGCTCGAGGACACGGGCGCGCTGGTCGGGCTGGCCCTCGCGCTCGTCGGAGTGGGGCTGGCGGCGTGGACCGGCGACGCGCGGTTCGACGCCCTGGGCAGCCTGGCCATCGGCGTGCTCCTGGCGGTCATCGCCGGCATCCTGGCCATGGAGACCCGCAGCCTGCTGCTCGGGGAGTCCGCCAACCCGCAGACGATCAGGGACATCGAGGACGCGGTGAAGCGCCAGGAACCGGTGGTGCGGCTGATCCACATGCGGACCGAGCACCTCGGGCCCGAGGAGCTGCTCGTGGCCTGCAAGGTGGAGTTCCGGCCCGACCTGGACACCGCCGGCCTGGCGCGGGCCATCGACGCCGTCGAGGCCGCCATGCGCGCGGCGGTGCCCATCGCCCGCATCATCTACGTCGAGCCCGACATCACCGATCCGAGCCGCCTCCCTTCCTGAGACGCATCCGGTGACCTTTCGCGTCACCGCTGCCCGAGGAACTTTCCGCCGCGGGCCGTGTCCAACCCCAAGAGCGCTCGTACGACAGCCGGCTTGGTCGAGAATCAGGAGGATGTCATGCGAGTTGGAGACGACAGGTTCCATATCTTCATCCGCGCCGGCGGGTGCCTGCTGCTGGCGATGCTCGCGTTCCCCGCGGCGGGGACGGCCGCAGCGAAGAAGGCCCGCGCCCTCGAGACCACCCACGTCACGCTCTACGATTGCGGCCTGGCCCAGCACGAGCGCCAGACCCGGATCAGCGGCGCCGAGCGGCTCGAGATCCCGATCGCGCAAGCCCACCTCGACGACCTGCTGGCGACCCTGGTGCTGGCCACGGACGGGGGCGTGAAGGTGCGCGAGGTGCGCTACCCCAGCGTCCAGAACCTGGGGCAGGCCGTGGCCGCCAGCGGCCTGGGCAAGGCCCTGTACGAACCGGACGACGGGCTGGCGGCCCCCGCGGATCTGGTGGGCTACATCCGGGCGATCCGGGGGACGCGCGTGGTGCTCCACACCGCCCGCGGCCAGGGGCGGACCGGGACCGTGATCGACTGCGTGCAGCGCGCCCCGAAGGCCCCGCCCGACGAGGTTGCGAACGAGGAGCAGCCCGCCCGGGCCGCGCCGGAGTACTTCGTCGTGCTGGCCACTCCCGAGGGGGCCGTGTCGTGGATCCCCCTGATCGAGGTGTCGCGCATCGAGCCGGTCTCCCGTCGCGAGGCCCAGGCCCTCGGGAGCCTGGCGGCACAGTTGGGCAGGGCCACGGGGTTCACCGGCACCGGGATCGTGCTCGAGACCGCGGCCGGCTCCCACGGTCGGCTCGCCGCGAGCTACGTGCGCCAGGCGCCCCTGTGGCGCACGGTCTACAAGGTCAGCGCGCAGAAGGACGGGGTGATGCTGGAGACCTGGGCCCTGGTGCACAACGACACCGACGAGGACTGGCACGAGGTCGAGATGACCCTGGTCTCGGGCCTGCCCCGCTCCTACGTGGTCTCCCTCGCGTCGCCCCGCTACCAGGAGCGCGAGGCGCTCTACCTGGAGAACGAGGGCGGGCTGATGCCCCAGCTTGGCGCCGCGACCCCGGACTCGCTGCTCTACGACTGGGAGGTCCTCGGCCAGGGCGCGTTCGGCCTGAGCGGGTCGGGCAGCGGCGGCGGGGGCTACGGGATCGGGTCCAGCGCGGCGATGGGGATGGGGCGGGGCTCGATCACCGGCGCCGGCGGGAGCGCCGGGGAGCGGGCCAGCTCCCTGCTCCAGGTCGGGCAGAGCGCGGCCGGGGACGAGATGGCCGCGGCCGTCGAGGGCGAGATCTCCACCTACCGGGCCCTGGATCCGGTCAGCATCCCGGCGGGATCGTCGGCGCTGGTCCCGGTGCTGCGCCGGAAGCTCGAGGGCCAGGCCTTCACGCTCCTGCGCGAGGGCGAGGAGCCCGCCACCTGCGTGCGGGCGCGCAACGACTCCGGGCTGGTGCTCCAGTCCGGGCTGGCCACCTTCTACATCCACGGCAGGTTCCGCGGCCAGGTGGAGCTGCCGCGCACCGAGCCGGGAGAGATCGACGTGTGGTGTCACGGGGGCGATCCGGACGTCCGCTTCACCACCAGCACCGAGGTCGACCACGAGCGCACCGCGCTCGAATGGCTCCACGGGGAGCTGCTGGTCCATTCGCTGAAGAAGACCCGGCTGAGGTTCGAGGTCGAGAACCTGGCGGGGCAGGGCCGGCGGATCGCGCTGGAGGCCAGCCACATCGCCAACGGCCGCGTGGTCTCGCCGGAGGTGATCCCGGCGGACTCGCCCGACACCTGGCTGCACCTCTTCGACCTGGACGGCGCCAGCCGGCGCGAGGTCACGGTGCGGCTCGAGGAGGGCGTGATGAACCCGGTGCCCATCGAGCGCGAGGCCCTGCTGGCCCACGCGGGGAAGAAGGAACTGCCCGCGGAGCAGCGCGCCGTGCTGAAGCGCGCGGCGGAATTGCTGGGCAGGGCTGCCCAGGCGCGGGTGGACATCGTCGAAGTCGAGACCGCAAAGGAACGCCTCGGCCGGCGGCTGGAGCGCCAGCGCGCGAACCTGGCGGCGATCCCAGCCGGAGCGCGTCGTACGCGGCAGGTGAACCGGATGGTCACCGACCTGATGGAGGCGGAGCAGGCCATCCTCGACGGCGAGCGGAAGATCGACACCCTGCACGAACAAGCTGACGAGCACGATCGCCAGGCCCGCCTCGCCCTGCGTTCTCTGAAGCGCGCCGACTAGCGGATCAGGCTGGTTCCAGCGCGGCCGGGTGGTCCGGCGGGATGGGCGGGGGTTTCTCGCCCAGCTCGACCACGGAGTAGGGGATGGGCTCGCCCGGATGCGCGGCGGACCACGCCGCGAGGTGCACTCCGAGGGCCACGTCCTCGTCGGAGATGTGATCGAAGAACCAGCGCTGGAGGTGTTCGAAGAACCCGATGTCCACGGCCCGCCGGTCCTCCCGCAGGTCGAGGAAGAGCGCGATCGCCTCCTGGAGCAGATCGGTGTGGGCGCGGCGGTGCTCGTCGGTGCGCGGGTAGACGGTGCGGATCATCGCGCAGTCCTCGGCGGTGAAGTGCTCCTCGGTCTCCTCGACGAGCTCCTCGAGCAGCGCGCCGCAGACGACCTTGGCGATATCGCACGAGCACTGGCGACTCCAGCAGCGGAAGAAGCGGTTGATGATCCCGGCGAGGTGCTCGTGCTGGGTGTCCATCACCTCGTTGTGGCAGAGCTGCTTCGGCGTGAGCGTCAGGTGAAAGGTCATGACCCGGTTCGCCTCCGGAAAATCCTCGTCCCGCGAACGACAGAATGCGCTCGAAAAGACTAGCAGCGATTCGGTGGTTGTCGAGAAAAATACGGGCACCCACCCGGGGCGCGGTTCCCTCCTGTTCAGCCGGCGGTCGGGAGGCTAGACTGGACCGATGACGGGTTGGTCGAATCGGGACTGGATGGGCCGGATCGCGCTGCCGGTGATGGCACTTGGCTTCGCCTGCCTCGCGACCGGCGGCTTCGCGTGGTTCGAAACCGGGGTAGCCGCCACGGCGCCCATCGGCGCCGCCGGTGCATTCGCCGTCCTGCTGCCGGCCGCCCTGCTGCTCGGCGCCTGGCTCGGGCCGGGCTTTCGCGGCATCGCGGCCGCCGACCTCCGGGGGCGGCTGCTCGCGGCGGCGACGGTCCGCGACCCCTCGGCGAGCGTCGCACCCTTCGTCCTGCTCGCTCGGGCAGCGGTGGTTTTCCTGGTGGTATGGTGGGCGGCAGGTTTCGCGGGTGTGGCCTACCGTCGCGCCGACCTCGCGGCGCTGGTGGTGGCCGCCGCGGCGGTGATCGCGTTCCTGGCGGCCCTGGCCGCGGGCCGGTTCCTCGGGTGGCTGCTGCGGGTGCCGGCCCAGGCCGCTACCCGTTCGCCCCGAGCCTGGCTGCCCCTGGCGAGCCCGCTGGCGTCGGCGCTGTGGGCCTTCGCCCTGTCGGCGGCGACGGCCGCCACGGCCGGGTGGGCGATGTGTGCCGATCTCGCCGCCGCGGACCTGTCCGATGTCCTCGCGATCCTCGCGATGCACGGCGGGCTGCTCCTGGCCCTGGGCGGGCTGTTGGTCGTCGCCCATCGACCAGGGTCACGCGCCGTCCGGGCGCTTTGCATCGCCGCGATCCCCGTTGCCACGGTGCTGGTCGGCGCCGGGATTGCCGGTTCCCCCGGCGGTCCGGTCGCCGCGGCGGCAGCGACCCGATTGCCGGGAATCCGGCTGGGGATGGATCTGGGCCGGGCCCTGGCCGGGCGCGACGGCATCGACCACGGCAAACCGGGACGCGCCGGCTCGCCGGGCCACTGGCAGAAGCCTCCGCCGCGGTTCGCCGACCCGTCGCGGCTGTGCCCGGGGGGGGACTGCAACGTGGTTCTCATCGGCATCGACAGCTGGCGCGCGGACCAGCTCACGTTCCACGGCTCGTCGCGGATGATCATGCCTCGCATCGAGGCACTGGCCCAAAAGGGCGTGATCTTCGGCAACAACTACACCCCCGGTCCGGGCACGATCCTGACCGTGCCCGCGATGCTCGCCGGCGTGTTCGACTCGCAGATCGCGATGACCCCGCGCAAGAAGGGACCCGCGCCCGTGGCCGACGAGGTGGTGCTGATCCAGGAGTCGCTTGGAAAGATCGGCGTCGCGACGCTGGCCGTGAACGAGCACTGGTACAACGAGCCGCTGAACCAGGGCTGGGACGTCTGGGAGTCGTCTTGGAACCCGCGGTTCCACCTGCGCTCGACCGCCGAGGCCCAGGCCGACAAGATCATCCGGCTGCTGCGGGCCCACAAGGACGAGCGCTTCTTCCTCTATACGCACCTCGAGGAGCCCCACCACGACTACCTGCTGCACGAGGGCTTCGACGGGTTCGGCACGGACAACCTGGGCCGCTACCGTTCCGAGCTGGCCTTCACCGATCACCACGTGGGGCGGATCGTCGATGTCATCCGCGGCGAGATCACCGAGCGGCCGACGCTGGTGATCGTCTCGGCGGATCACGGCGAGGGCATGGGCCAGCACGGCATCAAGTACCACAACGGCGGGTTCTGGCGGGAGCTGACCCGCGTCCCGCTGATCGTCTGGCACCCGGCTCTGGAGCACCGCGTGCTGGACGAGCCGGTGGCGCTCTACGACATCGCGCCCACGTTGCGGAACCTCTACGGGCTCCCGCCCCGGGAGGATCACGTGGGGACCTCGCTCCTGCCCCAGATCCTGGACGGCGACGAGCTTTCGGACCGGGTGATCTACCAGCAGGGGCTGTACGACCAGGGCGGCCGCTATTTCAACCTGGTGGCCGTGACCCGGGGGAGCCTGCGCCTGATGCACGACATGCGACGGCGGACCTACGAGCTCTACGACGTCGCCACCGACCCGGAGGAGGAGCGCAACCTCGCCCGGGATGGAGACCCGCGGTTCGAAAAGATGAAGACCATTCTGGAGGACTGGCTCGCGGCCGTCGGTCTGGATGCGACCTTCGTCCACAGGCCGTGGGAGTCCAAGCCCCCGGGAGCCAGATAGGCCGGGCGGGCCGGGAGCGGAAAGATTCGTGGTATGGTTTCCTGGCTGCCTTGCCTCACCGGGGCGGCTTCGGCGAAAGGGGTTCAGTGATGAAGCAATCGACCACGATGGCCACGGCGGTGCTCCTCGCCGCGATCCTCGTCTCCGGCAGCGGCTGCGAATCCGCCGATGGCGCGAGCAAGCACGACCCGGGGCAGACCGACGCCGACACGGACGGCGACAGCGACGCGGACGCGGACGCGGACGGCGACAGCGACACGGATTCGGACACGGACACCGATACGGACGAGGAGATCATCCCGGACTGCTCGTCCTGCCCGGGCGTGGGCACGACCCTCGAGCACCTGCGCTGCGCCATCGACCTGTGCGACGACGACGTGCTGCAAAGCCACGAGTACGCGTCGCTGACCGCCACCAACCAGACCAAGATCGACAGGTCCCGCGCCGGCGTGAGCCGCTTCGGCGATCAGGCCAACGATCTCGCGCCCCTGCTCGGGGACTCCTATGCGCTGATGGCCTCGGGCTACGCCGTGCCGTCGACACCCCCGGACAACTACGACCACAACCAGATCCTGAGCGGCACCCTGCTCCAGCCCGACGGGCCGGGGGTCCCGGATCTCTTCGCGCCCTCCGAGATCTACAAGGCCTACGACGTGATGGAGTGGCGGCTGCACCTCAAGGCGCCCGAGACGGCCCACGGGTTCCGCATCCATTACGTCTTCTTCTCCGTGGAGTACGACGAGTACGTGGGCAACGCCTTCAACGACAAGTTCTACGTCTTCCTGGAGGCCCCGAGCACGAACGGGGGAGTCCGCACGGTGATCAACTTCACCGAGTGCCGGCCGAACATCGACCAGCCCGACTTCACCTGCCCGGCGGGGCACCCCTGGTGCGAGGAGGGTGAGGAGTACTGCTACATCGCCATCAACAGCGCGCTCAGCGAGTGCTGCTGGTACGACGGTTGCACGACGATGGACCAGAACACCGACATCTCCGGCACCGGGTTCGAGTGCGGCACGGCGGACGTGGACTATGTCGGCGACTACTCGATGGGCTTCACCTACGGCTCTTCAACGGGGTGGCTATACACCGAGTGGCCCGTGGAGCCCGGCGAGGAGTTCACCCTGATCTTCCACATCCACGACACCGCGGACGCGATCCTCGACTCCGAGGTGATCCTGGACAAGTTCGTGTTCCTGCAATCGGCCGAGGCCGGCACCGGCCCGGTCGTGGAGTGAGGACGATCATGGGGCGGGTTCCGCGAGGGGCGCCGATTTCCCTGGCCTTCTGGCTGCTCTGGCTGCTGTCGGCCGCGTGTGCGACCACGGAGATGGACACGAATGACCCCGGCGACGATGACGACGGCGACGGGTCGGTGGACGCGGATGCCGACGCGGACGCGGACAGCGACGCGGACGCGGACAGCGACGCGGACGCGGACAGC
>CAYZAI010000120.1:0-8581 GCA_964476305.1 uncultured Myxococcales bacterium
CATCGAGCCGGTGCTGTTCTCCACGGCGTGCGGCCAGGCCATCGAGGCCATCTTCCAGGACACCATCGCCGAGCAGGGTTCGGCGGTGGCCCACTTCCACGAGTGGATGTGCGGCGGCGGGCTGCTCCACGTGAAGAAGGCCGTGCCCGAGATCGGCACGATCTTCACGACCCACGCCACCGTGCTCGGCCGCTCGATGGCCGGCGCCGGGCGCGACATCTACGCCCGCAACGCCGAGATCCACCCCGCCGAGGAGGCGCGCGCCCGCGGTGTCTCGGCCAAGCACTCGATGGAGGTCGCCTGCGCCAGGGAGGCGGACTGCTTCACGACGGTGAGCGAGGTCACCGCCGACGAGGCGGAGCGGATGCTCGGCATCCGGCCGGCGGTGGTGGTCTGCAACGGCTTCGATGTCCAGGCCGCGGGCGACATGGCCGACATCCGGGCGCGGGCCCAAGAGACGCGCTCGCGCCTGCTGGGCCTGGCCGGGAACTTCCTCGGTCGCGAGCTGCACGACGAGACCCGGCTGTGGATCACCTCGGGCCGCTACGAGTTCCACAACAAGGGCTACGACGTCTTTCTCGAAGCCCTGGCCCGGCTCGACTCGCGCCTGCGGAGCGAGCCGGACGCGCCGCCGGTGGTGGCCTGGTTCCAGCTGGCCGCCGGAAACACCGGCATCGACGACGACGTGCGCCAGCGGATGCTCGAACAGGCCTCCCCGCTGCTCGGCGGCTCGCGGATCGCCACCCACCGCCTGCACGACGAGGCCCGTGACCCGGTGGTGGGCGCCTGCCAGCGCCTGGGCCTGCGCAACGGCCCGGACAACCGGGTCCTGGTCATCCTGACCTCGGCCTACCTCGACGGCCGGGACGGGCTGATCGACATGCCGTACTACGACGTGCTGGCGGCCGCCGACCTCGGCGTGTTCCCCTCCTTCTACGAGCCCTGGGGCTACACCCCCCTGGAGGCCCTCGCCCTCGGCGTGCCCGCGGTCACCACCGACCTCGCGGGCTTCGGCCGCTGGATCGACGGGCTGAAGGGCGGCACGGGGCACTCGGTCACCGTGATCACCCGGACCGGCCGCGGGGACGAGTCGGTGATATCCGACCTCGTCACGGTGCTCGACGACAACGCACACCTCGACGGCCACGCGCTGGAGCCGATCCGGCAGCGGGCGCGGCAGATCGCGGGACGCGGCACCTGGCGCAGCTTCTTCGGCGGGTACGATCGGGCCTACTCCATGGCCGCGGCGCGGGCGATGCAGCGTCTCGATTCGCTGGACACCTCGGCCTTCTCGGACGACCTGTACATCAGCTTCAAGGGCGCCGGCGGCCCGGGGCCGCACTACCGCTCGTTCACGGTGGTCACGTCCCTGCCCGAGGAGATCGCCGGGCTCACGGAGGTCGCCCACAACCTCTGGTGGTCCTGGCACCCCGAGGCCGAGGAGCTCTTCGAGGACATCGACGCCGGCCTCTGGGAGCGCACGCGGCACAACCCGGTCGCGTTGCTGGCCACGGCGCCCGAGTCGGCGCTCGCCGAGCGGGCGGCGGACCCGGGCTTCGTCAAGCGCTACAAGCGGGTGCTCGGCGACCTCAGGTCCTACATGGCCGAGGCGCGGCTCGACCTGGAGCAGGACCCGGCGCTGGGACCGCAGCGGCCTGCGGCCTACTTCTCGATGGAGTTCTGCCTGCACGAGTCCCTGCCGATCTACTCCGGGGGCCTGGGCGTGCTGTCCGGCGATCACCTCAAGTCCGCCTCGGATCTCTGCATCCCGCTGGTGGCCGTGGGCCTGCTCTACCGCCAGGGGTACTTCGAGCAGCACCTGGATTCCGAGGGCGACCAGGTGGAGCAGTACCCGTTCCTCGACACCTCGAAGCTGCCGCTGCGCGTCCTGACCGGCGCCGACGGCAAGGAGCTCAGGATCACCGTGGAGCTGGCGGGGCGACCGGTCCAGGCCCGGGCCTGCGAGGTGAGCGTCGGCCGGGTGCGCCTGTTCCTGCTCGACCCCGACGTGGACGAGAACGCGCCCCGGGACCGGCAGATCGCCTGGCGCCTGTATGGCGGCGATCGCCGCACGCGGCTCGAGCAGGAGCTTCTGCTCGGCATCGGCGGCGTGCGCCTGCTCGAGGACCTGCTCGGCCTCTCTCCCGGGGTCTACCACTTGAACGAGGGCCACTGCGGGTTCCTGGTCTTCGAGCGCATCCGGCGGCTGATGCGGGACCGCGGGCTGTCGTTCCCCGAGGCCCGCGAGGCGGTCAAGGCCTCGTCGGTCTTCACCACCCACACCCCGGTGCCGGCGGGCAACGAGACCTTCGAGCCCGGGCTGGTCCGCGAGTATTTCGGCCGGCTGGCCGAAGAGCTGGGGATCGACTGCGACACGATTCTCGAGATGGGCCGCTCCCGCTCCGAGGACGGCGGCGAGCCCTTCTCGATGACCGTGCTGGGGCTCAAGATCTCGAGCCGGGCCAACGGCGTCTCCCGGCTCCACGGAGCGGTCTGCCGCGAGATGTGGCGCGACGTGTGGAAGGACGTCGCCGTCGAAGAGGTGCCGATCGGCTCGATCACCAACGGCGTGCACCTCACGTCGTGGATCGGCCGGCCGATGCGGCGGTTGCTGGGGCAGTACCTGGACCTGCGCTGGGACCGCAACCACGACGACCCCGACATCTGGTCCCAGGTCAGCGAGGTGCCCGACGACCGGCTGTGGTACGAGCACCTGACCCAGAAGCGCCGGCTGCTCGCCGAGGTGGAGCGCCGGGTGATGGAGGACTACGCCAGGCGCGGCGAGGACCCCCAGCTGATCCGCGAGACCGTACAAAGGCTGGAGCCCGAGACCCTGACCCTGGGCTTCGCCCGGCGCTTCGCCTCGTACAAGCGAGCCCACCTGCTGCTTCGGGATCCCGAGCGGCTGGCGCAGCTGCTCTCGAACCCCGAGCGGCCGATGCGGATCCTGATCGCGGGCAAGGCCCACCCCGCGGACGGGGTCGGCAAGGACCTGATCCGCAAGATCGTGGAGGCGGCGCGCACGCCGGATCTCAGGGGGCGGATCATCTATCTCGAGAACTACAACATGGCCCTCGGGCGCATGATGACGCAGGGGGTGGACGTCTGGCTCAACACGCCGATCCGGCCCCACGAGGCCAGCGGCACCAGCGGGATGAAGGTCGTGATGAGCGGCGGGATCAACTGCTCGATCCGCGACGGCTGGTGGGACGAGGCCTTTGCAGAGGACAGGGGCTTCGCCATCGACTCCGGCACGTCGTACATGAACCGCGAGCACCAGGACGAGGCCGACGCCCACGCGCTGTTCGACCTGCTCGAGCACAGCATCGCCCCGCTCTACTACGAGCAGGACGACGGCGGCGTGCCCGCCGGCTGGGTCGCGATGATGAAGCGCGGCCTGGCCACGATGGCCCCGATGTTCAACACGATGCGGATGCTCAAGGAGTACTACGGCACGATGTACCTTCCCACCGCGCGGCGCGGCGCCGCCCTCGGCGAGGACGACTTCGCCGGCATCCGGCAGCTCACGGCCTGGAAGCGGCGCATCGCGGCCCGCTTCTCGACGGTGCAGATCGAGGAGCTGTTCGTGAAGGGCATCAGCGGTGAGACCCTGCCCTCCAACGCCGTGCTCGAGCTGGAGATGTTCGTCCGCCTGGGCCGCCTCCAGCCGGGGGAGCTGCGCGCCGAGCTCGTGATCGGCGCCGGCGACGGGGAGGGCTTCGCGGGCACGCCCGAGGTCATCCCCTTCGGCGAGCCCGGGCCGGTCAACGGCTCGGGGCTCGTGCGCCTCCAGCTCACGCACCAGGTGGCGGGCAGCGGCAGCTACCGCTGGGCCGCGCGGATCGTTCCGGTGCACCCCCTGCTCGACACGACCCAGGAGACGGGCCTGGCCCAGTGGTGGTGAGGCCCGGGCCCGAGGGCCGTGTCAGGCTCCGGCCTCCAGCTCTTTCGGAAAAGACACCCTGAGCCGGTCGAGCCCGGTTCCGATCAGGCGGGAGACCCAGGACTTGTTGCAGCCGAGCCGCTCGGCGATTTCCGGCAGTCGCCGGCCCTCCAGGAAGTACAGCCGGATCGCGTCGCGCTGCCTCTCCGGGAGCCTTTCGATCTGGTCTTGCAGGAGCTGGAAGTACTGCCGCCGCGCCAGCCGCTCGTCAGCCGGCTCGCTGTCGTCGGCGGTCTCCGGAGACAGCTCCTCCACGAGGGCGGTGGTCACGTAGGTCGCGGCCAGGTCCTTCAGGCGGCTCGCCAGGCAACAGGCCGTTTCCATCCTGTCCAGGGGGACGGACCCGGCGGCGGCGTTCTTCAGAAGCTCGTCGGCCTTGCGGTAGAAGGCCAGCCGCCGCACCATCCGCCTGGGAAACCAACCGGATTGCTGCACTCCGTCGTAGATGGCGCCGACGATCCGGGCTCTCGCGAAGGCCGGGAACGGGGTTCCCCGGTCGGGATCCCAGCGGTCTATCGCCTGCGCCAGCCCTTCCATGGCAAACGACTTCAGGTCGTCCCGCTCGACAGCCGGCCCGAACCTGCGGCACATCGCGACGACGATCCGATCCACCATGTCGAGGTTCTCTGCGGCGAGACGCTCCTGGTTCCGGCCCTGCATCGGGCCGCATACTAGCCGTCAGCCCGGCCACCCGCAATCCGGAATCCGGCCCGGACCCGGCCTCCGGCCCTACAGGTGCGATCGCCTGAGGCCGACCGCGGCGATCGCGGTCTCGAACAGCAGCGCGACGACACCGAGCAGCAGGAGGTAGGGCCACATCGGGAGGTGACCTTCCACCGGGGCGAGATCGGCCTCGATCTCCAGCCCCGCGAGGGGCTCCCCGTGATCGAGGTCGGATTCGGCGGGGTCGGTCTCCACGAGGAAGGCCAGGCCCTCGATCTCGCGAAAGCCGCCGAACCCCGGGATGTCGGCCCAGACCCGATGACACCCGGGCGCCGCGGTGTCGAGGAACGGCAGCGAGGAGATCCCGGCCAGCTGCTTCGCCGTGAACGGGACTTCGACGCCGTCGGGCTTCACGACGACCAGCCGCTGCATCCCGTCGGCGATTTCCAGCGGCAAGGGCCTGCCGACCTCCACGCGATCGACCTCCATGTCGTCGAGGCGACCCGCCAGGTAGCGCGCGGAGCGCTGGACAAGGGGCAGATAGCCCGGTCGGATCGGCATGTCGGTCCAGTCGCGGTCCAGCGTCGTGGTGAGCATGATCGCGCGCCCCCGATCGACGCGCCGCTCGAGCAGCAGCGGCACCCCCCCGGTCGCCTCGGCGAGGATGATGCGCTCGACCATCGGGTTCGGCTCCACGAGCAGCTGCCTGTGCACCTCGACCTGCTCGAGACCCGACGGGCCGTCCTCGAAGGGCTGGAAGATCGGGTGGGCGCGGTTGACCGCCGAGACCCGGAAGGGCCGCTCGTCTGTCCGGTTCTGCCGCACCGATCTAACGACCGCCGGGAGCACCTCGCCCAGCTCCTCGAGGCGGATGCCGCCCGCTCCCGGCGAGACGAACAGCCCGCCGCCTCCCCTCACGAACTCCTCGAGTCGCCTGGCCAGCGGCGCGGGGGGGTCTTCCACGCCGGCGAGGAAGACGACGTCGTGGCCGGCCAGGGGGCTGGCGACCGCCGCGTCCAGGTCCACCACCAGCGGCCGGATCGGCACCTCGCCCGGGGTGGCGGTCTCGAGGGCCCGGCGCAGGTAGAAGGCCTCGTCGCGGTGCGAGCCGGGGCGCGGGTCGCCGCTCACCACCAGCACGTCGAGGGATCGGCGCACGACCACCGCGAAGCTCCGTCCGTCGTCCTCGGGCAGGGCGTCGGCCGGGATCAGCATCCTTCCCTGGTGGAGGCCCTCCGCCTCGAAGCGGTGGTGGAAGCGCTTGCTGGCCACGGCGCGCGGCTCCAGATCGACGGTCCCGCGGGCCACCACCTGGCCCTCCAGCTCGAGCATCACCTCGAGGTCCTTCCGGGGGGCATCCGAGTGGTTCGAGATGAGCACCTCGACCACGACATCGCGGGACGTGCCCTCTCCCGCCGGAAAGGCCCGGACCTCGTCGACGGAGAGGTTCGGCGGCGCGTCCGGAGGGCCAGCCCGCACCACGCGGAACCCGATCCCGGATTCCGGGGTCCAGGGAAGCGGTCGATCCCTCCACCCTTTCTCGGAGAGATCGGTGACCACCACGACCTCCCGCTGGGGCAAGGGGCTCTCTTCCAGGAACCGGGCCGCCAGGCGCAAGGCACCCTCCAGATCGCCGCCACGCCTGCTCGGGGCCGCCTGCTTCACGGCATGGCGCGTCGCGTCGATGTCGAAGCCCGCGTCCAGCCCCACCGCCCGGGCACGGCGCCCCGAGAGCACGAGCCTCGCCGCATCCCCCGGACGCAGTCGATCGATCTCCAGCAGCGCCTTGGCCCGCGCGTCCTCGAAGGCCGTGGTGCCGTCCGGCCCCCGCTGGAGCATGCTGAGCGAATCGTCGAGCACCACCGCCAGGGCCAGCGCCGCGCCGGCGCGGATCCCCCCGGGCCGGACCACGGTCAGCGCGGGGCGGGCGGCCGCGAGCACCAGCGCGGCGATGGCGAGCAGGCGCGAGACGAGGAGGACGAAGCGCCGCAGGCGCAGGCGGCTGGCCCGGTGGATCGCCACCCGTCGCAGCAGGTCAACGGCCGGGAACGGGGTCGGCGGTCCCCGGCGAGGCCGAAGGTGCAGCCAGACGGGCAGGGCGAGCGCCAGCAGCCCGGCCAGCATCCATGGGCTCGCGAAGGTCACGACCGCACTCGCCCCCGGTGCCGCCGCCTGGCGAACTCGCCGACGACCGACTCCACGGGGTCGCTGGTGAGGGCCGAGACGAGGTCGATGCCGGACTCCCCGCAGGTCCGGCTCCAGCGCTCCCGAAGCGCGCCGAGCTCGCGGCGGTAGTCGTCGCGGACCAGCGTCGGGTTGACCTCGACCGCACCCTCCCCTTCGAGCCCGGCGAAGGCCCCGGGGCCGGCGAAGGGCAGATCGTTCTCGTCCGGGGACAACACGTGGAACAGGGCCACGTCGTGACCGCGCGCCGCCAGGCTGCCCAGCTCGATCCCCGTGGAGCGATCGGCGCCCCAGAGATCGCTGACCAGCACGATCATCGCCCTGTGGCCGGCCCGCTCCGCCCCGCGCCCGATGACCGCGGAGAAGTCCGTGCCGGGCGCGGCGCTGGGCGCCAGGGCGGAGATGCGCGACAGCAGCACCGGAAGGTGATCCGCCCGGCGCTCGGGGGGCAGGAACGTCACGAGCCGCTCGGCGAAGGCCAGCAGCCCGACCGCGTCGCCCTGCCGCACGAGGATGTGGGCCAGCACGCCCGTGAGCAGCGCGCCGTACTCGAGCTTCGTCATTTCCGCGCGGCTGCCGCGGTAGCCCATGGACGCCGAGCAGTCGAGCAGCACCAGGCAGCGCAGGTGCACCTCGCGCAGGTGACGCTTGACGAAAAGGCGGTCCGTGCGCGCCAGGGCCCGCCAGTCGATCCGGCGGGGGTCGTCCCCGGGGGTGTACTTCTGGTGCTCGGCGAACTCCACCGAGGCGCCGATGTGCAGGGACGCGTGCCCCCCTCCCTGCAGCCCCTCCACGACGCGGCGGACGCGGATCGTCAGCGCCGAGACGGCATCGAGGATCTCCGGTGGGAGCGGACCGTCCTGCCGTTCGTCGCGGGGGCGTCTCATCGCTGGGTCGTCTCGATCAGCCTCCGGATCAGCGCGTCGGCGCGAACGCCCTCGGCCTCGGCCTCGAACGAGAGCACCAGCCGGTGGCGCAACACGGCCGGCGCCAGGGCCGCCACGTCGCCCAGGTCGACGGCGAACCGGCCGCGCAGCAGGGTGCGCGCCTTGGCCGCCAGCACGAGCATCTGGGCCGCCCGCGGGCCGGCGCCCCACGAGACGTAGCGGGCGATATCGGAAGGGGCGCCCGGCTCCCTGGGCCGGGACGAACGCACCAGCCGCACCGCGTACTCCAGCACGTGATCCGCCGCCGGCACTCGCGGCACGAGGTCCTGCAGGGCGCGGATCTGGCCGTGGTCGAGGAGGGGCCGGATCTCCGGGAGGATCCCGGACGTCGTGCGGCGAACGATCTCCAACTCCTCGTCCGCCGCGGGATAGCCGACGTCCACTTGCAGCATGAACCGGTCGAGCTGGGCCTCGGGCAGCGGGTACGTGCCGGACTGCTCTATCGGGTTCTGGGTCGCGAAGACCATGAACGGGCGCTCCAGCGGATAGGTGCGCCCGCCGGCCGTCACCGCCGACTCCTGCATCGCCTGGAGCAGGGCCGCCTGGGTCTTCGGGGGGGTGCGGTTGATCTCGTCGGCCAGCAGCAGGTTGCAGAAGATGGGCCCGCGGATGAAGCGGAAGCTCCGGTCGCCGCCCTGGTCCGTCTCGAGGATGTCGGTGCCGGTAATGTCCGAGGGCATCAGGTCCGGAGTGAACTGGATGCGACCGAAATCGAGGGAGAGGGCATCGGCCATCGTGCGGACCAGGGTGGTCTTGGCCAGACCGGGCACCCCTACGATCAGCGTGTGCCCGCCGGACATCAGGGCCACCAGCAGGTGCTCGACGACGCCGCGCTGCCCGACGA
>CAYZAI010000120.1:8591-12610 GCA_964476305.1 uncultured Myxococcales bacterium
GATCTCGGCGGTCAGGCGGTCCCGGGCCGATGCGACCTGCTCCACCAGCGCCGCGTCGCCGTCGGCCAGGGGCACGCCGGTTCGAGGCCCTGTCTTCCCGTCGAGTGGCATGGGCGGAAGACTAGTGGATATCTGGGGGATTGCCCAGATTCCTTTTTCCGAAGAGCGGCTTTCCCGTCTCGCTCCCCCCTCCCCGGCCCACCTGAGCCGGTCTTTCACTTCCGGTTTATTCGGTTTCAGTACTGAAACCGGAGTTCCTCTCCCGGTGAGCCTCCCTCCGACCGCGGTGAAACCCGGCGTGGCTTTCCGGGGACCGCCCCGGCCGCGCCCCGAGGCGGCGCATTGCGGCACGGGGGTTGCAATAGCGTTCCCCCCCGAAGCCGGGATCCGGCCCGGGATACCGGCCAGACAGGAGGCGATCGGTCGATGAACACCGCCGAATCCAGACCCACGGCATCCGTCCTGGTCATCGACGACGAGATCAACGAGCTCAAGGCGCTGATCATCGGCATGGAGTTCGAGGGGTTCGACGTGGTCGGGGCCTCCTCGAGCACCGAGGCCATGGTCGCGCTCGACCGCCGCAACTTCGACGCCGCGCTGATCGACCTGATGATGCCCGAGATGAACGGGCTCCAGCTCGCCCGGGCGATCCGCGCCGCCCACCCCGAGGTGACGACGATCCTGATGTCGGCCTACCACCTCTCGCCGATCCAGCTCGCCCGGGCAGAGACCGGGGCCGTCGGGTTCGTGCCCAAGCCGTTCCGTTTCGACGAGCTGGTGGGTTTCGTTCGCGCCAAGATCGAAACCAGGACGTCGTCCGTCGAGATGTTCGCTCCGCGCCACGCCGCCGATGGTTCCGGGCTCCACTCGCCCTTCGACGTCCCGGATTCCGCCTGTTGATCGCGCCGCCACGAGGTACCCATGAGCGGGTCACGTCACTTGACGCTGAACCCCAGGCCCCGTAGAGTATCTCGGCTCTCGGTGGTCGAGGCGCTTGGCCCTGTGCTCGACGGGAGCACTTCTGCCCCGCGGAGGGTCATTCCGAAAAAAGGATCCACGCAGGTGGAGTGAGTCCAGTACCTTGTCGGCCAACAAGAGCAAAATCATCGCACAGGCCCAGAAACTCGCCGCCCAGGGCAAGTTCGACAAGGCCATCGCCGAGTACGAGAAGGTCGTCAAGGACGATCCCTCGGACATCCGCACCTGGCTCAAGATGGGGGACCTGTTCACCCGCATGGGATCCCGCGGGGACGCCACGGCCACGTACATCAAGGTCGCCGAGCAGTACCAGAAGGCGGGCTTCCACCTCAAGGCCGTGGCGGTCTACAAGCAGATCGTCAAGATCGATCCGACGCTGATCGAAGTCTACAAGATGCTGGCGGACGCCTACATGCACCTCGGGCTGACGTCCGAGGCGCTGATCCAGCTCGAACAGCTCGCCGACCTCTACCAGCGGGGCGGCCAGTCCGCGCCGATGCTCGACGCCCTCTCGCGGATGGCCGAGATCAACCCCGGCAACGTCGCCACGCGCCTGCGCATCGCCGAGCAGCAGTCCAAGGAGGGCAACACCCCGGAGGCCGTCACCCAGTTCCGGCTGGCCTGCGACCAGCTGCGCGAGCAGGGCAGAGTGGACGATTTCCTCAAGGTCGCCGAGCGGCTCATGTTCCACGCCCCGGATGCCACCGACATCGCCCGCGAGGCGGCCGGCTACTACCTCGAGAGCCGCCAGTTCAAGCGCGCCCTGGCCAAGCTCCAGCTCTGCTTCTCGAAGGACCACCGGGACATCGTCACCCTCGAGCTCCTGGCGGAGGCCTTCGTCGGGCTCGGCCAGCCCGAGAAATCGATATCGGTCTACAACGAGATCGCCCACGTGATCGGCGAAGGCGGCGACCAGGCGAAGCGACGCCAGATCCACGAGCGCATCCTCGCCCTCGACCCCGCCAACCAGGCGGCCCTCGCCGCTCTCGGGCGCGGCCAGTCGGTCCCCACCCGCGTCCTGCGGCCGGCCGGCGACGCGCTCCCGTCTCCGGCCGCCGTGCCGGCTGCGGCCCAGGCGGCCACGGCCAGCGCGCCGCTGGCGGTCGTCGAGAACCTCGACGAGCTGTCGGACGAGGAGATCACCTCGCGCGCCCAGAAGATCCTGGGCGAGACCGAGGTCCTGCTCAA
Source organism: uncultured Myxococcales bacterium (assembly GCA_964476305.1). GTDB lineage: Bacteria > Myxococcota_A > Polyangia > JAAYKL01 > JAAYKL01 > CAYZAI01. The sequence goes on from CAYZAI010000120.1 coordinate 10,758, forward strand.
GTACGGCCTCATCGACCGCGCCGTCGATCACCTCTCCAAGACCTTCGAATTCGATTTCTACAACCTCGACGCCCGCGAGAAGCTGCGTGACGTCCTCCTCGAGGCCGGCCGCACGGACGAGGCCCTCGGCCAGCTGTTCGTGCTGGTGGACGGGTTCGTCGAGGATCAACCCGAGGGGGCGGTCTACTACCTCCACCAGATCCTCGAGGTCGAGCCGACGAACGACAAGGCCATCGACATCCTGCATCGCATCGGCGGCGTGGTGCCCGAGCACGTGGCCCGGATCACGACCACGGCGCGCGAAGAGGCGGAGGACTTCGAATTCGAGGCGGACGGGTTCCCGGAGAGCGGCGAGGTCGCGGGCCCGTTGCTGGTCGAACCCGAGATCGGCGCGGACGACGACCTGCTCGACGGGTTCGACGACGAGGACGACACGGCCCAGATTGACCTCGACGTGGACGACGCCGAGGAAGATCTGCCCATGATCGACGACGACGTCGCGGACGAGGATATCTTCGATCTGGACGACTCCCTCGCCCTGGATGCGCCGGCCAGGGACGCCGCCCGGGACGAGCTCTCGGGCCTCGATCTGAGCCTCGATCTCGAGGACGTCGAAGACAGCGGGCTCGCCGAGGTGGACGCGGAGGACGAAATCGAGGTGCTGGAGGAGACGGTCGAGCCGCCGAAGCCGTCCCGGCTGCCCAGGCCAGCAGAGCCGCCGAAAAAGGCGGAGCTTTCGAAGCCCGCGAAGCCCGCGGAGCCCGCGAAGAAGGTCGAGCTGCCAAAAAAGACCGAGCCCGTCAGGCCCTCGGAGCCCCCCAGGAGGTCCGAGCCGCCCAGGATGGCTCATCAGCCCGTCGCGCCCAAGCGTGCCGCCCCGCCCGCACCGAAGGCGGAACCGGCGGCGGCAGCCGAACCGGCGATCGGCGCCGGGGATCTGCCCGATCTCTCCGCCGAGCTCGAGGAGATCGACTTCTTCGTCAGCCAGGAGCTGTTCGACGAAGCGCGTGGCATCCTCGACGACCTGTTGGCCGAGCACCCGGACGATCCGCGGCTGGCGCATTTCGTCGACCTCCTGCGAGCGCCGGCGAAGGACTCGGTCCCGGCTCCGGCACCCGCGTTGCCGACGGCGGCCGTCGCCGAGGCCGAGTACGAGTCGGATGAGATCGTCGTCGAGGACTTCGACGGAGACGACGAGGACGTGCTGGACTTCGACCAGCTCGCCGAGGACCTCGACCAGCTCGTCGATGACCTCGACGAGGAAGGGACGACCACGGACCCGGCCATCGTCGGTTTCGAGGAGGTCTTCTCCCAGTTCAAGGCCGGGGTCCAGGCGCAGGTCTCGTCCACGGACTTCGCCACCCACTACGACCTGGGCATGGCCTACAAGGAGATGGGGCTTTTCGACGACGCCATCACCGAGTTCGAGCTGGCCGGCGGGGATCCCGGGCGGCGGGCGCAGGTCGCGATCATGATCGGCATCTGCCACGTCGGCAGCGATCGCTCGGACGAAGCCATCGGCGTGCTCTCGGCGGCCCTCGATCTGCCCGAGAAGACCGTGGACGAGACCCTGGCCGTCAAGTACGAGCTGGCCAAGGCCCACGAGATCCGGGGAGACACGCAGCGAGCCATCGACCTGTACAACGAGGTGCTGAACGAGGACCCGGGCTTCGCCGACGTGGTGGAGCGCATCGACGCGCTGGGAGGCTGACGTGCCCTCGCCGGGGCAACCTCCTCTCGTCGCCCTTCCCCCGCTGCTGATGACCGGGCTGACGCTTCTCGCCTGTTCCCCCCCCGGCGTTCCGGGCCCGGCGCCCGCGACCATTAGATCAGCATGGAGTCATGACGTGGAC
>CAYZAI010000121.1:0-12478 GCA_964476305.1 uncultured Myxococcales bacterium
GCTGATGGTACTGGTCTGCTCGGTTCCCATGCATGTGGCGGTGGGAACCGCATCCGCCCTCGTCGCTGCCACCGCCCTGATGGGTTTTGCCGGTCACGCTGTGCACGGGGATTTCAACCCCTCCGTTGCCGTTCCCCTGGCTGTGGTGACCATCGCCGGCGGCATTCTGGGTGGACGCTTCGCCCTGAAAACAAGACCCAAAAATCTGAAGAAGCTATTCGCTTTTTCCAATTGTGTGGCGGCGCTATTCGTTGCGTACAACGCCTCCTTCTGAAGAGGTCGTTCAGGTGGCACTTCCTAGGCTGATCGACACGCTCTTCGACAGAATCGAGTTCCTCGGCGCGGTCCTCGAACACCTCGGAAGGAAGTGATCTCAGCGCCGGGGCGCGGCGGGGGCGCTGGCAGGCGCGCGGCTCCCGGAAACCGATTGTGAGCACCAGACACGCGAGGGGGCAACGGATGGAGGACGGCTTGAACATCACGGAGACGAAGCCCGATCGGTCGACGGCGGATCGGAAGAGGCCTCGCGTGCCCGAGCCCGACAGCCTCCTGCGTCTCTGGCTCATGATCGAGGGTGCCGCGAGCCCATCGCCGCGCCCGCGCTGACCACTTTCGACAGAACCGGCTTCACCGTCATCGGGTGGGGCGTCGTCCTCAACGGGAATTCTTTCCAGTACCTACTTGATATACCCCAGCGACTTGAGCGCCTCGGCCGACTCCTCGTCCAGCTTGCCCTCGTCGAAGACCTTCCCCTTCGCGGACGCCTCCAGCCTGTCCCGGGTCGCCTGAAGCTGGCCCATCAGCTCCTCGTACTTCGGATGATCCCTGCCCAGCTGGTTCAACTCGCCGGGGTCCTCCTGCAGATCGTACATGAAACCCCGGTTACGTCGGATATCGAGGACCACCTTGTAACGCCCGTCGAAGTAGGCGCACTGCTGACCGTTGAACAGGTTGTATTCCATGTAGCAGGACCTGTCCGCGGTGTCCTTCCCTTCGATGACGGGCATCATCGTCCTGCCCTCCATGTGGGAGGGCGGCTTCACCCCGTACATGTCCAGGATGGTGGGGACCACATCGACGTGTGAGACCGACGTCGGGATCCGGGTGGCCGCCTTCCACTTGCCCCCCGGAGCGCGGATGATGAAGGGGACGCGCACCACCTCCTCCTCGTAGCGGTGGCCGTGCTCGAAGCTGCCGTGATCGAAGTGCTCCTCGCCGTGATCGGCGACGATGACTATCCAGGTGTCGTCGAGGATCCCCATCTCCTCCATCGCGGCCGTCAGCCCGGCCAGCTCGTCATCCACGAACCTCACCTCGCCGTCGTACAGGCCCCGGATGAAATTCTTCTCGGCCTCGCTCGGCTTCAGTGAACCGTCCCTGGCACTGTCGTGATCGACGAATGGGTAGCCTATACGGCGGGGCTTGTCGGGCGCGAACATCGGCAGATACTTCTCGGGGGGCGCGTACTGGATGTGCGGATCGAAGTAGTGGAGCATGTAGAAGAACGGTTTGTCCTTGTTCTTCTTCAGCCATCGGAACGCGGCGTTGGTCACCTTGTCAGCGGTCCGATAGCGGGTGAGCTTGGCGACGTCGTGGTCGAAATCGTCGAAGCCGCGGGCGAAGCCGAGCTCCTTGGACACGAAGGAGTTGTTGATCACCGCGCCGGTCCTGATCCCCTCGGGCAGGAGCTGCGGGAGGGTGGGAAGATCCTTGCGAATTCCCCCGACGGTCACGCCGAAAAGGGTCTCCCCCTTGGGCGATCCCTTGGCCAGGAATCCCCCCGCGCCGTGTACCCGCGGGGAGACTCCGGTGAACAATGTCCCGAACGAGGGGGCGGTCCACGGTGAGGCCGAGTGCATCCGCTCGAAGACGATCCCCTCGGACGCGATCCGGTCGATGGTGGGAGAGGTCGGCCTGTCGTATCCGTAGCAGCCCAGCCCGTCGGCCCTCAGCGCGTCGATCACCACGAATAGCACCTTCTCCACGGCGGGTTTCTTCGGTTGCTTCGCGGCCTCGGATTCCGCCTTCCCGGTATCTTTCTCTTCGGTGGATGTCATCACCGCGTCCTTGCGCGCCACCCCGTCCTCCCCTCCCCTGCACCCGCAAGCCGCGAGCATCACAGCGGTCACGATCCCCAATAACGTCATGGTTCCGCTGGCATGTCTTGTTGATTTCATGGCCAGGCGAGTATGCGACGAAGCCCGCCGTAGACGCAAGAACCTGAGGCTACCGCAGATCGTCGGTCCTCACCATCCGGATGCCTGCGGGCCGCAGAACCACGACCCGACCGTCGAACGCGCCGTCTTCCAGTCGCGTCAGGTGGAGCGGGTCCGGGCCGGCGTGGAGGATGAGATCCCAGCCACTCAGGACGCCGTCACCGTCGTCGTCGCTGAAAAGCGCCCCGATGTGGATGAACTTCCTGAATCCCTGGTACCTGACGGCGATGAAGTCACCGGGCTCGATCACCTCGCCCCAGCGCAGCGTCTTCGACGGTGCGCCGTCCACGACGTCGACCTCGGCGATCTTCCGCAGCCTCTGCGTGAGCTGCTGCACGTTGAAGTTCGCCGCCAGCGGCTTCCCTTGCCACTCGGCGCGGGCGGCCATCAGGATGTCCGCGCAGTCGGCACCGATGTGCCGCGCGGCCTGGTACGTGGTGGAGCCGAACAGCCCGGCCACGTTGTAGAACCCCTCGAGCGCGCCGACGTAGCCCGAGCCCGTGCGCACCGTGACGCGGGTGACCGCCTTGGCGATGCCGCGATCCGTGACGTCCGTGGCGCCCGGAGTGCGCGCCGCTCTCCCGCCTTTCGAGGCGTCGGCCGCGAACCGGAAGGTGCCGGCGTCCGCGTGGTAGAATCCGTCGGCGTTCTCGAGAGCAGCAATGGCGTCCCGGATCGCCGATCCCGCGAACGGCTCGATCTCCGCCCGGTCCCTGAAATCCACGAGCTCGATCTGGAGGTAGCCGATCTCGTCCATGCCGGTCCACGCGTAGGCGTTCGGCTCCCACGGAGGCGCGGCGTTGGCGTAGTTGTGCGCCAGATCGGGCAGAACGAGGTACCACCTGATCGCGGCCCCCTCCTTCGCCTTCAGCGAGAGAGCCAGCCGCTGGCCGCGCACGACCACGACCGTCGGCCTGGCCGCGACCCGGCCACCGTCGACCCGCGTCCGGATCGCGAGGGAGGGGCGGATCGCCTTCCACGCGGCGAGATCGTCTGCGTCGAGCACGCGGGCGCCCGTCCCGGCGCCGACCGAGGCACTGGCGACGGAGCCGAGGAGGGCGACAGCGAGGATTGCCGTGCGGCGCGTCATGATGCTTTGACGTTCGCATGGCATCGACTATTCCGCGGGCGGGAGTCCTCGCCGCGGTCGTGATATGGTGTGCCGGACGATGGCACCCGAACCGGCCAGAGACCAGGAGCGTGAGCACGAGGTCACGTTCGCTCGGACCCTCGGGGGCTTCGACGCGACGATGATCGGTGTCGGCGCCATGATCGGCGCCGGGATCTTCGTGCTCACGGGCATCGCGGCGGGGGAGGCCGGGCCGGCCTCGCTCCTCGCCTTCGCCCTGAACGGCGTCGTCACGACCATCACCGCGATGGTCTACGCCGAGCTCGCCGCGGCGCTGCCCGAGTCCGGCGGCGGCTACGCCTTCGTGAAGAACGCCTTCCCCGACGTGCTCGGGTTCACGGCCGGATGGTGGCTCTGGTTCGCCTATACTTCGGCGTGCGCCCTCTACGCCGCCGGCTTCGGCTCGTACTTCATGGAGTTCCTGGCCGGCTACTTCCCCGGCACGCACCACTTGATGTGCTCGGTCGCCGGGGAGCACGCAGCGACGGTGTTCATGGTCCTGCTGGCCGGCGTCGCGTTCACGCTGCTCAACGTCCGCGGCGCGGCGGTGACTGGCAAGACCGAGAACATCATCGTCATCGCGAAGATCGCCGTGCTCGCCGTTTTCATCATCTACGGCATCGAGGCGATCTCCGGCGACGTCCCGGCGGCGAAGAGGGAGTTCACGCCGTTCTTCCCCAAGGGCTGCGGAGGCGTGTTCGTCGCGATGGGCCTGATCTTCATCGCCTTCGAGGGCTACGATCTGATCGCGACCGTGGCCGAGGAGATCAAGAACCCCGAGAAGAACATCCCACGCGCCACTTTCGTCTCGGTGGGCGTCGCGGTCCTCATCTACCTGTGCGTGGTCGCCGTCTCCATCGGCGCGGTGCATCCCGGGGACATGCCGTCCTGGGAGTTCCTCGGGCAGTACAAGGAGACGGCGATCGTCAAGGCCGCGACCCAGATGATGCCCGGGATCGGCGTGTTCCTGATCCTGCTGGGCGGCGTGCTGTCCACGATGAGCGCGCTCAACGCCACGGTGCTCGCCTCGTCGCGCGTGGCGTTTTCGATGGCCCGCGACGGCTGGCTCCCCGATCGGATCGCGGCGATACACCGGCGTCGGCGGACACCCCACCTGGCGATCTTCGCCACCGGCGCCATCTTCCTGGTCACGGCCGTGGCGCTGCCGATCGAGGCGCTTGGCTCGGCGGCGAGTGTGATGTTCCTGCTCGTGTTCGCTCTCGTGAACCTCGCGCTCGTGGCGCTGCGTCGCAAGCGGCCGGACCTGGCGCGCCCCTACCGCGTTCCCTTCTATCCGGTGCTGCCGCTCGCCGGCTTCGCCATCAACACCGCACTGGCCATCTACCAATACACCTTCGACCCGCGCCCGTGGATGGTCGTGGTGGGCTGGACCGTGTTCGGGCTGCTGCTCTATTTCGCGATCTTCAAAGGCAAGGTGCAGGCGCGCGGCCCGCAGGTGCTCGAGGTGGACAGGCCTCCGCCGCCGGAAGAGGGTGCGCGTTTCCGCGTGGTGGTGCTGCTGGCCAACCCCGACACGGTCAAGCCTCTGATCGACGTGGCCGCCGCGCTGGCGCTGCCTCGCGGGGGCGAGCTGGTGGCCGTCACTGTGGGGCTGGTCCCGCCGCAGCTCGCGATCCACGAGGGGCTCAGGCTCGTACACCACAGGAGGCCGCTTCTGCGGCTGGCGCAGGCACGCGCGGCGGAGATCGGGGTCGATCTGCGCTCGGATCTGCGCGTCGCGCACTCGCTCAAGAACGCGGTCCTCGGCGCGGTCCAGGCGCACAGGGCCGCGGTGCTGGTGATGGGCTGGAAGGGCTTCGCCAGGACCCGGGATCGCATCTTCGGCGAGCTGACCGACCACATGATCCGCCATTGCCCGTGTGATCTGGCGCTGGTGAAGGTCATCCCCGGGCCCACTCGCCGCATCCTGCTGGCCACGTCGGGCGGCCCGAACGCCACCCTGGGCGCGGAGTGCTGTCGCAGCTTCCGGCAGATGTACGACGCCGAGGTCGACGCCTGCGTGGTGATCCCCGCGGCAGCGGACGAGCAGGCCGAGCAGGCGGCTCTCGGGCGCATCGAGGCGTCTCTTACGACCCTGAACCTCGAGACGGGCTCGGGGCGAAAGCTGGTCCGCGCCGACTCGGTGGCCGCGGGAATCGCCAAGGCCTCCAGGGAGTACGATCTGGTCGTGATCGGCGCCGCGCCGAGCAAGCCGTTCAAGCGCATCGTCGCCGGCGAGATTCCCGAGAAGGTGGCGCGCTATTCCCCGGTCTCGGTGGTCCTCATCCGCCGCTGGCAGGGTCCGGTGAGCGGCCTGTTCCGCCGCCTGTTCGGCTGAGGGACGACACTGCCCCGCGGGACCGCCGTCCGTGCTACAATCGCCCGCGGTGGCACTGTCATGACAGGGGATGACGCCATGAGAACCGTCCTCGTTTCGATCCCGCTCGCCTGGCTGCTCGCCGCCACGGGCCTCGGATGCCAGGGGGCCGGGCGCGGAGACAACGACAGCGGGGACGCCGACGGCGACGCCGACGGCGACTCCGATGGCGACTCCGATGGCGACTCCGACACGGACGCCGACGCCGACTGCGACGAGGTCGCCTTCCCGGTTGCGGGCGATCCACCCGACATCCTGATCCTGCTCGACCGGTCGTACTCGATGAGCTGGGGAAGCCCCGAGACCTACTGGGCGATGGTCGCCGGCGCGCTCACCGAGACGACAGAGCTGATGGACTCCCAGATCCGCTTCGGGCTGATGGTCTTCCCCGGCGGCGCGGATCTGTGCGCCGCCCCGCAGCCCGACGCGCCGCTCGTACCCATCGCCGACATCAACGCCGGCCAGATCGCGAGCCAGATCGGGATGCAGACGCCCTCCGGCAGCGGCACCCCGACGGCCGCGGCGATGGAGGCGGCCGGCACGTACCTGAACTCGATCTTCGACGGGGCGAACAAGGTCCTGCTGCTGGCCACGGACGGGGCGCCCAACTGCTCGAGCGACATGACGCTGCAGTGCCCGGCCTGCCAGACCACGCAGATGGATCTCGTCAGCTGCTACAACCACGAGGACTGCCTCGACGACGCGCAGGCCATCGAGACCGCCGGAGAGCTGCACGACTCCTGGGGAGTCACGGTCTACGTCGTCGGGGTCGGCGGGGTGGTGGACGTCTGGGACGACGTGATGGACGGAATTGCGGCGGCCGGCGGCACGGGCGCGTACTTCCCGGCGACCGACGCCGGCCAGTTGCAGGAGGCCCTGGCCGAGATCGCCGCCGCCGCCCTGGACTGCACCTTCACCGTGGACTGGGAATCCCTCGACGAGAGCGTCTCGGACGATCCGGGCCTGGTCAACCTGTACGCCGACGGTCTCCTGGTGCCCTACAGCGCGGACTGTTCGAACCCGGGCGGCTGGCACTGGATCGACGAGGACACGATCGAGATGTGCGAGAGCCTGTGCGCGGACTACAAGAGCGCCGCCGTCTCGGTCGTCACCGCCACCTTCGGCTGCGACTCGGTCGTCGAGTAGGTCGCGAGACCTTCGCCCCTCAGCCCGCGAGCCGGACGTAGAGCGTGACCCCCAGCGCGGCGAGCATGAACGCTATTCCGGCCCAGCCGATGGCGACGGTCGCGATCGCGGGGCGCAGCCGCGGGTCGGCGATGTGCCGGCGGACGCAATGGATGTTCAGGGCGTAGAGCACCGGGGCGACGGCAAGACTGACGAGGGAGGCCGCCAGCACCAGGGTCACCGGGTTGCCCAGGGCCACCAGCGTCACCGCGGCGAAAAGGGCCGAGGCGAGCGCGAAGGCGCGGTAGGCGGTCTTCCGCGTCCGCCCGCCTGCCAGGCCCGGCCGGAGGAGCGCGAGCCCCTCGGCGAAGGAACGCGAGAAGCCGTCGATCACCGTGTACGACGTGGAGAACATGGCGAAGAACGCGGTCAGCATGAAGAAGTGGTACATCCAGCGGCCGAAGATCGCCGTGTAGGCGGTGGAGATCGCCTCGGCGAACTGCACGCCCTTGAGCTCGGCCCCCAGGCCGGAGAGGTGGGCCGCGCCGATGCAGATGAACATCACGCCCGTGACCGCCGACAGCGCGTAGCCCGTGCGCATGTCGGCCAGCGAGACGCGCAGGCGGGAGACGGGATCCGCCCCGACGGCAGCCCCCAGCCGCTCGAGCTTCTCGATGGTCCAGAACGAGTGCCAGACCGAGACGTCGATGCCCGTGGGCATCCACCCCAGGATCGCCGCGACGAGGATCACCGAGCCATCCGGGAACGACGGCACCACCATCGAGGCAAGGGCCCGCGGACCCGGGATCGCCGGCACGAACGCGAGGATCGTGGCGACGGCCAGTCCCGCCATCATCAGCTTGTTGACGTTGTCGAGCAGCGAAAAGCCCCCGGCGAACAGGAGCAGCAGCACCGTGACCAGCACGGCCAGGGAGAAGAGCTCCGTGGCGCCGAGGGACCAGGCGAGCCGCGCGGCGGGATCGGCGAGCCATGTGGCCAGCACGCAGCCCGAGATGTTGACGACCCCCGCCAGCACGCCGATCCCTTGGAGCACCGTGCTCCCGAGGAAGACGAAGAGAGGCCAGTTCCGCGGGCCAGGGACGCGGGCATAGCCCGCGAGGAGACTGGTGCCGGTACAGGCGGCGTAGCGTGGGCCGAACTCGAACGCCGGGTACTTGAAGAGGTGCGCGGCCAGCACCAGCCACAGGAGGTCGTAGCCGAAGAGGGCGCCGGCCTGGGGGCTGAGCACCAGGTGGGACGCACCGATGCTCGTAGCCGCCAGCAGGATGCCCGGCCCGAGCCGCCGCCAGATGCCCGGTCCCTTCATGGGCCGCGAGTATAGCCGAGATGCGCCGACAGGGAACGGCGATTGACGATTCCGCGGCGCCGATCTACATAGCGTGGTCCTTGGGCACGGGGCCCGGGCACGAACGCGCGGCTTCAGAGGGCCAGACGATGAAGAAATACGACGCGAAAAACATCCGCAACATCTGCCTGGTCGGACATGGCGGCAGCGGCAAGACCTCCCTCGGAGAGGCGATCCTGTTCGATTGCGGGGCGACCACGCGGCTCGGCAGCGTACTGGACGAGACGTCCCTCTTCGACTTCGAGCCCGAGGAGATCAAGCGCCAGAGCTCGATCTCCACGGCCTTCGCCGCCGCGGAGTGGCAGAAGCGGAAGATCCAGCTGATCGACACCCCCGGCGACAACAACTTCTTCGTCGATGCGCGCAACGCGCTGGCCGCCAGCGACATCGCGGTGCTCGTGATCTCGGCTGTGGACGGCGTGCAGGTGATGACCGAGAAGATGTGGGGCCTGGCCGAGGAGCTCGATCTTCCCCGGTTGGTCGTGATCAACAAGATGGATCGCGAGCGTTCGAGTTTCCAGGAGACGCTGGAGAAAGCGCGGGAGATCCTCTCGAAGCGCATCGCGCCGTTCATCATCCCGATCGGGACCGAGGACGGTTTCCAGGGCGTGGTCAACGTACTGAAGCAGAAGGCCTGGTCGTTCCCCGCGGACGGGAGCAAGGGCGTCGAGGAGGCGGAAATCCCCGCCGACATGGCCGACGAGGTGGCCGCGGCCCGGGAGGCCCTGGTCGAGGTCATCGCCGAGAGCGACGATACGCTGATGGAGAAGTACCTCGAGACAATGGAGCTTTCCGACGAGGAGATCGACCGGGCCCTGCCCAGGGCCATGGCCGCAGGGCTTCTGGTGCCCGCGGTGGTCGCCTCGTCCACCAAGAACGTGGGCATCCAGCCGCTGCTCGATCTGATCTGCGACCGTTTCCCATCCCCCGAGGACCGGCCTCCCCACAAAGGCACGCGGGCAGACTCCGAAGTGCTCTGCGAGCCCCGGGCCGACGCGCCGTTCGCGGCCACGGTGTTCAAGACCGTACAGGACAAGTTCACCGGGAGCCTGGCCATCATCCGCATCTGGTCCGGCACCCTCGAGGCCGACCGCGGGTTCTACAACGCCACCAAAGAGGAGAGGGAGCGCTTCGGCCAGATCCTGGTCCCGGTGGGAAAGAAGCAGGAGAGCGTGCCCAGCGCCGGACCCGGCGACGTGATCGCCATCGCCAAGCTCAAGACGACGCAGGTCGGCGACACGCTGTGCGACGAGAAGGCCAAGGTGGTCTTCACGGCGCTTCCCAAGGTCGAGCCGATCATCACCTACGCCGTTCGCGCCAAGGACAAGAACGAGGAGGACAAGGTCGGCCAGGCATTGAACCGCATCGCCGAAGAGGACCCGACGATCCGCATCGTCCGCGACCCCGAGGTCAAGGAGACCCAGATCGCCGGGATGGGCCAGGTGCACATCGATCTGACCATCGAGAGGATGCGGCGCAAGTTCGAAGTCGAGGTCGAGTTGGCTCCACCGCGCATCCCCTACCGCGAGACGATCCGCAAGAAGGTCGAGAACATCGAGGGGAAGCACAAGAAGCAGACCGGCGGCCGCGGCCAGTTCGGCGTGTGCTACCTGCACGTCGAGCCCCTGCCCCGCGGCGGCGGCTTCGAGTTCGCGAACGCGATCGTCGGTGGCGCGATCCCCAGGCAGTGGATCCCCTCGGTCGAGAAGGGCGTGGTCGGCCGCATGTCCCGCGGCGTGATCGCCGGCTACCAGCTCGTCGACGTCAAGGTTACCGTCTACGATGGCAAGTTCCACGACGTCGATTCCTCGGACGCCGCGTTCCAGATGGCGGGCTCGAAGGGCTTCAAGCTGGCCGTCGAGAAGGCGGACGCCTACCTGCTCGAGCCGATCTGGAACCTCGAGGTCATGGTCCCGGACGAGTGCATGGGCGACGTGATGGGGGACATCAGCTCCCGCCGCGGCCGGGTCCAGGGCATGGAGGCCAAGGGCCACAACCAGGTGATCCGGGCCCAGGCGCCGATGAGCGAGCTCCTGATGTACGCCTCGGAGCTCGACTCGATCACCGGCGGGCGCGGCACCTTCACCGTGGGCTTCTCCCACTATGACGAGGTACCCTTCGACGTGGCGCAGAAGGTGATCGCGGCCTTCAAGTCCGAGGACGAGGACGAGTAGGCCCCCGCAGCGGATGAACCCCGCCCCCGCCATCACCGGCTGCGAGCTCGGGCCGATCCGGCCGCCGAGCGAGGCGACGAGCCTGCTTCTGCGGGTGACCCGCAACTGCCCGTGGAACGGCTGCGCCTTCTGCTCGGTCTACAAGCGCACGCGCTTCTCGCGGCGCGAGACTTCCGATTTGCTCGCCGAGATCGACTTTCTGGCCAGCACCGCGAAGGACGTGCGGGCCCGGGCCGGCTCCGCACCGGACGGCGGGATCGATCCCCGTGCGGCCCTGGCGATCATCCAGGCGCCCGAGGTCTCCGAGGAGGAGCGCCGGGTGGCGCTGTGGCTGAGCCGGGGGGGACGCCACGTCTTCCTACAGGACGCGGACAGCCTGGCGATCCGGCCGGAGCGGCTGTTGCCCGTGCTGGAGCGGCTGCGGGAGCGCTTCCCCTCGGTGGACCGGGTGACGGTCTACGCCCGCTCCCGCACCCTCTGCGCGCGAACGCGGGATCAGCTCCGGACACTGAGGGCGGCGGGCCTGACGCGCATCCACATCGGTGTCGAGAGCGGCAGTGACCGCGTGCTCGAGCTGGTGAACAAGGGCTGCCGGGCCGAGCACCACGTCGAGGGGTGCCGCCGGGCCATCGACGCGGGTTTCGAGGTCTGCTGCTACGTGATGCCCGGCCTCGGCGGACGGGCGCTCTCGGCCGAGCACGCCGCCGAGACCGCGAGGGTCCTCGCCGCGATCGATCCCCAGCACGTGCGGCTGCGCACCCTGTGGATCGAACCCGGCTCCCCGCTGGCCCGGATGCGGGACGACGGCTCGTTCGAATACCCCGAGGAGGAGGAGATCGTCACCGAGATCCTCGCGCTGCTCCGGGGCCTTCGCGGCTGTTCCGGTCGGGTGATCTCGGACCACGAGCGCAACCTGCTGGTGGATCTGGAGGGGCGCCTCGGCGAGGACGCGGACGTGCTGGAAGGACTGTGCGCGCGCTTCCTCGATCTCGAGCCCGCCCTGCGCGATGCCTTCGTCGTGGCCCGCCGCGCCGGGTACGTCCGCACCCTGGACACCTTCCTGGCCAGCGCCGAGCTCAGGCTCGAGTTCGCTCCCGTGGGCGCGGAGCTGCGCCGCCGGGGCGGCGGCTCGCTGATCCGCGGGATGGAGCTCCAGTTCGGCCTGCGCCGGCTGTAAACGAGCCGGCGGGAGCGGGGAGCGGCTCGAACCTTCCTCTTCTCCGTGTCGCCGCCTGCCAGGAACTGATAGAATCGACGGGATGAAAGGGGGGCGCTGATCATGAACCCGCTGCCCTGGACTGTTTCTCTCGTGGCCGCCCTGGCCCTCGCCGGGTGCTACAAGGCGGGAGCGAGCGGATCGCCGCTTCCCGACGGCGGCGACGCGGATGCCGACGGCGACGCGGACGGCGACAGCGACACGGACAGCGCGACCCAGACGGACACGGGAACGATCGCCTGCACGGACGGGGAGACCTCTCCGGGAACGGATGGAACGACCTGGGTCACCCTTTGCGGCGGCACGTACATGATGGGATCGACAGAAGGGGAAGGAAACGAAATGCCGGTCCATGCCGTGACGATGCCGACCTTCCAGATCACGCGGACCGAGGTGACCGTGGAGCAGTACGCAGCATGCGTGGAGGCGGACGCCTGCTCCGAGCCCTTCGCCGAGAGCTTCTGTTCTCCCCTTCAAAAGGGGAACTGGGGAGTAGAAGGGAACGAGAATCACCCGATCAACTGCATCGATTGGTACCAAGCGGTGGCTTTTTGCGCATGGGTCGGAGGGCGGCTTCCGTCGGAATCCGAGTGGGAGTACGCGGCTCAATCGGGTGGCCAGGAGTTCGACTACCCATGGGGCAACGAGACCGCGACCTGCGACTACGCCGTCATGGAAGAGGACGATGTCGACGGGTGCGGAACGCAATTGACGATGGCGGTCTGCTCAAGGGCTGAAGGCAACACAGACCAGGATCTCTGTGACATGTCCGGCAACGTCTGGGAGTGGGTCCAGGACTGGTACCACACAAACTATACAGGAACGCCGACAGATGGAAGCGCAAATGAAACGCTGTGCACGGGTTCTGACAAAGT
>CAYZAI010000122.1:0-12445 GCA_964476305.1 uncultured Myxococcales bacterium
CACTGCGCGAGCCCGGCACGTTGTCCTTCGAGCCCTTTCCCCGGCCGTGGACGATCAGCACGCAGCGCAGCCCCTCGCCCTGACAGCGCCGCAGGAATTCCGCCACCCTGCTCCGGGCCTCCTCGCGGGTGAACCCGTGGAGGTCGAGGTGGCGCTGGAGCGCGAAGTCCCCGGCCTTGAGCCGGGCGAGGATCCTGGGGTCCAGGTCCGCGACGTGGGCTTCGATGTACTCCTCGGTGTCCGCGAAGTCGAACGGCAGGTCGCCGTGGACCAGCTCGTCGAGGCGCCGCATCACCAGCGCGTCCTCGTCCGTCTCGGCCAGCATCGGCCGGGGTGCCACCCGCTGCTCCCGAAGCGGCGGGCCCGCGTCGAGGGGCGCGACGCCGCGCATCAGCTCGGCCAGTGCCGCCCCGTCATCACCCGGTTCCACCGGCTCGAGTGGCGGCTTCGGCGAGGCGGGCTTTCTCGCGAGCGGCACGGGTTTCGAACCCCGCTCGGCCTTCAGCTCCGCGAACGGCCGATTGGCGAACACCCGCCGCGGCGCGTCCTGCGCCGTCTCCCTCTCACGAGCCTTCTTGCGTCCGCCGCGCGCCATCAATCGCCCTCGCCCGCACCTGCCAGGTCCTCGTCCATTCTAGACGAAACCCGCGAAAAGGCTATCGGGCGGGGGCTCCGGCCTCGGCCCGGACCCGCGCGGCTTCCGCCGCCTCGCGCCGTTCGAACTGGCGCCCGGCGAAGCGCGCGACGAGGATCCACGCCACGACGAGCGCGGCCACCGCCAGCGAGATGGACCGCAGCCCGGCGAAGCCCGAGACCAGGGCCGACAGCCCCAGGCCCAGCAGCACCCCCACTGTCTTGGCTCCCCGCTTGACGACCATGTCGATGCAGGCCTTGGCCCGGTACTTCTCCGCCGAGGCGGTGGGCACCCAGAGCGCCTCCCGCGCGGACTGGTGGATCGAGTAGTTGAGCGCGTTGTCCGAGGCGCTGAGCAGGCTCGCCATGAGCAGCGACGGCACGACGACGAAACCGGCGGCTCCCCCCAGCATCACCGCGGGCAGGACCAGCAGCGCCACGCCGACCCCGAAGCGGCGCAGCACGGCCCCGGTGACGAGGAGCTGCACGCCCAGCGCCGACGCGTTGGCCGCCAGGTAGACCGTGGAGAAATGCCGGCCGATGTCCGCCCCGTCGAGGTGGCGCGCCACGGTCTCGGTGAACTGGAAATCCACCAGGGCCGAGACCACCTCGTACAACCCCACGATGGCCGCGATGGCCAGCAGATAGCGCGAACGCAGCACGAGCCCGAAGCCCTCCGTGAACGCCGAGGCGCCCGAAGGTGCCGGGGAAGAGGCGGCCGCCGCGTCTCCCACTCCCTCCGGGACCGGCATCCTGTGCACGAGTCGGCCCGCGACCCGCGCCAGGAGCAGGATCCCCGCGCCGAGGGCCAGCAGGACCCACATCCAGGCATGAACCGGCAGTGCGTCGAGACAGGAACGCAGCACCAGCGATCCGAAGACCCCCCCGGCGACCCCGCCCACGCCGATGGGCCCATAGAGTCGGCGGGCCTGCGCGGCGCTCACCGAGTCCGCCAGGAAGGCGAAGAACCCCGCCACCATCATCGTGCTGAACAGATCACCGAACAGGTAGAAGCTCCACACGGTGACCGCGCCGCTCCCCGGGGCCAGCGCCACCGCGTACGCCACATACCCCGCCATGAAGGCCAGCGTCAGCAACCCGCCGAGCCGGTCGCGCCGCAGGCGCCTCGAGAGCCAGGTGAACGCCACCATCGCGCCCACGGCGCAGACGAGGTTCAGCACCTTGGCCAGCAGCTCGGCCTGGGATGCGCGCAGGACCACTCCCAGTACAGTGAGGCCGTCCTCGTCGTAGCGCTCGACGAACAGCGCCTTTTTCAGGGGCTTCAGCACCCAGAACGACGTGATGACCAGGAAGAAGTACCCGAACATCGCGGCGGACAGCAGGAGCTCTTCCCGGGTGCGGCGCGGGGCCGCGGGTCGCGATGCGGCGCCGCTCATGGGGAGGATGTTACGGCCCCGGGCCGGACCGGGGCAAGGAATCGGCCGGGCTCGGCCCGGCCCCGGTTCACTTCCCGGTCCAGCTCCCGGCTCTCCACAGGCCCGCGTCCGTCCGGCGCGCCTCGGCCTCGGCGGCCTCGAAACCGGCGGCGAGGCGACCGCGGCCGAACTTCTCGTAGAAACGGCTGTGACCCAGCCGGACCATCTCGATGTTCGCGTTGCTGCCGTCCGGTGCGAAGAGGTAGGCCAGCAGGCGGCCGTAGCGATCGCGTTCCTCGCGACCCGGCCGTTCGAACTCGATCCGCACCCGGCCCTCTTCGAGCAGCCCGCGCAGCGCCTCCGTGGCCTCGCCGAAGCCGCTTCGACCCCGCTCGGGCGTGTCGATGCGCAGCAGGCGCACGGGCTGATCCTCGCCCCGCCAGCGAATGCGGACCGTGTCCCCGTCCACGACCCGGACCAGGGACACGACGGCCGCTGCCGGCGCGGGTTCCTCCACGGCGGCCGGCGGCGGAGACGGCAGCGCGCCCGACCCCTGCCAGTAGGGCCTCAGCATGTGCCACAGCATCCCCGAGGCGCCCAAGAGGAGCACCAGGAAGCCCAGGGTGCTCCTGTTCAGCAATCGCCTCGGTCGCGGTCGGCGGGGGCCTTCGGTGCGCGCCATGGATCAGTCGAGACCAACGGTGTAGGCGCCGGCGCGCATCAGCTCGAGGGTGGAGCCATCGTCCATCGCGAGCACGGCGCGTTCCACCAGGATGCCGGGCTGGAGCTCGGGGGTGTAGACGCGGTCGATGTGCACGACCCGGTCC
This sequence comes from uncultured Myxococcales bacterium, assembly GCA_964476305.1. Taxonomy (GTDB): domain Bacteria; phylum Myxococcota_A; class Polyangia; order JAAYKL01; family JAAYKL01; genus CAYZAI01. The sequence goes on from CAYZAI010000122.1 coordinate 2,837, forward strand.
GGCGACGAGAAGTCCTTCGGCCCCACCTGACCGCCGAAGTGCTCCGAGCGGCCGAAGGCGATGTGCAGGCCCAGCTTCTCGTCGAGCAGCAGCTCGCCCGTGGGCCGCAGGCCGAAGTCCGAGAGCACGCCGAGCCCCAGCTCGGCCAGGTTGCCGTACGCAGGCTCGGCGGCCAGCTTCGCCCGCTCCTCGCGGGAGGCCGGGTTGTCGGAGAGCACCTCCACGGCGCGGTTGCTCTCGACGCGATAGACGACGATGTCCTCGCCGAACTGCACCGGGATCTCGCCGTTCGAGCGCGTGGGATCGCCGTCGATCTCGCCCTCGTAGGGCACGATGTACGTCTCGCCCGAGGGCAGGTTGCCCGCCACGCCGCCATCCGGGAACACTCCCCCCGAGGCCGTGGCCTTGCGGTGGCGCAGGTCGAGGGTCAGCTCGCAGCGGCGCCCGGCCGCGTCGAAGGCGATGTCGCAGCGCTCGGCGCGATCGAGCAACTCCTTGAATCGGGCCGTGCGCGCACCGACGACGCCGTAGTCGATGCGCAGAGCCGGTATCATCGCCGCGCTGAACCCCGGCATGGTCGCGGCGCGGAAGCCGTACTGGCGTGCCGCCACCTTGAGCGGGGCCGTGGCCGAGAACTGCGTGGGCGCCACCAGGATGCGGAAATTCTCGAAGATCGTGTCGAAGGACACCGCGTCGCCTTCGAGCTCGTCCGCCGTCGCCGGAAGCGGCCCGCCGCGGTGGAAGACACATGTCGCCGGCAGGTCGGCGTTGTTGGCCCGGGGGTTCCGGTACAGGGCCAGGCGGATCTCGCTCAGGCCCAGCTCCGCCGCCCGGGGCGACAGCAGCTCGTGCCATCCGTCGGCCAGTTCCCGCCGCTCGCGCCAGGCGTCAGTGTCCGGCGCCCGTTCGTCGGGCAGATCCACCAGGAACGCCAGCCGCTCGTCGGCGGCGGTGGGCGAGAACACCCGCCGCACCAGCGCCACGAGTTCATCCGCGGTGAGCTTGTCTGTCATGTTCCGTCCCTCCCGTGCGGGTCGCACCTGAGACTCTCGCACAGCTCCAGCAGTTCGAAGGCCTCCCTCAACCGGCGGCTGATCCCTTCCGCGCTCATGTCGAGCTTGCCGTCGAGGCGCAGTCCCGCCGACAGGTCCGACAGCGAGCTCGCCCGTTCGATGCGGGCCGTGCAGGCCTCGGCCGAGAGATCGACGCTCACCGGTCCTGGTCCTTGAGGCGCTCGATGTCGAAAACGTCCTGGGGCCTGGCGGCCCGGGCCTTCATCCCGATCAGCGCCTCGCGGGAGACGACCCACAGCCCGCCCCGCCTGGTCGCCACCCGCTGCCGCGTGCGCCATGCCTCGGCAAGGGCCGCATCGACCAGGATCAGATCGAGGGTCAGCAGGTCCCCGCCCTCGGTCTTGCTCAAACGCCGCAGCTCCATCCCGTCTTGGAAGGTCATGGGGTCTGCCTCGATGTCGAAGCCGCAGGCCCCGGCACACTTCCTCACCGCCTCGAGCTGGTCCGGCTGGACGAGGAGGTCGATGTCCTTCGTGGCCCGCGGCGCTCCCCATACCGCCACCGCCAGCCCGCCGGCCAGGGCGTAGTCGAGCCCCTCGCGCTCGAGCGCCTCGATCAGCCGGTCGAACTCCTCGCTCAGCAGCATCGGGAACCTCCGATCGCGAATCTAGCAGCCGGCGCCCGTGGCGCGCAAGGCCCGTCGGGGTCTGGCCCCTCGGCAGGATCGCCCCGTTGCCGCTCGACGCGTGCGCCGGTTTTCGATACTCTTCCCTCATGCCAAGCAACCCCCCGACACGTCAAGCGCTCGTCTCCACCCTCCTTTTCCTGACCGCGGCCGGGCCCGGCTGCGATCGATTGCTTGGTCTCGGTGATTTCGGTTTTTCTGAAAATGACGGAACCGATGCGGACGTCAAAGCGGACGCCGACGCGGATGCCGACGCCGACGCCGACGCCGATGCGGATACCGACGCGGATACCGATGCCGACATCGACGGGGACAGCGACGCCGACACCGATGCGGACACGGATCCGCCCGCGGCCACCTACTCCCAGTACTTCGACGGCGGAGACTGTACCGACCAGTGCAATGCGTGGATGACGTTCAAAGTCGGTCTGGCCCCAGCGGGCTACACCCAGGTGACGCTCTCCGGGACGGCCGATCCCACGGGCTTCACATGCAGCGAACCCGTGGCGGTCCAGCAGATCGCGGACATGATCCGCACCTACTCGGCGGGCTCCGTCCTGTGCAACGGCCACGCCTGGACCCAGTGCGATCGCTACGAGGGCGAGCTCTGGATCGACCCGCCGGCGGTCTGCGACGACTGCAACTGCCCGAACCCCGGCTGGATCGTCCGCGTCTGCTTCTCAGGCGGCTGCATCTACAGCGGGCTGAACGGCCTGACCTGCGACGCGCCGAACCAGACCATAACGCTGAGTTTCTACTAGAGGGAGGGAACGCGATGTACAAGGTGGTGCTGCTCCGCCACGGAGAGAGCGAGTGGAACCGGCAGAACCGCTTCACCGGCTGGACCGACGTGGACCTCACGGAGCGCGGCGCGGCCGAGGCGCGGGAGGCCGGCCGCCTGATGAAGGAGACCGGCTTCGACTTCGACGTGGCCTACACCTCGGTGCTCAAGCGCGCGATCCGCACGCTGTGGCTGGCCCTCGACGGGATGGACCTGATGTGGATCCCCGTGATCCGCCACTGGCGGCTCAACGAGCGGCACTACGGCGCGCTCCAGGGGCTCAACAAGGCCGAGACCGCCCAGAAGTTCGGCGAGGAGCAGGTGCTGGTCTGGCGCCGCTCGTACGGCATCCAGCCCCCGGCCCTCACTCCGGACGACGAGCGCTTCCCCGGTCGCGACCGCCGCTATGCCGGGCTCTCCTCGACCGAGTTGCCCGCCACCGAGTGTCTGGCCGACGTCGTCGATCGGTTTCTACCGTACTGGAAGGACGAAATCTCCCCGGCCATCCGCGCCGGCCGGCGCGTGCTGATCGTGGCCCACGGCAACAGCCTGCGGGCCCTGGTCAAGTACCTGGACGGCAAGAGCGACGAGGAGATCGTCGCGCTGAACATCCCCACGGGGGTGCCGCTGGTCTACGATCTCGACGGGGATCTGCGGCCGATCCGCAGCGGGTACCTCGGCGATCCGGCCGCCGTGGCCGCGGCCGCGGCCGCCGTGGCCGCCCAAGGGAAGGCCGGGAAGTAGCGACCGGTTCACGCCCATCAGAATCCGACACCCAGCCGAAGGGTGACCGTGTCCCAATAGGCGTCGTCGATCACGTACCTGGCCCAGCCAACGACCGGCGTGACGACGATGGCGTCCGTGACGTGGCAATCGATCCCCGTTTCCAGTCCGGCGGAGAGGACGAGGTGGTTCAGGTCCTCGCCGAACCGTTCGCCTGCCAGCACGCCGAGGCCGACCCGGGCCAGCAGGTAGGGCGACCAGCGCCACGGGATCTGCACCCCGACCGAGACGTGTTCGAGGAAGGCGAGCTCGCCGCGATCGGCGAGTTGCCGTATTCCGAGGAAGCTCGACAGCCCCACCCGAAGCCGCGTCTTCAGCAGGTTGATGTCGATCTCGGCACCGGTGAGGGGCCCGGGCTGCCGGTCCTCCCCCATCCACGACAAGCGGACCCCCACCGCGGTGAGTGGTGCGGCGCGTTCCCAGAGTGACTTCCGCTCTCGCCGGAGCCGCTCGCGGCCGGACCACCAGTCGGCGGAGACCGACCGCTTCCGCTTCTCCTCCAGAGCCGCGCGCCGCTCCTCGAAGTCGTTCCGCAGCCGTTCGTCCTCGGCCTCGAAAAGAGCCCGCTCGTGCTCCCGCTGTCTCTTCTGCGTGACCGCCGCGGCCTGCCCGCGCCGCTCCTCGCCGATTCGCCGCTCCCGATCCGAGTAGGTCTGGCTGTCGTCGTCGACCCTCTGGCGCTCGCCACCGACATCGTGCCGCTTGTACTTCGGCGTCGCCACGTCGGTCGCGGCCTCCTCGTCGCCCACGCCCGCGTCCGCATCCTCGGCAGGGACTTCCACCGGACGGCCCTCGCTCTCGAGGTCCGTGCCGTCGTTGGGACAGACCGACGTCTCGTCGGTCTCGAACTCCTGGCCGCAGACCGGGCATCGTACCCGGTGCGCGAGCGCCGGCCAGGAGACCAGGATCGCCGCGACGCAAACGGCCGCGCTGAAGGCCCGGGCCTTGGGCCCGTCCGCCGGGGGCCTCAATGCTCCCCCGAGGACCGGGGCTCGAACCCGTCGAGCAGCAGCTCCACGTCCGGATGTTCCATGTCGCCGGTGCCGGCGAGCGAAATCGACACGACCCCCGCTTCCCCACGCAGCAGGAAGACCACGGCCCCGATCCCTCCATCCCCGGCCCGGATCTCGACGCCCTCGTCGCTGGCCCGGTTCCACCTCGGTTCTGGCGGGCCGACGCCGAACCCCCCGTCCGCGAGCGCGGCGGCCTCGCCGGCCGCGGCCTCGTCCAGGTCGGCGCATTCGGTGAGCCGGGCCTCGAGTCGGTAGCGCGCCCATGCCGCGGCGTCGCCGTCCTCCGGCGCGACCTCCATCACCGGGTGGGCGTCGGTGAACCCTTCCGCTGCGTCGAAAGGGGGCGCCGGGTAGTGAAAGTGGAAGGCCCCGGCCGGATGCTCGTGAACGCGCCACAGGGCGTAGGGATCCTCGCCGTCGATGGTGCCGCAGGCTGCCAGCACCGCCAGGGTCGCCAGGAAGGCGACGGCGCGCCTCACGGGCACTCCAGCACGGCGGCGTAGATCTCGCCCCAGTCGGGATCGAGCGCCGCCTCGTCACGGCCGTCGTGCCAGAGCACGAGATCCACCGCGCCGCCGGCGAGGGCCGGTCGTACCGAGCGGCCGGGATCGTCGCTCAGCTCGAAGGCGGCATCGAAGGTCTGCCCGTCCTCCGCGATTCGGGTGACGAGGATTTCCGCGGACTCCCACCCCAGCGGATCACTCCCGGCCGAGTCGAAGGCCACGACCCAGGAGGCGCGGGACTCGTCCCAGGCCATCTCGAAGCGGCTCTTGAACGGGGAGGGAACCAGGCTCTCGTCCAGGGCGTCCCCGATGGCGATGCCGTCCTCTAGCGCTCCGACCGGGGCACCCGTTCCATCGAGGGTGCGGAAGAGCACCGTCGAAGCGCCGTCGAGACGGAGGTCCCGCCACGTCACCGCGAGTCGCGAAGCTCCATCCGAGGCGAGCCCCACGGGCAGACGGGCGACCTCCGGCGGGCTCACCGCGAGTGCGGACGCGGCCGGTGTTCCGTCGAGGCCGAGGGCCCGGGTGTGGACCTGCTCGTCGCCCACGGTGTGATGGTAGGCCGTGACGAATCCCCCGCTCGTCGCCGCCACCCGCGGCCAGTAGTCGTCTCCGGTGCTGCCACCGATCAGGGTGTCCGCGCAGGTGAACACCGCATCCACCGGATCGTAGACCCGGGCGTAGATATCGTGGTTCCCGCCGCGGGCGTCGGACCAGACCACTGCGACGCGGACCTCGTCGCCGAAACGCCCGAGGGCCGCCGAGGGATAGCGCGAGTGGCTCGCCTCGATGTCGGAGACCTGGGCCTCGGTTCCGATGTCTCCGGCGTCGTCCATGACCCCGAGGAAGACCTCGTGAGTGAGGGATGTCGCCCAGAGATATCGTTGGAAGACGACGACGTACCCCTGGCCCGAGCCGAGCCAGAGCAGGGTCGGCAGGTTGTACTCTCCGATGGTGGTCTTGCGCTCGGTGGACAGGAGCGCACCCGCGGCGTCGAACAGCGAGAAGTAGATATCTCCGTAATTGCTGGAGATATTATCGATCCACACCGCGGCGAACCCGGTGTCCGTGGCGACGACCGAGGGGTTGCAGGACTGGCCGGCCAGGGTCGTGAGCCGGGTCTCTCCACCGGCGGACCCACCGGCGCACAGTCCGCTTTCGCAGTCGAAGCCCTGTCCCGGATCGCAGGACTCGCCGGCCTCGCACGCGTGCCAGTCGGCCAGCCAGGCGCAGGAGGGGGGCTGCTCTTCCCACGCGGCGCAGGTGGCCAGATCGCACTCGCCCACACCCGGACAGTCCGTGGCGTCGGGTGTATAGGCGCAGTCGAAGGCCGGGCCAGCGGAGCACTCCACCGTGCCGCACTCCGGCACCGCGCACAACCCGACATCCGGCTCCACCGCGCATTCGTACGAGTCGTCGGTGCCCTGCACACAGACACCGGCGCCGCAATCCCCGGAGCTGGGGCAGTCCGAGTCGACACAGACGTCGGTCCCGGTTGTCGTGTCGGTATCGGTGTCGGCATCCGCGTCGGTGTCGGCATCCGCGTCGGTGTCGGCGTCGGTGTCCGCATCCGAGTCGGTGTCGGCATCCGCGTCGGTATCGCTGTCCGCGTCGGTGTCGGTGTCGGTGTCCGCGTCGGCATCCGTGGCCGGGGGTTCGCCCTCCATGCACAGCCCCTCGGAGCAGTGGAAGCCGTCCGGGCACTGGTCGTGGGATTCGCAGGTGAACTGGCCGCTCTTCCAGCCGAAGTCGAGGCAGCCGACGACGACGAGCGGCACCGCCGCCATGGCGAGGAGCATCGGGAGCGCGGACGCCGCGCGCATCAGAACCTCCCCCCGACACCGATGGCCAGGCCCCCGGCCGCGGGTCCGGCGAGCCCGACCGCCAGGCCTTCGCTCCTGCCCGTTCCCCCGCGCTCGTGTTCCGACAGGAGCAGCATCACGACGCCGGACGCGACGATCGCCGCACCGGCGCCTACGGCGGTCCAGCCTGCGATTTCGAAGGCGCTCCCTTCCCGTTGCAGCGCATCGTGGTCGGAGGGTTCGTAGGGCACACCCTCGATGTCCTCGATCTCTGACGCCCGCTGCTGCGCCATCCCGAGCAGGACGCCCCCGACGACGAGACCGGCCGCCCCCCCACCGACCGCCACCCACCCCGGCACCCGGAGATCGCGCCCCGGCTCCGCAGTGACCGGGGGGGGGGCGGGAGGGGGCGGAGGGGCGGACCCGCCGGGTGGCGGCGCGGGTGCGGGCTCCGGCTCGGGCTCCGAAGGGAGGAGCGCCCTGAGCTCGGCCGCCTTGGCCCTGACCTCCTCGCGGTTGGGAACATCCGAGGGCCACTCGACGTAGCGCTCGTACATCGCGACCGCGGCGGCCACGTCGCCCAGCTTCTCGTGGCACAGGGCGATGTTGAAGATCGTGCGGAAGTGGGGGAACGCGTCCAGGGACTCAACGAAGGCCGTGAGCGCTCCGGCGTGGTCGCCGGCGTCGAACAGGGTCTGGCCACGGCTGTACGCCTCCCGGGCGCGCTCCATGTCGTCCCCCTGGCCGCGGGCCGGCAGTGGTACGAGGACGGGAAGCGCCAGGGCCGAGACGAGGGCCAGGCGAAGCGAAAGGGCGATAGCGGGCGAGCGGCTCAACCAGGCACCTCCGCGCGAAGACCGGCCATTCGGATTGTTGCAAAATCAGAAGGGGTTGTCCATCGGGCGGTCGAGAGACGGCCCGTCCTTCGGCGATGCCCGAGGCCCGACCGCTGCCGGATGCGCCGTGTCACCCTTGCCCGGAGATTCCTTTGCGTTTTTTGCGTCCTTGGCTTCCTTGACACTCTTTTCGCTCTTGCCACCCTCCCCCGCCCCGGGCCTGCCTCTGGCCCCGATCTGTTCCTCCACCGGACCGGCATCGGGCAACCCCGCGTCGGCCGGGCCCTGCGTCGCCGGCTCCGGCGGGGGCTCTGCCGCGGGTGTAGTCGCGGCATCCGGGATGGGCGCCGGACCTCCGACGACCGGCTGCGACTGCGGGGTTTCGTCTCCGCCCGCTGCGAACAGCCACGCCAGGATGGCGACCGCGGCCAGCACGATCCCCAACGCCCCCAGGAGCAGCGCCCGGCGGCGCTTCCCTCCGGTTTCGAAGGCCAGGCGGGTCTCCGGGATCGGCTCCCGGGAAGAAAGCGAGCCGAAATCCAAGGTCTCGGAGTTATGGGTCCAGCGCAGGGCGCCGGCTCGATCGACGGGTGGCGACTCTCCTTGCAGCACGTGCGCCGGGGTGTGCTCTCGGATGGCCTGCAGCTCCCCCATCAGCGACTTCGCGTCCGGCCAGCGCAGATCGCGGTTGCGGGCCAGGGCGCGCAGCACCGCGGCCTCGAGCCTTTCCGGCACGTCGGTCCTGATGTGACGGAAGGGCGACACGTCTTCGGTGATGATCTCTATCAGCAGCGCGTTGTAGTTGCTGGAGCGGCGCGGGATCGTCCCGAGCAGCAGCTCGTACAGGATCACGCCCGCGGCGTAGATGTCGAGCCTCCGGTCGAGATCCTTCACGCCACGGGCCTGTTCCGGGGCCATGTAGTAGGGGGTGCCGAGCACCGACCCGGTCTGGGTCAGCCGCAGATTCTCGCCATCGGGCGTAGTGAACTTCGAGATGCCGAAGTCGAGGATCTTGAGTGAAACGCCGTCCCCGGCCCCGGCCAGCAGGAAGACGTTGTCGCTCTTCAGGTCGCGGTGGATGATACCCGCCTCGTGGGCCGCTTGCAGGGCCGAGAGCATCTGGATCCCGACATCGAGGACGAACCCCAGCGGCCGGGGCCCGTGGCTCTCGACATGATCGCCGAGGGACTCGCCCTCGAGCAGCTCCATCACCAGGAACGGGATGCCGTCCGAGGTCTCGCCGACATCGAAGACCTTGATGATGCTCGGGTGGCCGATGGCACCCGTGGCCCGCGCCTCGCGGTAGAGCCGCTGGACCGGCTCGCGCTTCTCGGCGAAGGCCTCGTGGAGCAGCTTGACCGCGACCTTGCTGCCGATGGCGGTGTGGGTCGCTTCGAAGATCGTGCCCATCCCGCCCTGGCCGATCGCTCGCTCCAAGCGGTACTTCCCACCCAGCGTGCGGCCTATCATACGCTCGGCCACGTTGCCGAACGGCCTGCCGGTGACCGGGCAGAAGTGTGCGCCCTCGGCGTGTTCCTGGTCGCAGTGCACACAGCGCGGCATGGTTTCCTACCTTACCCGAAACGCGATGCAACGGCCAGATGTGCAACCCACCTCACAGACCCTCTTCCGCTGGAAACGGGCATCGGATAGACTCCATGAGTGACGCAGAAGAAGCCGGAGGTATTCTGAATGCGCGCGATTCCCGCCTTGGCGACCCTGGTTCTGACGGCAACGGCGTTCGCGCTGCTGCCCGGCGCCTGCCGGCACGTCGAAGACCCCGGCTTCCCGGCCGACGCGGACGTGGACGACGACTCCGATGCCGATTCGGACGGCGACTCGGACGCGGATGCCGATTCGGATGCCGACTCGGACGGCGATTCGGACGTGGATGCCGATTCGGACGGCGACTCGGACGTCGACTGCCCGTGGAACAGCGGCTGGCCGTGCACATGCGATATCCCCGGTCAACTCTGCGACAACAGCGATCTGTGCGCCGCCATCCAGGGACTCGGTGACGGCCAGGAGGGCGTCTGCGTGCGGGAATGCACCAGCGACCCCGGCTGCGACAACGCGTACCTGGCGGGCTCTTGCGCACTGACCGATTTCCAGCAGAGCACCTTCTATTGCATCATCGTCTGCACGGGCTCCGACCAATGCCCGCCGGGCCAGACGTGCCAGTACGTCACCGGC
>CAYZAI010000123.1:0-12430 GCA_964476305.1 uncultured Myxococcales bacterium
ACCACTATCTGGAGGTCTACGGCATCCCGCCCAGCCTGTCGGTGCTGCGCAAACGGGCGCTCACCGAGATTGACCGCCCCTGCTTCGCGGCCATCGATTTCGAGAAGATCCGGCGCTTCGACGGTTTCGTCGCCTACCGGAGCAACGACACGGCCGAAGCCGAGGCCAAGAAAGGGGCCACCTTCGCCCGGCAGATGCGCGCGGCCATGGAGAAGCTGGGTGTGGACAGCCCCGAGGGGCTGCTCGCCCACCCCGGGAACAGGCTCTCGAGCGGCCTGGTGCGCATCGCCCTGCGCTACGAGGCCCTGGCCGAGGCCCAGAGGCTGCTGGCCTGCGAGGGCTTGTACGGGCCGGAGGAGGACGTCCACTACCGCGAGGGCGGGCTCGACTGGAGGACCCACCAGGCGCTGACCGCCTTCGAGCGGAAGAACCGAATCTTCGCCTGGGGCTTCTTCGGCAACGAGACCCTGGTCGCCCTGGGCCGGACCCCGGCCGAGCGCCTCTTCGACGCGTTCGTGCGGGTCGTGAACGAGCGGGTCGCGGACAGCCTGGGGATCGTCGAGGATGGAAGCGCCCTCGACCGGGAAGGAAAGAAGGCGACCTGGCGCGACGAGGCCGGCGAGGTCCGCGATGTGCCGAACCTGGTCGCCGAGTACACCGCCGAGTTCATACGCCACATGGACCTGTCGACGCCGGACAAGCTCACCGCGTTCCTGCGGGACCACGACGACACGTTCTTCGACGTGCTGTTCGTGGCCGCGCCGATGGACGAGCCGCCGCCCTACTACGCGGACGGCATGGACCTGCGGGCCGAGATCGACCGCGGCGACGTCTGGTACGATTTTCCGGAGACCCCGGACGGGAAGAAGCGGGCACAGCCGCGCAAGCGGATGCCGAAGACGACCCTGTTCGTGCGGTGGAATGGCCAGGACATCCCGCTGGTGACGATGAACACGACCATCGGCTCGTGGCGAACCGAGCTCGCCGCCGACGGGTACGAATACTACAAATACAAGAATTCCGACGTCGGGCTTCGCGTGTGGCGCGAGATCGTGGCCGGCCCGGTATGGCTGCCTCCCGACACCACGCCGGTCGCGGATCTGGTCAAGACCGTCAGCTATCGGGGTCGCAAGCTCACGGTGCCCAACTACGACGAGTTCGGGCCCTGGTACGGATCGGCCTACGGCCTGGTGGCCGCGTTCCACATGCGGCCCGTGGAGCGGCGCAACGGCAGCGTCGACTACCTGGACAACGGCATCCGCAGCCACGGGTCGGTGGACTACAACTCGATCCTCAGGCGCTACAGCCACGGGTGCCACCGGTTGTACAACCACCTGGCGATTCGGCTTTTCGACTTCGTGCTCCGCCACCGCCCGTTCCGGCGCGTGGGGGAGGTCTCGGCTGGCTACAGCCGGAAGGTGGAGGTGGACGGCGATACCTTCGAAATCAACATCGCCTCCCGCGGCTATCGCTACGAGATCGTCGATCCGGTGCCCGTCGAGGTCCTGCGCGGCCGCGTCCGGGGCTCCCAGCGATCCCCCATCGAGCACTACATGCCCAAGCCCGGCACGGAATACGGTCCGGACGCGCAGTTCCTCCCGCCGGGATGGGCCGTTCCCCAAACCGCCGACGCGGGAGTCGCGTCGGGAGATCCTCTCCCCGGGGCGCCGGCCCCGGCGCCGTCAGCCCTGCCCACCGCAGACACGCCGGTGGAAAACGCCGCGGATCCCGTGGCCGGGCAGAAAAACGCGCCCAAAATTTGACCTCGGCCAAAGCAGGGAGGAAAATGAGTTCGACGCAAGCACAATTAACTATGATTTATATGTAATTATCTTGACATTTTTTAACTTTTAGGCCACTTTTATACATACGGGCTCTTGGTTTCCGGGGCGACTTCTTTTTCGGACGGCAAGGCCATGCAGAACAACGACCAAAAGCGGTCCGCGGGCGAAGAGAACACGGCCGCAGACAAGAAGGAAAAGGTCACGCGGGAAACGGCGGAGCGGAAGAAGCCCGCGCCGGAAACCGCTGGCTCTGCTGGAGAAGAGTCCCCTCCGCTCAAGGGGGACGAAGAGAAGGCCGCCTCGCTGCAAAAGAGCGAGGGCGACAAGACATCTCCCCAGGTCGCCCCGTCGCGCAAGGTCGACAGCCCCAAGGCGGCTGCCGGCGGCGAGAGCCCGGCCCCGGACAAGGCCGCGGGGACCCCGCCCGGGGAGCGCCCGGTCAACAGGCTGCGCGAGTTCCGCATCGAGAGGATGATGAGCAAGGCGGAGCTGGCGCGAAAGGCCGGCCTGTCCGTGCTCACCGTGGCGCGAATCGAGGGCGGGTACGGCTGCCGCATGGACACGAAGCGCAAGATACTCAAGGCCCTGGGGCTTCGGCTTTCCGATAGGCGACGCGTCTTCGAGGACGACTAGATGGTTTTCGAAGGCAAGCACCTCGTCGGTGTGGACATCGGGACATTCGCGGTGAAGGTCCTGCAGGTCCGGTCTTCCGGGAAGGGTGTCCACCTCCTGAAGTACGGGGTAGAGCCGCTGCCGCCGCAGTCCATCGTGGACGGGCACGTAATGAGCAGCGGCGCCGTGGTGGACGCCCTGCGCAAGATCTTCCGCGATCTCAGGATCAGCCAGAGGGAGATCGCGCTGTCGATCTCCGGAAACTCGGTCATCATCAAGAAACTGAACCTTCCGCTCATGAAGCGCGACGAGCTCGAGGAACAGATCCAGTGGGAGGCGGAGCAGCACATCCCGTTCGACATCTCCGAGGTCGAGATCGATTACAACGTGATCTGGCAGAATCCGGACCTCGGGCAGATGGACGTGCTGCTCGTCGCGGCCAAGAAGGACGAGATCCAGGATCTCGTGGATGTCGCCAAGGAGGCCCACCTGCTCCCGGCGGTCGTCGATATCGACGCCTTCGCGCTCCAGAACGCGTTCGAGCTCAACCACGGTTTCAACGAGCACGAGACCGTGGCATTGATCAACGTGGGTTCCGAGGTCACGAACCTCAACATCGTTGGCGGATCGGTTTCCCAATTCACGCGCGACATCACCAACGGCGGGAACTCGATCACCGAGGAGATCCAGAAACAGCTCCAGGTGAGCTATGACGAGGCCGAGGCCTACAAGGCGGGAGGGGGAATCCACTCCCACGAGGTCATTCCCAGCGAGGTGGAGGGGATCATCGGCGGCGTGGTGGATGCCCTGGCCGGCGAGATCCAGCGCTCCCTCGACTTTTTCATGGCGACCACGAACCGCGGGGAGGTGGACCGCATCTACCTGTCCGGAGGCACGGCGCGGGCCCCGGCCCTGCGCTCGGCCATCGAGCGGCGCTCCCGGGTGCAGGTCGAGCTGCTCGACCCGTTCCGTCGCGTGCTCTACGACCAGCGGCAGTTCAACGCCGAAATCCTGAAGGGCCAGGCCCCGCAGGCGGCGATCTGCCTGGGACTGGCCCTGCGCAAGCAGAAGGAGAAGATCTGAGATGATCAAGATCAATCTCCTTCCCATCAGGCGGGATCGTCGCCGCGAATCCGGGCGGAACCAGATCCTCTTCGGCATGCTGCTGATCGTCGTCGAGCTCGCCGTGTTCGGCGTGCTCTACTACCGGGCCCAGTCGGCCATCGATCTCCAGAAGAACGACAACGACAAGATCCAGATCCAGGTCCAGCGCATAGAGTCCCAGGTGAAGGACCATAAACAAATCATCAAGGATATCGAGGAGTACGAGAAACGCCAGGAGGCCATCGAGAACCTCCAGGCCGCGCGGACCGGTCCCGTGTTCGTGATGCTGGAGCTGAGCGAGATCCTGAGCAAGGGCGGAGGCCCGCACCTGGACAACGACCGCTACCAGGAACTCGTCCAGAAGAACCCGGCGGCTGGCTACGACGAGAACTGGGACTATCGCCGGCTCTGGATCGACACGTTTTCCGAGAAGAAGCACAGGGTCAAGATCGCCGGCCAGGGACTGACCCACGAGGACGTGGCCGAGCTCCTGCGGCGTCTCAACCTGTCGGATTTCTTCGTCACGAGCGAGCTGGTATCCACGACACTGGCCCCGCCGAAGATCGACAAGGACGGGTTCGTTGCAAAGGCGGCGAGGCCGGTCGTACATTTCATCCTCGAGGCAGAGGTCAGGTACCGTTAGGGAGCGAGCGATGGCCGTACTCGAACAGCTGACCAAGATGCCGCTCTCCAGGAAGATCGCGGCCGCCGTCGCTGTGATGGTGCTGCTCGGCGTGGGGGGCTGGTTCTTGTACTACCAGCCCGTGATGGAAGAACTCGAGGGGCTCGAGAAGAAGCACGCGACTCTCAAGAAGAACCTGGCCGACGCCGAGCGGCGCAAGAAGACCTATGACGACGACCGGCGCAAGCGAGACGAGCTGGAGCGGGCCGCGGCGAAGCAGTTGCAGATCCTCCCGCCGGACGCCGAAATCGCCTCGTTCCTCAACAACCTGAACGCGCAGTCCGATCTGGTCGGCCTCGAGATCCTCTCGGTCAAGCCGATGGTGGAAGAGGCCGCCAGCTACTACGCGCGCATCCCGGTGAAGCTGCAACTCAGGGGCACCTACCACCAGCTGACCAAGTTCTTCTATCTCGTGGGCAACCTCGATCGGATCATCAACATCGAGGATATCGCCTTGAAAAGCTCGGAACACGACGACTCGGGAGTGGTGGTGCTGGCCAACGTGATGGCCACGACCTTCCGCTCCGTACAGATCGGCGGAGAGGGCGCTGCTGCCGGTGCCAAGTCCAAGAAGGCGAAATCGGCCAAGGCCAAGGACAAGTGATATGACGGCGCCGCTCATGACACGAAGCCTGTTTGCCGCGCTGGCGCTGCTCGTCACGTCGGCCCTGGCCCTCGGTGGCTGCGGCGAGGAGGACGAGCAGACCTACCGTCGCCCCAAGACCGACAAGGTACGTCCGGGGATGTCCTCCATCGATGCCAGGGAGCGGATCGCCAAGCAGGGTGCCGGGCTGGTCGAGAAGGGTTCGACCACGGGCAGCGGGCAGATCGTGCTGCCCAAGCTGTCCGAGACCGACTTCATCGAGTCTCCCAGGCGCCGCGACCCGTTCCGCCCGTTCATCGAGGTCGTGGCCACCGAGGAGAAGCTGGATCGGGTCGTCCAGCGCGAGATCAAGCTCAAGGACTACGACGTCAGCGAGCTTCGGCTGATCGGTATCATCACCAACATCGGCGACCCGCGGGCGATGATGGTCACACCGGCGGGTGAAGGCGTGGTCCTTCGCCGAGGCGATTTCGTCGGCCGCGCCGATTTCGTCGATCAGGGCCCGGGGACGGACCGCGTGCAGGTCAACTGGAAGGTCATCCGCATCCACGGGGAGGGCAAGGAGGAGGAGCGCGGGATCTTCCTCGCCCGCGACGATCCCTGGACTCCGACCCCGGACGATGTCACCCGCTTCGTGCCCCTTCATCCCAAGCGCTGAAAAAAAACTTCGGTCGAAAATTTGCGGCGGTGGTCAAGTTCTGTGTAGGATAAAGGTGCACAGACCTCCACATCGGAATACATCTGGTGTGGGTTCGGCTCGGAGCCGCTTCCGGCCAGGGAGACGAAAATGGAACGGTCCACCAGCAGCCCGATCAGGATGGCACGAGCCCTGCTCGTCACCCTTGCCGTCGCCCTCGGCGCGGGCGGTGCGGCGGCACGAGCCGAAGGCTCCAACCGGATCCGCGAGGTCAAGGTGAGCCAGGGCGCCGGGCAGACGACAATCGTCGTCAAGGGGTCCCAGCGGCCGACCTACACTGCCTTCAAGCTCGGTACTCCGCAGCGGCTGGTGGTCGATCTGGCAGACGCCGAGTTGCGGGGAGTGCCCGCGGTGCTCGCGGCTTCGACCGAGCTCGTGGACGGCGTGGCCGTCTCCCAGTTCACCTCGGGCGGCGTCGCGGTCAGCCGCGTTGTGGTCAACTTCCGCAAGGATGCGGGCTTCCGGGTGAAGGTCGCCGGCAACGATCTGGTCATCGCGCTGCGCGGGGCAACGGGGGTGGCGGAGGCCACGGCGCCGGTCGCCGACGACCACAGCGCGGCCGAGATCGAGCGGCTGAAAGCGGAGAGTGCCGCCAGCCAGGGTGCTGCGGAGCGGGCGGCCAGGGAAGCCCGGGCGGCCGAGCTCGCTCTCGCCGAGGCCCGCGCCGAGCTGGCCGCGAGGGAGGGGACGCTGACCGAGGAAGCGCGTGCGGCGCGAGAGAGTGCCAAGGCCCAGATCGCCGGGTTGCGCGCCGACCACGAGAAGGCCCTGGCCCAGGCCGACGCCGAGCGTTCGAAACGCGAGGATCTGGAACGCCGCCTCGCCGAGCTGCAGGCACGGCTCGAGGCTGCCCAGGTCGCCCGCGCCGATGCCGAGTCCGCCCGGGTGCGGGCAGAGGCCGAGGCCTCGTCGGTCAAGGACAGGATCCACGTCCAGGTCATCGCCGAGAAGGCGGCCAAGGACGCCGCCAGGGAGGCTCTCGTCGCCCAGCGGGAGGCCGCCGAGGCCTATCGACGGGCCGCCGAAAGCGAGAAGGCCAGGCTCAGTGAGGTGCTCGACCGCAAGGAGAAGGAGACGGTCCAGGCCAAGCAGGCCCTTTCGGATGCCGAGCGGGACAGGAAACTCACGGAGAAGGAGCTCGCACAGGCCCTGGCCGGGTTGCGCAAGGCGGCCGGCGAGGAACGGAGCGCCGCGAAGGCCCAGTCCAGGCTCGTGGGAAGGACCGAGAAGGAGTTGAAGGAAGCCGAGCGCAAGCTGGCCGATGCCAGTGAGGCGGCGCGCGTGGCGGGCCGGAAGGCGGAGCAGGCAGCTGTGGCGCGCGAGTCCCTGGAGCGGGAAATGGCCAGCTTGAGGGCGGAAGCACGGGCGAAGAGCGGCGAGGCCGAGCGCAAGGCGGCCGAGCGCGTCGCGGCAGCGGAAAAGAGGCTGGCGGTCGCCGAGAAGGCGCGCCAGGACCTCGAGCGAAAGAACACCGCTATCGCCGAGCGCCTCGCGAAGGCAGAGTCGATGGCCGCCGCGGCCGAGAAACGGGCCGCGGGGTTCGAGCAGGAGTCCGCCGGGCTGCGGGCCAGGGCAGGGGCGGCCGAGAAGAGGCTCACCAGCCTCGAACAGAAGCTGCAGGTAGCAGAGAAGCAGGCCGCGCAGGCGCTGAGCCAGGTGGCCGAACGCGAACGGGATCTCGCTGCGATCAAGGGCCGGGCCGGCAGCGCCGAGGAGCGCGTCACGGTCACCGAGCAGAAGCTCGCCTCCGCGAGGGACAAGGCCGAGCAGGCCAGAAACCGGGTGGAAGGTTTCGAGCGGGAGATCGCGGAAGCGAGGCAACGGCTCGCGCAACAGGACCGTCGTATCGGCGACCTCGAACGAGTGGCCGAGACCGCCACACGGACGGCGGCCGAGGCCAAGGCCGAGCAGGCCAAGGTGACCCAGGTCAAGGCGGCGGAAGTGAAGGCGGCCGAGGAGAAGGCCGCCAAGGCGAACGCCGCGGCCAGGGCCGCGGAAGAGAAGGCCAAGCAGGCGATCGCGAAAGCCAAGGCCGCGCAGGTCAAGGTGACCCAGGTCAAGGCGGCGGAAGTGAAGGCGGCCGAGGAGAAGGCCGCCGAGGCGACGGCCCAGGCCCGATCGGCCGAGGAGAGGGCCGCCCAGGCGACGGCCCAGGCCCGGTCGGCGGAGGAGAAGGCGATCCAGGCCGAGGCCGAGGCCAAAGCCGCGCAGGCCAGGGTGGCGCGGGCCAAGGACGCCGAGGTGAGGGCGGCGGAGGAGAAGGCGGTGCGGGCGACGAAGCGGGCCCGGGCGGCGGAGGAGAAGGCCGCCCAGGCGACGGCCCAGGCCCGATCGGCGGAGGAGAAGGCCGCGAGGGCCGTGGCCGAGGCCGAGGCGGCAGAGGGGAAGGTCGCTCAGGCCGTGGCCGAGGCCAAGGCGGCAGAGAAGAAGGCCATCACGGTCGCGGAAATCGCGAGGAGGGAAGCCGAGCAGCAGGCGGCGCCCGCCCCGGCCGAGACCGTGGCCGCACACAAGAAGACGCAGGAGGAGATCCGACTGGAGCGATTGGCCGCCATGCGCGGCGAGAAGGAACCGGCATCGGCGGCTGTGGCCACGGCCGAGACCAGCAAGCCAGCCGGGCCCGCGATCACGGACATCCAGTTCGTCGACGAGCGGGGCACCCAGAAGATAGTCATCCGGACCAGGGGCGACCTGGAATACTCGAGGAGCGACGACGCCAAGGGGAACGCGGTGTTGTCGTTCGCAGACGCGACCCTGCCCCGGATGCTGGAGCGGACCCTCGACGTGACGGATTTCGGGGGTGTCGTCGATCGCGTCAGCTCCTACAGCGAGGACGGCGAGGTGAAGGTCGAGGTGGACGTGGCGCGGTCGACGATCAGCGAGGTCGAGCGCGGCGAGGGGGTGATCTCGTGGACCTTCCGCGGGCAGGCGCCCCGGAAGATCGTCGCCGCCCGCAAGGACGGACGGCCGGCCTCCAAGACCGTGGTCCGCGAGGAGGCCGCAGCGTACGAATACCCGATGGAGCGCACCGCGGCCTACTCGGTGCAACTGCGGGGCAAGGGCGCGAAGCGCAAGGCCTACACCGGCCGGCGCATCGATCTGGACTTCAAGGACGCGGACATCCACAACATCCTGCGCCTGCTCTCCGACGTCGGCCAGGTCAACATCGTCACGGCCGACGACGTCAGCGGTACGGTGACGATCCGGATGCGGGATGTGCCCTGGGATCACGCCCTCGAGGTGATACTGCAGGCCAAACACCTCGGGATGGTGAGGCAGGGCAACCTGATCCGGGTGGCGCCGCTGGCCACTCTCGAGAAGGAACTCGAGACCGAGATCGCAAGGCGACGCCAGAACGAGGCCCTCGAGCCCCTCGAGACGCGGCTGATTCCCGTCTCCTACGCCCAGGCCGAAGAAATCAAGCCACGAGCGGCGGACCTGCTCAGCGAGCGCGGCAAGCTCTCGGTGGACGACCGGACCAACGTGATCATCGCCCGCGACGTGGTGGTGGCGCTCGACCAGATCGAGGCGCTCATCCGCAACCTCGACACCCAGACGCCTCAGGTGCTGATCGAGGGGCGCATCGTCGAGGCCTCGAGCACCTATGCCCGGGAGATCGGCATCCAGTGGGGTGGCGATTTCTCGGCCAGCTCGGCCACGGGAAATCCCACCGGGCTCGCGTTCCCGAGCACGATCGGCATGGCTGGCGGCGGCACCGACTCCTCGACGCCCACGGCGGGTCTCAGCCCCGTCGCCGGCGGTCAGCCGAACCCCAACTTCGCGGTCAACCTGCCGGCGTCCACGGGCACCAACTCCGGTGGTGCCCTGGGCATCACGCTGGGTTCGATCTCGAACAACGCCAATCTCACCCTCAGGCTCTCGGCTCTCGAGGAGGAGGGGACGTTGCGGATCCTCTCATCCCCCAAGATCCTGACCCTCGACAACCGCGAGGCGCACATCGAGCAGGGCACGCTGATCCCCTACAGCCGGATATCCGCCCAGGGCATCCAGACATCCTTCAAGGAGGCCAAGCTCAACCTGACGGTCACGCCCCACGTCACGGCCGATGGCTCGGTGCTGCTCAACATGAAGATGACGAGGGACGAGCCCGACTTCAACAACACGGGCTCCCGCGGTGATCCCACGATCCTCAAGCGCGAGGCGCAGACCCAGTTGCTGGTCAATGACGGACACACGGCGGTGATCGGCGGGATCTACACGCGCAACCACGGCACCAGCTACAAGAAGGTCCCGTTCTTCGGCGACATCCCAGTGCTGGGCTGGCTGTTCAAGAAGCGCTCGGACTCGGACCGGCGCTCCGAGATGCTGATCTTCATCACGCCCCGGATCGTGAACCGGGCCGAGAGCATCGGACAATAGGTGCGACCATGACCGGGAGTTGCTACAATGACAACAACAGACGCTCCGCCCGGGCGGAGAGGAGGTGCAGCATGCGCGGTGTATTGACGGCAACGGCCCTGCTGGTGGCCTTGCTCGCCGCGGCGGCCTGTGTCGAAAACGAGCAGAGCTTCTACATCGAGCACGTCAAGGTGCTCGCCGAACCGCCGGGGTGCGAGTCCAGCTCGGGTGATGCCAAGGCCGCGGGCGCCCTTCTGGACCTGGCGTTGGCCGACAGCTACTTCAGCTACTACTACGTCACCAACGGCACCATGATCCGCGAGGAGCACGACAACCTGCGGGCCGAGTCCGACGGTATCCTCATCGACAGCATGGAGGTCTACGTCCTCTCGGTGGAAGGCGAGCTCGTCGGCGGCTCGGAGCAATACGAGTTCCAGATGTACCTCGCGCCGGACAGCTCGGATATCGCCCCCGGCTACGTGATCCCGGCGGAGGTCGTACAGACCCTGGCCGACGGCCTGAACTGCACACCGGCCGCGGATCTGGCCATGGACGTCTTCGGGCCCACGGCCACGGGCTACCCCGAGCTGGCGAGCGGCTTCTTCCAGGACATCCTCGACGCCATCGACGAGGATGCCGGGGCGGTCTACTCGGTGGTGCGGTTCCTCGGTCACACCCAGGGGGGCAACGATGTCGAGACCAACGAGTACTCGTTCCTGGTCCAACTCTGCTGCAACTGCATGATCAACTGGCAGAACTGCGCCACGGGCTACGGTGCGTACTGCGAGGATCCGACCGAGTACCAGACCTGCAACCCCGGGGTGGTCTCGGGCAGCAGCACCGAGGTCGACTGCCGCCTGTTCACCTACGGGCTCGCCAGCAACTGGGTGGAGAACGGCCTGTCCATGAGCTGCACCGCGGCGGCCGAATAGCTCCCTTGGTTTCGGTTGTCGTGACGGTCTTCGTGCCCCTTCTTCCCCGCCAGCCCGCTTGCGGCTAGAATCACCGGAGATGACGGGCGGGTCGAAAGCACGGGACGCGGTACTGATCCTGGCGGTGCTGGGCCTCGGAGCCATCGCGCTGCTGCCGGACCGGGAGCGCGGGGAGCCGGGGGCTCCAGCGGACGAGGACCGGCGGGCCGGCGGAAATCCCGCGGTCGAGGGTTCGGCACCGGGAGCGGACGTGGACGCCGGGGCACGCTGCTCGGCGCCGGCACCCGAAGGCACGGTCCACGGGCTGTGGCCTCTGGTGCCGGGCAGCGAGTGGTCCTACCGGGTCAGCGGGCCCGCCGTGCTCGTGCCGGCCGCGACGTGGACCCTGAGGCTGGTCTCGGCACCGGCGGACAAGGAGCCGGGCCTCTTCGAGGCGGGCTACGGCGACACCCGGGAGCCGGGTCGGGTGGTGGTCGAGGACGAGGCGTTCTTCGTCGATGCCCTGCCGCTCCTCGAGCCCGCGGAGTTCGCAGGCAACCGGCCACGGCGGATCTCGGGCACGCTGCTGCCCGCTGCCGCAGCCCTGGTGGAGCGCGCCGCCTGGGGCCTGGAGCTCGAGCGGCACGTGACCCACACCATCCGTGACGAGCTGGAACGCCCGGTGACCCGGCCGATGCGAGTCCTGCAGCACGACCGGGCCCTGGTGGACGGGTGGGAAAAGGTCGCCTTGCCGGCCGGGGAGTTCCGCGCGGCGCGCGTGGAGTGGACCTCGCGGCTCGAGCTGTTCGCCGGCAGGCGCCAGGTGTTCGACGCCCTGACCCTGGAGCCGTTCCGCGCCGAGACGATGTGGATCGTGCCGGGAATCGGTATCGTGAAGCGGCAGATCACCTGGGCCGGCTCGCCGAAGAGCGCGGTCCTATTCCAGCTGGAGCGATACACCCGCCCGGGGCCGTGAGGCGTGGGCATGAGGAGGAACCGATGGAACGGACCATGGCCGGGATCCTGATGGACGTCGGCGCGGTGAGCCTGCGGGCGGATCCGCCCTATACGTGGGCCTCGGGGCGCCTTTCACCGATCTATTGTGACAACCGGCTCTTGATGTCGCACCCGGACCAGCGGCACCAGGTGGCCGAGGGCTTCGCCGAGCTGATCCGCAAGCGCGGCTGGAGCCCCCAGGTGATCGCGGGCACGGCCACGGCCGGGATCCCCCACGCGGCGTGGCTGGCCGACCTGCTGGGCCTGCCCATGGTCTACGTGCGCGGCGCGGCCAAGGGCCACGGCAAGGAGAACCGCATCGAAGGCCGGCTCGAGCCGGGGGCGCGGGTCGTGCTGGTCGAAGACCTGATCTCCACCGGCGGCAGCTCGCTCGACGCGGCCCAGGCGGTGATCGACGCCGGCGGCGCCCTCGAGGGCGTGGCCGCGATCTTCACCTACGGCCTCGAAGTAGCCCGCCGCCGTTTCGACGAAGCCGGCGTGGCCGTCGCGCACCTCACGGACTTCCGCTCGCTGATGGACGAGGCCCTGGCCCGGGGCACGCTCTCGGCCGCCGAGAAGGCCATCGTCGCCGACTGGCAGCGCGACCCGGCCGGCTGGTCGTCCTCCCGCGGCGGCGCGGGGTGATCAGCGGATCGGGGTGACGATCACGACCTCCAGTCG
>CAYZAI010000124.1:0-12400 GCA_964476305.1 uncultured Myxococcales bacterium
TCATGTACGAGATGCTCTGCGGGCACGTCCCGTTCGAGGCGGACACCTTCATGGGCGTGCTGACCAAGCACCTCTACGAGGAGCCGATTCCGCCGCGGCGGCTGGTCCCGCCGGTGGGCGTCGATCAGAACGTCGAGGCGGTCCTGCTCAAGGCCATCGCCAAGAAACCCGAGCGGCGCTACCAGAGCATGGACGACCTCGCCGTCGACCTGAATGCGATCCGCGAGGGCAACACGCCGTCCATCGTCTACGACCAGATGCGCGACACGGCGGCCACGACGGTGCCGCCCCCTCCGCCCTCGTCCGTGGTGGGGAAGTCGCGTCGCGCCGCCGCGCCGGGCAAGGCCCAGCAGCGGCCGATGTGGCCCATCTTCGCCGGTGTCGGCGTGGTGGCGCTCGCCAGCGTGGTGGCGGCGGTGCTGCTTCTCGGCGGAGGCAAGGACGGCAAGGAGGCGCAGGCGGGACCGGTCGTCGCGCCCGAGCCCGTCGCGCCCGAACCCGTCGTGCCCGAGCCCGTCACGGCGGAGGAGCCCGAGCCGACCTACGTGATGATCTCGGCCGGGAAGCCCGGAGCGATGCTGTACAACGAAAAGGGTGCCATGCTCGGACCGCTGCCGTTCCGCGTGGTGCGGCCCCACGGCGACAGCACCGAGGTCCAGTACGTCGTCAAGCTCAAGGGGCACCAGGATGCCGCGGTCGCGGTGACGCCGACCACTCCCGACACCTTCGAGATCGCCATGCAGGAGGTCGCGGCCCCTGCCTCCGGCGAAGGCGCAAAGAAGACTTCGGGGGGAGGCAAGGCGTCCGGCGGCGGGGCCAGGCCGTCCGCGGGCGGCGGGAAGTCCAGTGGCGGGAGCGAGGCAATCGAGGTCAAGGTCAAGGGGAAGAAGAAGCTGATGGGCGATCTCGCGGATCCCTGGGCCGATTGAGATCCGCGCCGCGAGGCGTCCATGTCCCTCATCCACCATCCCCACGTTCGCCGTTTCGTCATCGCGGTCATAGGCGCGGCGCAGGCCCAGCCGGCGACCCTGGCCCTGGCCGAGGACGCGGGACGCGCCATCGCCGGACGCGGCTGGCACCTGCTCTGCGGAGGTGGCACCGGCGTGATGGAGGCCGCCTGCCGCGGGTTCGCAAAGGCGAGGACCGAGCTGGGCGCCGTCTCGATCGGGCTGCTGCCGGGTGACGACGCCGAGGCCGCCAATCCCTTCGCGGACGTCGTCTTGCCCACGGGCCTGGGGATGGCTCGCAACGCGGTGATCGCCTGCTCGGCGGACGGGCTGCTCGCCGTCGGCGGCGGCGCCGGCACGCTGAGCGAGATCGCCTTCGCCTGGCAGATGGGCAAGCCGATCGTGGCGCTCCGGCCGTCGGGGGGCTGGGCCGAGCGGCTCGCGGGGCAGGCCGTCGATGTGCGACGGAGCGACGGGATAATGGCCGCCGAGACCGCCGAGGAGGCCACCGCGCTTCTCGCGCCACTGCTCGGCGGGAGGGGGTCGGTATGAACGCATCGCACCCGCCCGAGGAAGGCGGCCTCGACATCGGGAAGCGGTTTCGTGTCGCGCTCGCCGAGCTCGTTCCCGGCGGGTCCAGGTTGCTCCTGGCAGTCTCCGGAGGGTGCGATTCCATGGCCCTGCTGCACCTGGCCGCGGAGGCCAGCGCAGAGGCGGGGCTGTCGCTCGGCGTCGGGTTCGTGGATCACGGACTGCGCGCGGGCACGGAGCGGGAGTGGGAGCTGGTGAGGGGCACGGCCCGGGCGCTGGGACTGGAAGCGAGCCGCGCGGTCGTCGGGGCGGAAGAGGTCGCTCACGCGGGGCAGGGCGACTCGCTGCAGCAGTGGGCGCGGGAAGCGCGGTACCGGTTGCTCGCCGGCCTCGCGCGGGAGCTGGGTTGCGACCACGTGGCGACGGCCCACACCCGCGACGACCAGGCCGAGACCGTGCTGCTTCGCATCCTGCGCGGCTCAGGGATCGACGGGGTGGCCGGGATCCCGGCACGGCGCGACCTGGGCGGCGTCGCGCTGGTCCGCCCGCTGCTGGGGCATGGCCGGGACGAGCTCCGCGACTGGCTGCGCCGACGCGGGGCGGAGTGGGCCGAGGATCCTTCCAACGCGGATCCCCGATTCGAGAGGACGCGGGTCCGCGAGGAGCTGCTCCCGTCGCTCGAGCGGTGGCATCCCGGAGTGGGAGCGCGACTCGCCGCCCTGGCCGCGGAGTGTCGCGAGATATCGGGATTCGTCGATCGGGTCTGCGAGGAGGGCGGGTACCTGCGCCCGCTGCGCCTCGGAGGCGGGTCCGCCCTAGAGATCGGGCGCGTGCCGGTGGCGGTCCGGTCGCGGATGGTACGCGCGCTGCTTCGGCGCGTCCGTGGGGATCTGCGCGGCCTGGATCGGGGGCATGTCGAGGAGCTCGCGTCCCTGGCCGTGCGGCTGGTCTCCAGCGCCGCGGTGCCGCTCCCGGGAACGGCGGTTGTCTACTCCCACGAGGGCACGTTGCTGGCCTTCCCGCGGCCGCTCCCGCCGGCCCCGTCGGGTGCCGGGCAGCCCGCGGCGATGGGCCCGGGAAAGTGGCGGCTGCGCTTCGCGGCACTCGGCGCCGTGGCCGAGATCGAGGCCACGGGATCGCCGGACGTCTCCGATCTCGAGCTCCGCGCCCGGCGGACCGGGGATCGCATCCACGGCTCGGATAGCAAGCTCAAGGAGGTCCTCCGCGAGGCCAGGGTGCCCAGGCCCTACCGCGATTTCGTCCCGGTGCTCGCCGGCGGCGAGGGCGTGCTGGCCTGTCCGGGGTTCCTGCCGCCCCGGCGCGCCGACCTGAAGGTCCGCTGGCTCCTCGACGACAACGCCCCCTTCCTCGACGTCGACTTCCCGATGACGGCGGACTGATCCAGGCGTCCGACGCCCGTTGGCCTTGCCAAGCACAGCCTTTTTCTTCAGACTGGCACCCCATGATCACCGAGGAATGGAAGAAGGTCGACGAGATCACCGAGGTCCTGCGCGAGCGGCTGGGCGAGCCGCCGCGGATCGCGATCACCCTGGGCTCGGGCCTGAGCGGCGCGACCGCCGAGATGCAGGAGACTCGCCAGTTGGCGTTCTCCGAGATCCCCAACTGGCCCCAGGCCACTGTCGAGGGTCACGCGGGCCGGCTGGTCCGAGGCCGGCTCGCGGGGCAGGAGGTGCTGATCCAGCAGGGCCGGGTGCACCTCTACGAGGGGTACTCGCCCACGGCCGTGGTGCGGCCGTTGCGGGCGATGATCGGCTGGGGCGCGGAAACGGCGATCCTGACCAACGCCGCCGGTGTGCTGGATTCGTCGGCGAGGCCCGGGGATCTGATGGTCATCGAGGATCACATCAATTTCACGGGTCGCTCGCCGCTGCGCGGCCCCAACGACGACAGCCGCGGCCCGCGCTTCCCGGACATGACCGACATCTACGACCCGGGGCTGCGCGCCCTGGCCCTCGATCGGGCGTCGGCCCTCGGCATCACGGCGCGCACCGGGGTGTACGCCGGCATGGTCGGCCCCTCCTACGAGACCCCGGCCGAGGTGCGGATGCTGGCCGCAATGGGCGCCAACGCGGTCGGCATGTCCACCGTGCTGGAGGCCATCGCGGCCCGCCACATGGGAGCGCGCATCGCAGGGATATCCTGCATCACCAACCAGGCGGCCACGAGCCGCGGCGCCCGCTTGACGCACCAGGACGTCCAACTGGTGGGGGCCAAGGCCGCGGATCAGCTCGCCCGCCTGCTGGTGAGCCTCGTGGGCGCGATGGACGGCCGATGAGCGATCGGAACGCCGGTACGGTGGACATCGACTGGGCGCCGCTGGAGCGCGCCGCCCGGGGGGCCCGCGCCAATGCCCACGCTCCGTACTCGGGTTTCGCGGTGGGAGCGGCGGTGCTCGCCGGCGGGCGCGTCCACGCCGGGTGCAACGTCGAGAACGCCAGCTACCCGGTGGGACTCTGCGCCGAGCGGGCCGCCCTCGCCGCGGCCGTGGCGGCGGGCGCCCGGAGCATCGACGCCGTGCTCGTGGTCGCCGCGGCGATGGTCAGCCCGTGCGGGATGTGCCGGCAGGCCCTGGCCGAGTTCGGACCGGCGATGCCGGTGCGGCTCGTCGGCGACGACGGCGCGCGGGAGACGAGCCTGGCGGATCTGCTGCCGTCCCCCTTCCTCGCCCGGGATCTGCGCCGGTGACGATTCCCGCGGCCCGTGCTAGGATGCGCCGCATGAGGGGATGTCCCGAAGGAACGTGGCCGCGCCTCCGCGGCATCATCGTCGCGCTTTTTGCGCTCGCGCTCCTCGCCCTCTCCGGTCCCGCTTCGGCCGATCCGACGAACTACCAGCGCTACATCATCGGCGAGCGGGCCCTGGGGATGGGCGGGGCGCAGACCGCGGCGGTGAACGATCCCATGGCCACGCTGTACAACCCGGCGGGGATGGTCTTCGCCTCGTCGTCGATGGTCTCGGCGAGCATGGGCATCTACAGCCTGGACTACCGCAAGGTGGAGGGCGGGTTCGTCCCCAGCAGGCCCGACAGCGACCTCCAGGAGGCCGTGGACGCCCAGAACCTCGAGCACGAGAACGACCTCTCTCTTCCGTCAACGCTGGCCCTGGTGCGGCCGTTCGGCAAGCGCCTCTTCGACGGCGGTCCCAGGCGGCACGCCATCGGCGTGGCGGTGCTCGTCCCCTACCAGGACACCTTCACCCTCAAGGCCCGCTGGGAGTCCCACGACGATCCCGTGCTTCGCGACCGCGAGACCTACCGGGTGACCGAGACCTACAAACAGGTCTGGACCGGCCTGTCCTACGCCTTCCGCGTTAACGAGGAGTTCGGCCTGGGGATCGCGGCCTTCCTGATGAACCACCAGTACTCCCGCGCCTTCTCCCAGACCCGCTTCGGCGACATCGGGGCGGATCAGTGCCTGGTCGAGGACTGCGGGTTCCTGCAGTTCTGGGACTCGACGGTCGATATCGACGTGGTGTCCCTGCTGTTCCGGGTCGGCGCCCTCTGGCAGCCCCACGAGAACTGGCTGCTGGGCCTGATGGTGAGCGCGCCGAGCATCAAGCTCGACAACCTGGTGCTGTGGAAGACGGAGGGCAAGCTCGACCAGACCTTCGGCCTGGCCAGCGTGGACGGGTCCGGCGACGACCGGGTCGAGTACTACACCGACGGCTACAACCTCGAGGTGGCCTCCTACGAACCCGCGGCGATCCGCGGCGGCGCCGCCTTCACCTGGGCCGAGGAGTTCGTGGCCGCGCTCGACGTCAGCTTCCACTTCCCCATTTCCTACACGCGGATCCGCGGCGATCCGGTCATGGACCGCCGCTGCCCGGAGGGGGAGGAGGCCTGCGCGACGGAGGTGAACGAGAAGGCCAGCCCCTACTGGTTCGACCAGGGCATCGTCCGCGAGGTGATCCGCCGGCCCGTCGTCAACGTCAACGCGGGCTGGGAATGGATCATCAAGGAGCAGTGGACCATCCGCAACGGGCTGTTCACAGACTTCTCGTCGGCCCCCCACGTGGTGCCCAGCGAGGAACCGCAGCAGTCCCGAGTCGATCGCTACGGCGCCACGCTCTCGGTGGGGTGGCAGAACAAGGGATACGACATCGCGCTCGGCGTGATGGGCGCCTACGGTCGCGGCTACGCGTCGGTCAACTACCCCGGTGGCACGCCGGAGGACTGGCGTCCGGCGCCGATGGAGGAGCGCGCCGTCTACGTCTTCGTCTCCGGCATCCAGAAGGCGATCACCCGCGGCGCCAAGCAGGTCTACAAGAAGGTCGAGGAGCGGGTGAAGGATCGCCCGGAAGACGCGGAAGCGGACGCAGACGCGGAAGCCGAAAGCGTGGCCGAGGCCGAGGCGGAGGCCGCGGGCGAAGAGGAGACAGGGGAAGGCGGGGGCGAGGCGGCCGAGGAAGGAGGGGAGCCCGAGCCCGGCTCCGGTGAATAGGGCGGGCCTGGGGACCGTCACAATCCAGGGGACTGCAACCGGGAACGGTGAGTCATGGAAACTGCGAGACGCATCATCATCGTCGTGGCCTGCCTGGGCGCTTCGTGCGCGCTGCTCCTGGCCGCTGCGCCGGCCAGTGCCGACGGCAAGGCCAAGGTCATGCTGAAGGACGGCAAGGGCGTGGCGATCAACGGCAAGGTGACCGCGAAGAAGGGCACCACGGTCAAGTCGTGCGACAGCGCGGCCGGGGCGTGCACCCTGTCCGGGCTGGCTCCGGGCAAGTGGATGGTCACCGCCAAGAGCGCCGGCGGCGCGACCGGTGGCCCGAAGACCGTCACTGTGGAGGAGGGCAAGACCGCCTCGGCGACGCTGACCCTCGTGCCGCCAGCGACCGCGACCTCCGGGACTTCTGGTGCCAGGGGCGGTCGGACCGGGACGGTGGCGGGAGTCACGACCGCCAAGAACCTGGGCGCCGGGACCGTGCGCCGCGTGACCGGCACCTGCAAGGACGATCACGGGGTGCTGGTCAACGGCACCGTGACCGTGTTCAAGGGCTCTGCCACGCTCGGCGAGAGCAAGACCGCGGCGGGCAAGTACAAACTCTACGACATCGCCCCCGGTTCCTACAAGCTGGTGTTCAAGACCAGCGGGGGCAAGGTCAAGACCATCACCGTGACCGTCCCGACCTCGGGAGAGGCCGTCGGCAACTTCCAGTTCTAGGCTGACGCTCCGTCGAGGGCGATCCCGCCGGACCCGTTTTTTTCAACCTCGAACGCTTGGTGGCCGACGAATTCCTCGCGGGGGATCGAGCGACGAAGGAGTTGCTGTTGCGGGGGTGGGGCAAAAGTGGTTAACTGTGTTCCGATTTCCGCGTGAAACCAAGGGATGAAGGGAGACCGCATATGGGCAGTTCATCGCTGATGCACCGCACCATGACCGGCGTGATTGCCGCCGTCGCACTGACCGCGGGTTCGGGGGTGATGGCGCAGG
Source organism: uncultured Myxococcales bacterium (assembly GCA_964476305.1). Classification (GTDB taxonomy): domain Bacteria; phylum Myxococcota_A; class Polyangia; order JAAYKL01; family JAAYKL01; genus CAYZAI01. The sequence goes on from CAYZAI010000124.1 coordinate 6,929, forward strand.
ACGACGCCCCGATGACCTATGACGAGGAACTGGCGGCCGGCGGCGTTGTCTATGACGACGAGGAGGCAGCCGGAAGCTTCGGATACGACGACGAACTGGCCGCCGGCGCAGCGGATATCGGATCCTCTTCCGGGGATACTGTCGAACTCTCCGGAACCGCCGACACCGATCCGCTGATCGGGTGGGATGCGGAGCCCGAGGGAGAGGACGACCACGACGCGGCCGAGGCCGGTGAACGCGCCGGGCGCAAGCCCTGGGAGTGGGGTGCCGCGCGCCACCACTCCAACATGGACGGCACGACGGGTCTGCTCCACATGCCCGAGGCCGGTTCCGGGCCGGCGGGCACCTTCGGCGTCGGCTTCCACGGGGCGTGGTTCAAGTACGACGACTACCTCGTCTACGGCGACGAGAACTCGGCGATGTGGGGAGGGGTGAACCTGCGGCTGACCCCCTTCGACTTCCTGGAGATCCACTACGGCATCACGGCCGCGGCCAACCGGAACGACAAGGAATTCCCCGAGTTGTTCCAGGCGCTGGGGGACATGGAGCTCGGCTTGAAGGGCTACGTCTCCCCGGACGACTGGGTCACCATCGGCCTCGCTGTGAGCATGCTCACCTTGAACTCGGTCGGCGAGGTGGCGATGGACTGGTCGGGCACGAGCTTCGGCCTCGACGCCCTGGGAACCTTCGACTTCGCCGCGCTGAGCGACAGCGCCCCTTTCCGGTTCCACATCCGGGCTGGGTACTTCTTCGATCGGGCCGCGAACCTGGTCGCCGACCTCGAAAAGGACAACGGCGGGTGCGGGTCGGACGACGACGGCGACGGCAACGTCGACTACGAGGGCTGCCTCTCGGCGGTCGAGCGTACCGCGCTGGGCATCGACCGCAACGACCAGTTCCGCCTCGCTTTCGGACTGGACGTCCTGCTGCCGTATGTCTCGCCGATGGTCGAGTACAAGCTCGAGGTCCCGGTCAACCGCCAGGACTTCGTGTGTCCCAAGGACGCGCCGGGCAGCGTGGACAGCTGCATGGTGCAGGAGGACGCTGCGGCTTTCCGGCAGGTGCTCGCCCTGGGCGTGCGCGTGCTGCCCGCGATCGACGATTTCGCCATCGATGTCGGGGTCGATCTCGGCCTGACGGGATACGCACCCTCGGTGCACGAGCTCGCCGCGGAGGTGCCCTGGAGGATCATCTTCGGCGCGTCCTACAACTTCGACCCGTTCCCTGAGGAGGCGCCGCCGCCCCCGCCTCCCGCGCCGCCGGTCGTCATCGCTCCCGAACCGCCGCCGCCGCCGGCGAGGATTCTGGGGTTCGTGCACGATACCGAGTCGGTCGACGTGCCGGTGGCCGAGGCGGTGGTCTCTTACGACGGAAGGACGCTGAATCCCCAGGTCGCGGGCAAGGACGGTCGCTTCACCTCCTATGAGCTCCCCGCCGGCCCGGTCGTGCTGTCGGTGACGGCCGAGGACTACTTCGATGGCAGCTTCACCGTCGAGGTGCCCCAGACCGGCGAGATCGAGCAGCAGCTGCCCCTGAAGCCCAAGCCACGGCTGGGGACGATTTCACTGCGCGTCGTCGACGAGAAGGACAGGCCCGTGGGAAGCGCCAAGCTGGCCTACAGCGGGCCCGCGTCCGAGACCGTGACCACCGACAGGGATGGGCGCGCGGAGTTCGAGGTCCCCGAGGGCTCCTATGTCGTCACGGCAGACGTGGAGGGTTACCTCGGCAAGCGGGTGACTATTGAGACCCGCGCCGGCGCCCGCACCGAGGTGTTCCTGCAGCTTCGCGTCAAGCCCAAGAAGTCGGTCGTTCAGGTCCAGGCCAAGCGGATCGTGATAAAGAGGCAGATCAACTTCGAGACCGGCTCCGACATCATCACACCGGCGTCCTTCTACGTTCTGGACGAAGTGGCGGATACGATGATCAACAACTCCCAGATCCGCCGAGTCGAGATCCAGGGGCACACCGACGACCGGGGGAAGCACGACTACAATGTCGACCTCAGCGAGCGCCGGGCCCAGTCGGTCCGCCGCTACCTGATCGACGTCGGAGTCGAGGCGAGCCGCCTCGACGCGAAGGGCTTCGGGCCCGACCGGCCCATCGCGCCCAATATCACCGGCGGCGGCCGCGCCCGCAACCGCCGGGTCGAGTTCCACATCACCGAGCGCGCCGAATAGCCGGGATCAGGGTCGCAGGAACCCGAGCAGCGGCCCGAGCATCCCGCCGAAGGCCGCGTGCCGGGAACCCGGGGCCGCGCAGCCGCACCCCGTCTCCGCGGGAGGGGTCTCGCAGGGGCCGGCCGTGCCGTCCTCGTCGAAGCCGCACCAGGGGCCCTCGCAGATCCCGGGGTCCTCCAGGGCGGGGTAGAGTGCGCACAGGCCGTCCACGTCGTCGTCGGCCAGCGTGCGCTTCCAGGTCTCGCCGGCGTTGCCGTAGGGGAACATGGTCGCGTCCGACACGTTCGAGTGGTCGAGCCCCAGGGTGTGGCCGATCTCGTGGGTCAGGGTGGACTGAAGGTCGAAGGCCGGGCCGTCCACGACGTCCTGGTCCGCGAGTTCGAAGTCCACGCCGTTGAGCTCGACGTCCGCGTCCAGGATCTCTCCGGTGGTGGGGGAGTAGTGGACCGAGGTCAGGGCGATCACCGCGGGGCTGTAAGGCCAGGAGCCGGGGTCCTCGCGCCAGATCAGGGCGTTGGCGTTCTTGGCGTCCTCGTGGAAGGCCTGTTCGTCCACGCCCGTGGGCGCGGTCTCGACGAAGCGGAAGTAGCTGCACTCGGGCTCCTCCCAGGACTCGTAGGAGTCCCGAACGATGCCGGCCAGGGACTCGAAGGGGATGGGCGAGTAGCCGTCCTCGTTCATCGACCAGTGGTAGCAGGAGACCGCCCAGGAGAGCGGCAGGCCGGACGGGGACTTGCTCTGCTCCCAGGCCAGACCGCGGGTCGAGGGCAGCGTGGCGACAGCCAGGACCAGCGCGGCGAGGGCCAACCCGATCAACCCGCGTTTCCAGGTGTCGATGCTGTCGCTGAGGTGGGTGCGCTTCATGCGGGCACCTTGATAGCATTCAGCAACACCGTCGCGAATCCGACCACGTCCGTCTGGATCTCATCGTCAGGGCCACCGGTGATGAACTCGGCGACGCGCATCGGGCCGACGTTCTCCGGGTCGGTGAAGTCGCGGCGAAGAACTTCGAGAGCCTTCTGGGCCTCCTCGTCGTCGAGCAGTGGTAGGAGCTTGACAACCACGTCCTCCACTCCGGCCCCGTAGTTTCGGACGATGTAGAACAGGTCGTAGGCGTCCTTGTTCTCGCCACGGCTGTCGAACGCGAGTGCCTTGAGCACGACGTAGGCGCCGGCGCCGCAGACCCAGACGTCACGCTTGGCCTTCTCGCCGAAGAGCGTGCGTCCCTCGATGGTCACCCGCTGCCGGTCCCGAAACGCGCAGCGCAACCCCGGCGCAATGATTGCGGCGAAGTCGGGCTCGATATCGCGGAGCCTGCCCGCGCGATCACCCTCGCGCGACGGCGGGATCAGGAAGTCGACCGTCACCGTTCCGGTGTTGGTGATCACCCACCGCTGACGGGTCGGGTTGCCTTCGTCGTTCCTGTCCATCGTGAAGCCGGCACCGCGCAGTCGTCCGGTGAGCTTGCGGTAGCGCCCCTCGTCGAGCAGCGCGAGCTGGAGGCCCACGTCGAGGTCCATCGTGCCCACGTGCGCGTCGACGTCCTCCGGTAGCGCGGACTGATCTACGATGAGCGACGGCACGAGGCCGCCGACGATGACGAGGTCCTCCATCATGTCGCCGAGCCTTGTCGCGACGTAGAGGCAGGTCGCCCGCACGAGATCGACCTGCTCGCTCTTGTACTCGGAGGCATGCTTGGGCTTGTCGGCCATGGGTCCTTCTACCAGCTCAGGAACTCGGCGCGAAGGCGCTCGGCCGCTTCCGAGGCCCGCTCGGGGTGCTCTTTCAGATCGAGGTACACCTGGACGGGATGCACGCAGCGCAGCCCGTTCCGCTCCTGTGCGCCCTGGAAGACGCCAGCATCGTTCGGCACCACGAGCCAGAGGTTCGCGCCTCGCACGTCCTCGCGAAATCCGAGATCGTCCTTGAGCGCGGTATCCGGATCGGCGTCGAGGTAGAAGGTCGCGATCCGGAACGTCGCGAAGCGGGTGAGCTGCCACGCGGCGGCGAGCCCGGTGGCCGCGTGCTCGACCGACCGAGCTTCCAGCGTGTCGCCAACCTGGCGCGCGAGCGCGTCTCCCGAGCGAGCAGCCACGTGCCCCTGGATGATGGTGTGTTTCGAGAAGCGGTACTGCTCCCGCCAGGCCTCGAGCAAGAGGCGCGGGTCCTTCACACGCAGCGCGCCGCCTTCGTCCCGACCGACATAGTGCTCTTCCTCCAGCCGAGCGACGATCCGGCTGACGAAGCCCTCGCTCACGCCGGTCGCGCGGGCGATATCCCGCTGGATGACAGTCTCGTCCGGGTGCATCAGGAGGTACCGGGCGACGCGGGAACTCTTCGGTGCGAAGGCGCTCGCCGGGCGACCGCGGGCACGGAACTGGTTGGGGCGACCATCGACGATCACCCGGATCCCCGGCGCGATGATGTGCGCGTTCCCGCTGAAGTCGAACCACGACACTCCGGCTCGCTCGCAGGCCTGCTTGCCCGAGTCGCCCATGAAGGGAACGGCCACCACCGGTATCGCTCGCTTGCGGATTGCCTTGGCCGCGTCGGCAGCACGCTTGGCGTGTGCGGCCACCGGCCCGGCAGCGGAAGCGTCAACGACCTCCACGGCGAAGGTCTGCCCCGCGGCCGTCACCACCAGGGCGGCGCCGTTCGAGTCCGGCGCAAGAGCCTGCACCTTCCCCTCGGGGACGGCGAGAAGCGCAGCGAGCGTGGCTGGCACCCTCGAAACCAGCCGCTTTTCTTCGGAGCGAGCACCCATGCCTTTACTAAATAGCACAGTTTGCCTATACGGTAAAGTACGGCTATTTAGTAATATTTGGAGAGAAGGCTCTCAGCTTCGTTCGAGACCGGCTCCAGCAGTCCGAGCTCCTCGCAGCGCCCGAGCACGTCGTCCCGCGTCGCGGCCAGCTCCCGGCGCCCCGCCTCACCTTTCGACACTTGGGGCACAACGGCCACCAGGAAATCGCATCCTGCGGCGTTCAGTAGTTTTTTGCCCACCGGGTTGTACAGCCACCAGCCCCAGTGATCCGTCGGATAGCAGATATCAGGTAAGTCGCAGGTCAGCGGTTTTCTTTCTGCTGCCTCCAGCGCCCTGAGACACTCGTTCCATGCGTGGAGGGTGGCGTTCCTGTCGAAGAGGAGCGTATCTGGCGCATCTCCGTTCATGGTCGGCAGGTCGTCGAGCATCTCCACGAAGCCGAGATACTCGCCGATCATCGGCTGCCAGGGATCGATGTCGCGGGGATCGAACGCCTCGACCGCCGCGCACAGGCTGGCGAGCGCGATTCGG
>CAYZAI010000125.1:0-12339 GCA_964476305.1 uncultured Myxococcales bacterium
CGAAGCGCGTCTCCACCGGCTCGCCGACCCTTCCGGGAGCGGCGATGGAGAAGGCGGCCGCGACGAAAGGCGCGGCGAAGCGGGTATCGTCCACGGCAAATGGGGGCAGAGTCTCCACCACGAGGCGGCTCGTCCCGTGCTCCTTCACGAGAGGAGCGAGGGCCTTCCTGAACCCCGCCTCGTCCGAGACCACGGCCACGGCTTCCGCCACGCGTTCGGCCATGACCCGGGCCGCGGCCGGGTCGTTCTTCGACGGTCGGGCCAGGGCGTGGACGACCCTCCGGGTCGGACCGCGGTCGAAGCGCATCTTCTGGCGGTCGTAGGCTTCCCGAAGGCTCTCGACGGGGACGTCGTCGGGGGTCAGGCCGCCGATCTCGCGCTCCAGCAGGAGTCGCGCCAGGTGTCGGGCCCTGGCCTCGGTCACGGCCGGATCGTCGTCCCACCCCCGGGTGGCGGCTTCCTGGGCGAGAAGCTCGTTGTCCACGAGCGCCCGCAGGGCTTCTTCCGGACCGATCCCGCCGTCCAGGGCAGTCACGAGCACAAGGACCTCGTCTCCGAGGATTGGCACGCCACCGACCTCGGCCACCACCAGGTCCTGCGCGACGGCCTCCGGTGTTGCGGTGGAGGCCGTGTCCCGAGGGGCCGAGGAGCCCGCAGACGAGTCGTTACACGAAATTGTACCGGCCGTCGCGAAAAGCGACAAAAAGACGAGCAGCCGCAGAGAACTGCCACATGGGTGGCGCTGTTTCCGGGTCATCGGATACGCACCACGGTGGGCCGGTCCTCGGGGACCGAGTGGATCGCCCACCACCCGTCCGGCACCGCCGGCCGGGTCCAGTCGTAGAGCCACCTGGCATCCCGGGGAGCCAGGTTGACACAGCCATGGCTCCGCCGATTGCCGAACCTGTCGTGCCAGTAGACGCCGTGCAGGGCATAGGATTCGTGGAAGAACTGGGTCCAGGGCACGTCGTGCAGGGAATAGAGGTGCCTCTCCTCCTCGACCCCGGCATCCGCAGAGGGCTCGCCGGGCGCCTCCTCCTCGAGCTCCTCGTCCGTGTTGTCCATGGCGATGGCCGCGATCTTGGCCCAAATCCGGAATTCCCCCTTCACGGTCCGGGATGCGCCACCCCGGCCCGTGGAGACCAGGGTCGCATAGACCGGAGCGTCGCCCTCGTAGGCGGTCAGGATCTGCTCGGCCAGGTCCACGTCTATCCAACGTTCTTCCTCTTCCACCGATTCCGGTCGCGTCGCCGGCCGGGCGACCCGGACATCGCGGGACCAGAGCCAGGCGCCCTCGTCGAAGCGGTAGAAGCGCTTCCGTCCCTGACCCCTGACCTCCAGCACCTCGAAGAGGTCGTATCGCCGCGCCGGGGCGAGCCGGTGCTCCTTGCGGCGGGAGGGTTCCCGCCAGGCGCTGGCCTTGAGGCTGTTGACCCAGCCCACGGGCCAGGGCCCGCCGTCCTCGATGGCGACTCCTTCGTGCCGGCTCACCCGCCCGGTCACGCCGGCCGCGTCGGCCGGGACGAGGTGCCCGGCCACGGTGCGCAGGAAGCGGCGGCCTTCGACGCGGGTCCAGCCGCCCACCCCGAACCCGAATCCCGGCGACAGCTCGCGGATCTCGTGGAGCCCGCCGGCACCGGGCCGGTACTCGATGGCTTCGCTGCGGACGAACGCGTAGGGCCACGGCGTGAGGTCTCCCGGCTTCATCGACGGAAGGTGCGGGGCGGCCGGCTCCTCGTCCGAGGGGGTCACCTGGTCGCCGCAGACCCAGGCCTGCTCGGAAACCCGGTACCACGACGAGGCGCACCCCGGGCCTTCCGAGGACTCGAGCACGGGCAACCGGCTGTTCCTGATGGCCACGCCGCGGCGCCGGGTGCTGTCGCTCGGGCCCTGCCGGACCACCAGCTCCGCGGGCCGGACCGAGACCGAGCAGGGCAGGGCGTCCTCTTCTCCGTAAGGTGACAGGTCCAGGGGTACAGGCGCCGGATGGGTTTCCGGCCGAGCGTTGCTGCGCGACGTCGGGAGCGCGAGAAGAGCCATGACGAGCACTGCCCCGAGCCGGACCTGCAGCGATGTCCTCATCGGGGTCAAGATATACACGACTGGGTTCGATGGACCAAGTCCGCGCCAAAAGAATCGGAATAAGAAACATAACTTGACGTAATGCGCCTTCCCACCATACCATCTCGAGCAGGACGGCCCAGGGCACGCCGAACGAGGAGGATCGGATGGATTCGCTGACCGCCACCGTGACCGCGGCCATCCTCTCCCTGCTTCCTCTCTGGAAGACCGCCGAGTCTCAATCCCAGGCGGAAGAATACGCTCGTATCATCACCGAGGAGAGCCAGGCGGTCCAACCCGAGATCGACCCTTTCCTGGTTGTCGCCATCATCTTCCGGGAGAGCAGCTTCCGTTCCCAGGTCCGGGGCAAGCGCGGAGAGGTCGGGTTGATGCAGATACTCCCCCGCGGGACCCTGACTCGATCCATCACCAAAGACGATCTCACCGATGTCAGGGCCAACATCCGGGTGGGAGTGGGTCATCTCCAGTACTGGCGAGAAACCTGCGGCAGCGACGACATCGACCTGTGGCTATCCGCCTACAACGCCGGGAAGTGCAAGCGCACGGGCTACGGCAAGAGGGTGCGCCGCCTGTATTGTCAAATAAAACCGGGTGGTTGTGAACGCGTGTCGTGATCAGGGCTCGTCCGGCTTGGGGCCGAAGATGTAGGCGACCAGCACCGAGACGAAGTACAGGACGACCAGCGGCACGGCCAGCAGGATCTGGGTCACGACGTCCGGGGGCGTGAGGATCGCCGCGAGCACGACCGCGATCATGATGAACCACCGACTGAAGTGGAGGAGTTGGACGTAGTTGACGATTCCGGCGATGGCCAGGAACGATATCAGCACGGGGAGCTCGAAGATCAGGCCGAAAGCGAGTATCAGTCGTATGGCGAATGAAAGATAGTCCTTGACCATCAGCACCGGGGCCAGCTTCGTCCTGCTCCCGGGCGCGGCAAAGCCGACCTCGTAGGAGACCGCCCCCGCGGTCGGGGCACGGTCCACCAACTCGCGGAAAATCTTCTCGCCGCCCTGGGCGACCGGTTCGCTCCAGCCGGCATCCGGCAGCTTGACCCCGTCCCGTTTCACCCACGACAGGTCGGGAGGTTGGCCGCACTCGCGTACGCGCCACGAGAAGCGCAGGACCATGCTTCCGCGACCGTCCGCGGTCGCCGTGAGCTCGCGGCAGTTGCTGCGGACAATCCGAAAGAGAATCCAGTCGTACCACGACTGTTCAGGATCGCCTTCGGATGTGGCCTCTGGTGGGGGGGAATCCGTCGCTGGACCCGCGTCGGGCGCTCCTTCACCCTCGACCGCTCGAAGTGACGGCCCATCGGCCATCGCTGTCGTCGCGGATGCCGGCGGTCCGGCATCCGGGGTCCCGGTTCCGGCGTCCTGTTCCGGTTCCGGCCCGGCATCCGGCGCGGCGACCGCCCCGGCGTCCGGGGCGGGGGTGGTCCCCGCATCGCGAAAGGCGGCCGGCTGTCCGGCGCCATTCCGGTGCGGGGCCGGAGGCTCGGGAAGGGCGGGGGTCTCCGAGGATTCGGGCGGACTGGCGACCTTGGCGACGGCGGAGACGGAGACCGAGTCCGTCTCGCTGCCCGCCGCGAAATCGAGGAAGAACCGGAAGCCGATGGGGAAGACGATCATGTAGGCCGCGATGGACCCTCCGACGAAAAGCAGCGTGGACACCAGGACGAACGGCAGGGCCACCTTGCGCTCCCGCTGGTAGAGGCCGGGTGAGACGAAACACCAGAGGTTGTAAAGGATCACCGGGCTCGCCACGAAGACCCCAGCCACGGCGGAGAGCTTGAGGTAGGCGACGAAGGGGTCTAGCATCCCGGCGAAGTTGAGCGGCTGGGGCGGGGGCAGCCCGTCGACCTGGCTCCAGGCTTCGAAAAGCGGGGCCTCGAGAAAGGCCAGGATGTCCTCCCTGAAGAACCAGCAGGCGATGGTCCCCCCCACCACGGCCAGGGCGCAGCGGATCAGCCTCGCCCGCAGCTCCTCGAGGTGCTCGAGGAAGCTCATCTTGCCTTCGTCACCGCTCACGGGTCGTCCCCCGTGTCCGGCGCCGCGCTGCTCCCGGCGTCACCGGTGGCCTCGGGTTGCGCGGGGGCATCGTCACCGGCGGCCTCCCGCAGATCGCGCCTGATCTTCTCGTCCATCCGGCGCGCCTCCTCGTAGGGGGACTTCACGAGGTCGAGGGTCTCGCGCTTCAAATCGCTGACGATGCCGCCGGATGCCCGGATGTCGCGCGTTTCGAGATCGAGCTGGTTCTGCAGCTCGCGGCTGGCGCTCTTGAGATCACCGACGAGCTTGCCGACCTTGCGCATCATGCCGGGCAGGTGCTTCGGCCCGACGAACAGAAGCACGATGATCGCGATGAAGACGGCCTCGGTCCATCCAATTCCGAACACGTCGCTTGCCCTCGCCCGTCCCCGGGGCTAGCCCGGCCACCGTGGGCCGGGGCGCCGGCTCACCTGCCGACGGCCCTTTCGACGGCCTCGAACGTCGCCTTGACCCGTTCCAGGTTCTGCTGCTGCTCCCGGGAGATGCGCTGGACCCGGCCAGACAGCTCGAGGATCCGCTCGTTGCCGAGCTGCTGCTGCCGGTGGGCGAGGTTCAGCTGGTTGACCATCTTGGAGATCGACTCGATCGCGGTCGTGATCTGCCGACCGCCCTTGGCCTGTTCCTGGGTCGAGCGCTCCACGTGCTGCGTGATCGACCGCATCTTCTCGGCGCCCTTGATGATGAGCTCGGACCCGCGGGCCTGCTGGGCCGTGGCCGTCGCTATCTGCTGCACGGTCTCGGCGATCCGGCTGAACGCGTCGGTCACCTGCTTCGAGCCGCGGGCCTGCTCCACCGTCGCCCGGGCGATGGTGTGCATCATCGCCGTGGACTTGCGCGAGCTGTCGAGGATCTGCCGCAGGGCCTGCTCGGCGTCCACCGAGACCTTGACCCCCTGGTCCACGTTCATGTTGCCCCGCTCCACCGCGGCGATGGCGTTTCGCGACTCGGACTGGATGCCCTTGATCAGCTCGGCGATCTCCTTGGTGGAGACGCCGGAGCGCTCGGCCAGGTCCTTGATCTCGTCGGCGACGACGGCGAAGCCCTTGCCGTGCTCCCCGGCCTGGGCCGCGATGATCGCCGCGTTCAGCGCCAGCAGGTTGGTCTGCTCGGCGACGTCGTCGATGACGCTCAGGATCTGTCCGATGGCCTCGATCTTCTGGCCGAGGTTCGAGATGACGTCCACCGCCTCTTGCGACGAGTGCTTGATCTGCTGGATGACGTTCAAGGTCTTGACCACCGCATCCGCGGCGCGCTCCGCATCCCGGGCCACGTGCTCGGACAGCTGCGTTGTCTCGTTGGCGCTGGACTGCACCTCGTCGATGGACACGTCCATCTCGCGCATGGCCGAGGAGGTCTCCTCCGCGGTGGTGGACAGCGCGTCGATGTTCTTGGCCACCTCCTTGACCGAGTAGGCCATCTCGCCGATGGAGCTGACCGTCTCGCGCACGGAGTTGCCCATCAGCGCCATGTTCTCGGCGACCTCTTCGTTGGTCGTGGTCATCTCGAGGATCGACGACGAGCTCTCCTCGGCCGCCGTGGCCAGGGTCTCGACGTGGACAGCGATGTCCTTGAGGGCGCCGGACAGTTCCTGGATGGCGTCGCCGGCGCGGGTGACCTGGTCGCGCTCCTCGCCGAACCCCTGCTCGAGGTCGGCGATGGCCTCCTGGGCCGAGGCCACCAGGCCGCCCAGGTCCTCGCCGAGCGCCTTCGTCGCATGGGCCTCGCGCCGCATGGCCTCCAGCAGGCCGTCGAACGCACCGCCGAGCTCCGCCAACGAGCCCGGGAACTGCGGCCTCGCGAGTGTCCCGGCCCGATCGGGATCCCGCTCGAACTCTTCCCGGGTCGCCGTGATGAAGCGGGAGAGCGCGTCGACGCGGGCCTGGTGAGAGAAGCGCAGGGCCAGGAGGGCAGCGAGCGGCACGACGGCCAGCCAGGCGATCCAGCCGAGCTCGGGGAGCGCCGAACCGGCGGCGATGCACGCCAGCCCCGCAAGGACGAGCAGCAGTTCCCAGAGGCCTCGCGCCAGCGGTGATCTCGTGCTTGGCATGTCGTTCACTCCCGTTCGAGCCGGTTCCCGTCCCCCGCGATCCAGGCGACCGTTCGACACATTACCGACGCCCCAGTGGGCGGTCAAGCGCGAGGAATGGATCAGTCGATGAGGAACGGGCCGCGCTCGGAGAGCAGCTCCGGGCCGCGCTCGGTGACGAGGATGTCGTCCTCGATGCGGACGCCTAGCTCGCCTGGCAGGTAGACGCCCGGCTCGGCGGTGAGCGCCATGCCCGGCTCCAGCGGCGCGGCGTTCCCGCGAACGCAGATCGGCTGCTCGTGGAAGTCGAGGCCCAGGCCGTGTCCGCCTCGGTGGGTGAAGAACGCGCCGAAGCCGGCGGATTCGATCACGCGCCGTGCCGCCAGGTCCACGTCCTCGGCCCGGCCCCCGGGCCGGGCCGCCCCGATGGCCGCGTCCTCCGCCTCGCGGACCACTCGGTGGACCTCGCGCAGCCGGGCCGAAGGCTCGCCGAAGCAGAAGGTGCGCGTCAGGTCGGAGCGGTAGCCCTCGACCCGGTCGCCGGCGTCGATGACGATCGGGTCGTCCTCCCGCAACTCGCGATCCCCGGCGACCTCGTTGGGCCGCGACGTGGTGGCGCCGAACTGGACCATCGCCCCCGGGCCGAATGCCCGCGCCAGGTCCCGCTCGGTCATGCCGGCCTCGAGCAGCGCCGGCACCCGCTCCATCCGGGCCCGGGTCAGGGCCGCGGCCTCCCGCAGGCAGGCGATCTCGGCCGGGCTCTTGATCGCCCGCAACCGATCGACGACGGCGCAGGGCGCGAACGCGACACCGGTCGCGGCACCGGTGAGAGCCGCGGAGTGGTACAGGGCGGTCGTGGGCTCCAGGCCGATGCGCGCGTTCGGACCGAAGGCCGCGCGGGCCGTGGCCACCACCCGGGCATACTGGTCCTCCTCGTCGCTCCAGGTGAGGACTTCCGCGGCGACCGGTCCGCCGGCGAGCTTGTCCTCTTCGAAGCTCGGCCCCATGACCCACAGCCTGCCGTCGCGACCGACGAGGGCTGCCAGCAGTCGGTGGCGCTCCCGAGAGAAACGCAGGCCCGTGAGCCAGGCGAAACAGGAGCCCGGCAGCACCAGCAGGCCGTCCAGGGATTCCCGCTGCAGGGCATCGGCGCACCGCGCGACCCGGCCTGCGAACTCCTCGGCGGTGATGTGCTGCATCGGCAACCTGTAGTACGTTCCCGCAGGGATGGAAAGACCTCCCGGCGACGGCAAAACGGGCCGGCGCCGCCCGCGAATTGCCTTGCCGGTCCCCGCCGACTGTGAGATGATTGACCAAAAGAGAATTCCGGTCATTCATTGTCTGGTCAGGGCGTGAGCAGAGGAAAAGACCGATCAGGGCTGGACTTGAGAAGGTGAAAACATGAGGTTCGCAGAAACGGGATTCAATCTGGAAGTCGACCTTTCCAGGGGGAACGTCGAACGAGTGGCGACCGACCCCAGGCTGACCGAGCTCCACCTGGGCGGGCTGGGGTCCAACGCCAAGGATATCTGGGACCGGGTCCCGCACGATGCCGACGCCTTCTCTCCCGACAACCTCCTGATCTTCAGCGCCGGGCTCCTGGTGGGCACGCCAGCGACGGGAGCGAACCGGACCATCGTCACGACAATCTCGCCGCTGACGCAGCTGCTCGCGTACTCGATGATGGGCGGCTTCTTCGCGCCGGAGCTCAAGTACGCGGGCTACGACAAGCTGATCCTCCGCGGCAAGGCCCCGGACCTCGTCTACGTCTGGATCCACAACGACAAGGTCGAAATCCGGGACGCCACCCATCTCGCCGGCAAGGGCGCCATCGAGACCGCCGAGATCCTCAGGAAGGAGCTCAAGGAGCCCCGGGCACAGGTGGCCGCCATCGGCCTGGCGGGAGAGAACCGGGTCTTCTTCGCGTCCATCGAGCAGGGCCGGTCCAGCGCCAGCCGGGGCGGTATCGGCGCCGTGATGGGCGACAAGCGGGTCAAGGCCATCGCCGTCCGCGGCACCAGGGATCTGCACATCGCGCAGCCGGAGCGGTTCATCGAGCTGTGCAACGGCGTCCTCGAGTACATCAAGGTGCGCCGGGACAAGCCGATCCCGGGGGTGATGCCGATCCTGGCCGGCCTCGGCTCGCCGGCCGAGATGGCGGTCCACGACGAGAAGTGGCACACCGAGAACTTCATGTGGGGCAACTCGCGCCTGAGGCGCAAGGGTTTCTGGAACGAGGAGGTGGCCAAGGCCTGGGAGCACACCCTCGAGAGCATGCGGACGCGGCTGATCAGCTGCTACAACTGCCCGATGAAGTGCGGGGCGACGATCAACGTCCCCGGCATCCCCACCTACATGATGAAGTGCTTCTCGAAGCTGACCTACACCATGGCCGCCATGTCCGATCTGGAGTTCGGGCTCACCATCGCCCGCAACGCCACGGAGTATGGGGTCGATGGCTTCTCCGCCCCGCAGGTGATGGCCTTCGGCCTCGAGCTGCTCGAGGCCGGGATCCTGACCGAGGCGGACTTCGAGGGCATGCCGGAGGACAACGAGGGCCGGTTCTTCTGGCTGCTCGACCGGATCGTGCGCCGCGAGGGCATCGGCGACGTGCTGGCCGACGGCACCCACTGGGCCGCCGAGCGCATCGGCAAGGGCGCCATGGAGTACGCCCACAACAACATCAAGAAGCACGAGCAGCTGCCCCTCAAGCTGGGGATGCTCAACCCGATCTACTTCCTGATGTACTCCACGGGCGAGAAGATGAACATCACGCAGATCGAGGGCAACTTCCCCCAGGCGCCCTTCGCGACCAGGGAGGAACGGGAGGAGTTCGTCCGCGACTGGCCCCACGTGCCAGACGAGCGGCTCAAGGAGTACTTCGTCGAGTGGGAGCAGCGGGGCGAGAAGTCGATCCCGAACTACCCGCCGCCGGAGGCGACCTGCGAGATCGTCAACTGGCAGGAGCAGATGCACTACATCGACGACTCCCTCGGGCTGTGCGCCGGGTTGTCGTCGTTCCCGCTCAAGCCCCCCTACCACATCCACAACCTGCCGCTGTTCATCACCGCCGGGGCGGGCATCGAGATGGACAAGGACGGGCTGACGCGGATCGCCAGCAGGAACCGCAACCTGGTGCGCGCCATCAACGTCAGCCGGGGCATGCGGCGGGCCGACGAGAAGCCCCCCGCGGATCACTGGAAGAAGCGCTTCCCCGATCTCGAGGAGAACCTCCTAGACTCGTACTATCGGTACAAGGGGTGGAACCGCGAGGGGATCCCCACCGAGCGATCCCTGCGCGAGCTGTCCCTGGGCTACGTCGCCGACGAGTTCCTCGCGAGGGGCATCCTGAAGCCGGAGGACGGCGCACCCGCCGTCGAGGGCGGTGCGAGATGAGCGCGGAAACGAAGCAGAGGTTGCACGCCGTGGAGCCCGTGATGAAGAAGAAGATCGTGAAGACCATCCGTGTGGAGGTGGACAAGTGCAACGGCTGCCGGGCCTGCGAAGTGATCTGCTCGGCCTTCCACGCCACGCCGCGCTACAGCAGCAACAACACGTCACGGTCCCGGGTCCGCGTGATCCACGACCCCCTGCGGGACATCTACGTCCCGGTGTTCGCGGGGGACTACGTCGCGGCCGAGTGCGCGGGCCGAGACAGGTACATCATCGACGGCAAGGAGTACGACGAGTGCGCCTTCTGCCGGGCCTCCTGCCCGTCGCGGGACATCTTCAAGGAGCCCGACTCGGGCCTGCCGCTGAAGTGCGACATGTGCGAGGGCGAGCCCAAGCCGATGTGCGTCAGCTGGTGCCTGGCCGACGCCCTGATCTACGAGGAGCGGGAGGAGGAGGTCGACGAGGAGGAGGGCCCAGGCGAACTGGAGATCGGGCTGGAGTCGCTGGTGAACCGTCACGGGCTGCAGCGGGTGAACGACCTGGTGGCCCGGATGGCGAAGAAGGGCTAGGGCGGGGCGGACGACGATGAAGGAACAGGAAACAGTCGCCCCGTTCCAGGAGGTCATCGATGAGCTCAGGCAGTCGGGCGCCGAGGCCCACAAGCTGTGCTTCCAGTGCGGCAAGTGCGACGTCGTCTGCCCCTGGAACCGGGTCACGGGCTTCAGCATCCGCCGGTTGATCCGAGAGGCCACCTTCGGGTTGAGCGAGATCGAGAGCGAGGACATCTGGCGCTGCACCACCTGCGGCGCCTGCGTGCAGCACTGCCCGCGGGGCGTCGAGCAGATCGAGCTCGGCGTGGCCCTGCGGCGGCTGGCGTCGAACTACGACGTGTTCGCCGGGCCGGCGAGGTCCGCCGCGGCCGTGCGCGGGAGCCTGACCACCGAGGGCAACCCCTTGAACGGCGAGCGGGACAGGCGCGCGGACTGGGCCGAGGGCCTGCCCGTGAAGCCGTTCGCCGAGGGCACCGAGTACCTCCTCTTCGGCTGCTGCTACCTGGCCTACGACCCGCGGATGAAGAAGGTCGCCCGGGCCACGGTCGAGATCCTGAACAGGGTCGGGGTCGACTTCGGCATCCTCGGCACCAAGGAGAGCTGCTGCGGCGAGAGCGTCCGCAAGACCGGCGCCGAGGACGTGTACAAGGGCCTCGCCAGGCGGAACATCAAGGCCTTCGTCGACGCCGGGGTGAAGAAGATCGTGGTCTCCTCGCCCCACTGCTACGAGACGTTCGTGAACGAGTACCCCGAGTTCATGGTGCGGTTCGAGGTCGTCCACGTCACGCAGCTCCTGGACGAGCTGGTCCGCTCGGGACGGCTCGCCGTCGCGGGGGAGTACGCGAAGCGGGTGACCTGGCACGACCCCTGCTACCTCGGGCGGCACAACGGCATCTATGACGAGCCTCGCCGGGTCCTTCGGAGCGTCCCGGGACTGGAGTTCGTCGAGATGGAGGACACCCGTGAGCGGAGCCTCTGCTGCGGCGGCGGCGGAGGCCGGGTGTGGATGGACACGCCCAAGGGTGAGCGCTTCTCGGACATCCGGCTCGAGCAGGCCCGGGCCGCCGGCGCCACGGTGCTGGCCACGGCCTGCCCGTACTGCATCACCATGTTCGAGGACAGCCGGCTGGGCCTCGGGTACGAGGACGAGATCGAGATCAAGGACATCACCGAGATCGTCGCCGAAGCGGTCCGTTGATCGCCAGGCGTTCGGAAAGGGCAGACAAGTGGAAAACCGCAGTTTCTCAGACGTGATGGTGGTCGGCGGGGGCATCAGCGGCATCCAGGCCGCCCTGGATCTCGCCACCTCCGGTTTCAAGGTCGCTCTCGTGGAGAAAGGACCGAGCATCGGCGGGCACATGGCCCAGCTCGACAAGACGTTCCCGACCAACGACTGTTCGATGTGAATTCTTTCGCCGAAACTGGTCGAGGTCGGCCGGCATCCCAATATCGAGGTCATGACGTTCACCGAGGTGGACCGGGTGGACGGCTGCGCCGGCGACTTCAGCGTCACCCTGGTCAGGAAGCCCCGCTACATCGACGAGGACCTGTGCACGGGCTGCTCGACGTGCGTCAAGTACTGCCCGGTGGAGTACCCGGATCGGTACAACCAGGAGATCTCGAAGAACAAGGCCGTCCACGTCTACTTCTCTCAGGCGATCCCGCTCGTCTCCTACATCGACGAGAGCTGCCTGTACCTGAAGGAGAAGAAGTGCGGCATCTGCGAGTCGGTCTGCAAGGTCGGCGCCATCGACTTCACGCAGGTCAGTGAGCGGATCGAGATCGGCGTCGGGGCCATCGTGCTGGCCTCGGGCATCGAGCCCTTCGATCCCAGCGCCGTGACCGAGTACGGCTACGGCCGGATGCCGAACGTCGTCACGAGCATGGACTTCGAGCGGCTGCTGTCCGCCACCGGTCCCTACGGCGGAGAGATCCGCCGCGCCTCGGACGGCGAGCACCCCCGGCGCGTCGCCTGGATCCAGTGCGTGGGATCGCGGCGCGTCACCCCCGGCGAGAACAGCTACTGCTCGGGCGTGTGCTGCACCTACACCCAGAAGCAGGTGATCCTGACAAAGGATCACGACCCCGGTGCCGAGTGCGTGGTCTTCCACAACGATATCCGCGCCCACGGCAAGGACTTCGAGCGCTACTTCCAGCGGGCCGAGCGGCTGCCCGGAGTCCGCTTCCTGCGCAGCTACACGTCCATCGTCCGTGAGGTCCCCGGGAGCGGGAACGT
>CAYZAI010000126.1:0-12335 GCA_964476305.1 uncultured Myxococcales bacterium
GACGAGTCCCTGTTCCAGGCCTGCGGCGGCGCGGATCCGCTGGGCTGCGACCCGTTCATCTACCCCGGCGGGGTCTGCCCCGAGGGGGCGAACCAGGGCGAGTGCTGGACCAGCTTCCAGCTTTGCGATTCGGCCAACGCGTCCCCGGGCAACCCGGCGTGGCTGGCCTGTCAGGAGGGTGGCGAGGGATCTGCCGAGATCTGCGATGGCCGCGACAATGACTGCGACGGCGTCACGGACGACGAGACCGTGGGTTCAGGATCACCCTGCGCCAGCCCCTGTGACGGAACCTGGAACTGCGTGGGCGGCACGATGACCTGCGACGCTCCCGAGCCGTCGACGGAAATCTGCGATGGGCTCGACAACGACTGCGACAGCCTGACGGACGAGAATGTCACCGAGGCCTGCGGTGGTTGTGATCCACTGGTCCATCCGGCCTGCGTCGATCCCGACGAGGGCGTCTGCCAGCAGGGCATCCGCTTCTGCGACCCGGACAACGCCGAACCGGGGAACCCGGCTTGGTTCCCCTGCCAGGGCAACATCGATCCGGCCGCGGTCGAGGACTGCGACGGGCTGGACAACGACTGCGACGGGAACACCGACGAGGAAATCGACATTCCCGCCGTCGGGGAGGACGACGGCACCGTCTGCATGACCGGTGACGGCATCTGCGATTATGCCATCTACCGCTGCGTCAAGTCCGGCACATTCGGCAAGACCGTGGGCTGCTGTGCGGACGTCGATCTCCTCGGATACTGCATCGCGCCTCACGGGCCCGGCATCGAGGAGTGCGACACGCTCGACAACGACTGCGACGGTGCGACGGACGAGACATTCACGCTGAGCGGGACGAATTGCGGCGGCGCGCCCGGGCCGGACCCCGACGAGGGCGCCTGCAACCACGGGACGCGCATCTGCGACGCCGGGACGGTGATCTGCAGCGGCGCCCAGGGTCCGGTGCTCGAGGCCGCGGTCTGCGACGGGATCGACAACGATTGCGACGGCGCGACGGACGAGTGGGTCACCGAGGCCTGCGGCGGCTGCGTCGGCTTCCCGCAGTGCACCGCCGATCCCGGGGAGGGCGCCTGCCGCCAGGGGTTCCGCTACTGCGGGACCGTGGATTGCATCGACGAGGTGCCGCCGGGGGCGGAGATCTGCAACGGCGTCGACGACGACTGCGACGGCACGACGGACGACAGCACCGCGGGCGAGGGCGGCCCCTGCGGGGTCGGCGCGTGTGCGGGCAGCTACGACTGCATCGACGGCACGCTCCAGTGCGACGGCGGCGCCCCGACGGTCGAAGTCTGCGACGGGCTCGACAACGACTGCGACGGCGACACCGACGAGTTCATCTCGAAGGCCTGCGGCGGCTGCACGGGGCTGCCCCAGTGCACCGGGGACCCCGGCGAGGGCATCTGCCTGCAGGGCATCCAGTGGTGCCAGCCCGGGAGCACCGAGCTGGTGCCGGTCTGGGGCCCGTGTCAGGGAAGCATCGACCCGGCGGGGGCCGAGGAGTGCGACGGGCTGGACAACGACTGCGACGGTGCGACGGACGAGGAGTCGGACATCGCGGGAGTGGGTCTGGACGATCCCGTGTGCCTGGCGGGGATCGGGATCTGCGACACGGCGTGGTTCCGCTGCGTCTCGACCGGGACCAGCAAGACCGTGGGGTGCTGCGCCGACGTGGACGTCCTTGGCCATTGCGTGGCGCCGCAACAGCCCAAGACCGAGGTCTGCAACGCCCTGGACGACGATTGCGACGGTTCGACGGACGAGACGTTCACGCCGACCGGCTCGTGCGGCGGGGCGACGGGCCCGGATCCGAACGAGGGCGAGTGCCAGCCGGGGGCCTGGCAGTGCAACGGCACGGCGGTGACCTGCGTCGGCTCGGTGAATCCGGCGAGCGAGCCGAATCTCTGCGACGGATTGGACAACGACTGCGACGGCACGACGGACGAGTGGATCATCGAGGCCTGCGGCGGCTGCGTGGGCTTCCCGCAGTGCACCGCCGACCCCGCCGAGGGCGCCTGCCGCCAGGGGTTCCGCTACTGCGGGACAGTGGACTGCATCGACGAGGTGCCGCCAGGGGCGGAGATCTGCAACGGCCTCGACGACGACTGCGACGGCACGATAGACGACAGCACCGCGGGCGAGGGCGGCCCTTGCGGGGTCGGCGCGTGCGCCGGGAGCTACGACTGCATCGACGGCACGCTCCAGTGCGACGGCGGCGGCCCGGCCGCCGAGGTCTGCGACGGGATCGACAACGACTGCGACGGCGACACCGACGAGTTCATTTCGCAGGCCTGCGGCGGCTGCACGGGGCTGCCCCAGTGCACCGGGGACCCCGGCGAGGGCATCTGCCTGCAGGGCATCCAGTGGTGCCAGCCCGGGAGCACCGAGCTGGTGCCGATCTGGGGCCCGTGCCAGGGCAACATCGACCCGGCGGGGGCCGAGGAGTGCGACGGGCTGGACAACGATTGCGACGGTGCGACGGACGAGGAGTCGGACATCGCGGGCGTGGGTCTGGACGATCCCGTGTGCCTGTCGGGGCTGGGGATCTGCGACACGGCGTGGTTCCGCTGCGTGTCGACCGGGACCAGCAAGACCGTGGGGTGCTGCGCCGACGTGGACATCCTTAACCATTGCGTCGCGCCGCAGCAGCCCCAGACCGAGGTCTGCAACGCCCTGGACGACGACTGCGACGGTTCGACGGACGAGAGCTTCTCGCCGAGCGGCTCGTGCGGCGGCGCGCTCGGCTCGGATCCGTTCGAAGGCGAGTGCCAGCCCGGGACGTGGCAGTGCGACGGCACGGCCGTGACATGCGTCGGCGCGGTGAACCCGGCGAGCGAGCCGGATTTCTGCGACGGACTGGACAACAACTGCAACGCCCAGACCGACGAGTGGGTGATGGAGCCCTGCGGCGGCTGCGTGGGCTTCCCGCAGTGCACGGCAGATCCGAGCCAGGGTGCCTGCCAGCAGGGGATCAGACCCTGCGGTGGCGTCTGCCAGGGCGGCGTTGGTCCGGTGGCCGAAACCTGCAACAACGTCGACGACGACTGTGATGGTTCGACGGACGAGGATACGGGTGGAGCGATCTGCGGCACGGGAGCGTGCGCAGGAACGAAGGTCTGCACCGGGGGACAACTGGTCTGCAACGGCGCCGCGCCGTCGGCGGAGCAGTGCGACAACATCGACAACGACTGCGATACCCTCACGGACGAGTACCTCAACCGCTACTGCGGCGGCTGCGACCCGCTCGTCTACACCGGCTGTACGCCGGATCCGAACGAGGGCCAGTGCCAGCAGGGCACGCAGACCTGTGCGAGTGGCCAGTGGGGTGCGGGCGAACCCTGGATCTCCGGCGCCTGCGACAGCAGCGTCGCTCCGGCCTGTTCGCCGTCGGGGACCTGCGACGTCTGCGACGGTGTGGACAACGACTGTGACGCGCAGACCGACGAGGACGCGGTCGAAGGGGCGGCCTGCGGCGTCTGCGGCGACGGGTCGATGCAGTGCACGAACGGCGTGATGCAGTGCCTCGGAGGAAGCCTGCCGACAGCGGAGATCTGCGACGGGTTGGACAACAACTGCAACGGCCAGACCGACGAAGGGCTGATGCAGGTCTGCGGCGGCTGCGTGGGGTTCCCGCAGTGCACGGGTAACGCCAGCGAGGGTACCTGCCAGGTGGGCATCCAGTACTGCGATCCGGCGCTTTCCCTGCCTGGGAGCCCAGTCTACGGGGCCTGCCAGGGCAGCACCAATCCGTCCACCGAGAGTTGCGACGGACTGGACAACGACTGCGACGGCCAGACAGACGAGGATCTGACCGCGCCGGGCGGCGTGTGCAACCCGGCCTGCCCGGGAACCAAGACCCCGGTGTGCCTGGGGGCGCCGGGCTGGGACTGCACCTACGACTGCGGGACCAACCCCGGGCAGGTGGAATGCGACGGCCAGGGCAACCCGATGCCGGTCGAGACGATCTGCGACAACGCCGACAACAACTGCGACGGCGACACCGACGAGGTCTTCGACGTGAACTACGACACCGCCAACTGCGGGGCCTGCGGCAACAACTGCGCCACCATGGACAGCCTGTGGCCCCAGGGCGTCGTGCCGCCGAATGTCGCCCAGTTCGGTTGCGTGGGCGGCTCCTGCGTGATCATCACGTGCCAGGCGACCTATTGGGACGACGGCGACAATGCCTGGGCCGACTGCGACATCGGCCCGTGCACCCAGTCGAACGGCGGGGTCGAGACCTGCGACGGGGCGGACAACGACTGCGACGGCGAGACCGACGAGGGCGTGGGCGGGACCGAGGTCTGCAACAACGCCGACGACGACTGCGACGGATCGACGGATGAGGACCTGACCCTGCCGCCGAGCGCCTGCAAGAACCTCGGCGAGTGCGCCGGGGTGTCCAACGTGGCCGCCTGCGTCGGCGCCACTTCGTCGTGGGACTGCAACTACGACCTGCTCAACGCCGTTCCGTACAATAGATCGATCCAGCTCTCGGGAGGCGTGCCGGTGGCGCAGGAGAGCCTGTGTGACGGGCTGGACAACGACTGCGACGGCTGGACGGACGAGGCGTTCCCGACTCTGGGACAGTCCTGCAACAATGGCGGCGTCGGAGCGTGCTACGCATCGGGCGTGCTCAAGTGCAACGCGGCGATGAACGGGACCGCGTGCTGCAGCACGTCGAATCCCGAGGCGGTGTGCCAGGCGGGCAACGAGATAGGGCCGATCACGGGAAGCGCCGAGCTGTGCGACGCCATCGACAACGATTGCGACGGGACCACGGACGAGGGCGCGAACGTGGACCAGTACTTCACGATTTCGAACTCGTCGCCGGCGTGGTCGTTCGACATCTTCGCCCAGGAGGCTTCGCGGCCGGACTCGGCGATCTACGATGGGACGAACTGGATCGCGGGCGGCGTGAAGGGGACCGCGGCGTGCTCCAAGCCCACCAGGATCCCGTGGTCGATGGTGACCAAGACCGAGGCCGAGGAGGCGTGCTGGAAGCTCAACCCGTCCGGGACATACGAGATCGACGGCTGGGATCTCTGTTCGGCCAGGCAATGGCAGTACTCCTGCCGCTGGGGCGGCGGGTTGTCGACGGTCTATCCCTATGGCACCCCCTACGTGGCGACGACGTGCAACGGCCACGACTACAACTCGGGCTGGGACCGGCCGGTGGGCACGGGCTTCGCCGCGGCGTGCTACGCCGAGTGGGGCACGACCGACCTCTGGGACATGTCGGGCAACATGGAGGAGTGGACGAGCACGGACCGGACCGTGGGCAGTGACACGCTCTACGAGATCCGCGGCGGTTCCTACAACGATCTCGCGAGCGGCATGACGTGCAGCTTCGACTTCTGGGCGGCCGAGGAGGACTTCCGCATGCCGAACCTGGGCTTCCGCTGCTGCCGGGGCGACGAACCGATCACGGCCTGTGAGACGGCGATAGACGCGATCACGAATCACCCCTACGACTTCGAGGGGCCGCCGTGCTCCGCCGATGGCTGGGCACTGGAAACGGAGTGGCAGACCGGCGATCCGGGGCCCGGCTCGCCCTACGAGGGACTGTGCGTGATCGGCACGGATCTCGACAACACCTACGAAGACGGCCAGGACGACGAGGCCATCTCGCCGGTCATGAACATCGCGGCCTGCGCCGGCACCACGGTCAAGCTGAACTGGTACATGTGGTTCGACTTCGAATACCATAGCGCCTGCGGCTACGACTGGGGCGATGTGCAGGTCTCGTCCAACGGAGGCACGAGCTGGACCACGATCACGCCGACCCCGGGCTACTACGCGAGCAGCCGCTGGTGCGGCGACATCGGCGATCCGCCGACCAACCCGAGCTGGATCCACTACCAGGCCGACGTCTCGGCGTACGCCACGACGACTTTCCGCGTGCAGTTCCGCATGCACTCGGACGGATCGACCCGGGACCACGGCATGTACGTGGACTACGTGTACCTCGAGCAGGAGTAGTCCGAGAGGTCCAGCCGGAGGGTCAGGCGCCGGTCGGGGGACCGTTCGCTCCGTCTTCGGGGGCAAAACCTATCTCGATGGCGATGAGGTGGGTGAGCTCGTCCTCCCACTGCGCCGGCGGGGCCACTCGCTCGAGGTTGCGGCCGAAGAGGTACAGACGCTCGAAGGCTCCGCGGGCGGGATCGACGCCCTCGGCCAGTACCACCTGCCGGGGGTCGACCTCGTTCCGCACCTGCCTGGGCGTCGGCCGATGCGCGAACACGAGCTCGGCGCCGTCGAGGACGCCGCGGGCCGCCTCGGGCAGCGCGGCGATGGCATTCGAGACGGTCCTTTCCAGCAATGCCGGATCGGGTTCGGGGGTCCCGTCCGCGGCGAGGGTGTCCCGCTCGAGGGTCTCGAGGAAATCGAGCACGGCGGCAATACGCTGGCCGGCCTCGCGTTCGATCACACCCCGGGTGTACCAGGCGTCGGCGATGTCGCCGTCGAGCTCGATGGCCCGGTCCACCGCGGCGCGGGCCTGCTCCAGGTCGCCGAGATCGAACAGGAGGCGGGCGACGGGCACCAGGATGTGGGCGGGGATGGGCTCGAGGCGCTGGCAGCGTTCGAGGTGCTCGCGGGCCTCGTCGTCCCGCCGCAGGGAGAGCAGCGCGTCGACCTCGATCAGCAGGGTGTCGGCGATCTCCTCCTCGCTCAGCTCCATGTCGGAAGTGCGGTGGCAGAGGCGGATAGCCTCCTCGGGATCGGCATCGGGGTGTGCCAGGATCTCGGCCGCGTTCAGGATCGGCTCGAGGTACCACTCGTCGAGATCAATGGCCCGGCGGTAGCACTCCAGGGCCTCGTCGTAGTCGCCCTCGAGGGCGTGGACGTAGCCCATCAGGTTGTGGGCCTCGGGGGACTCGCCGTCGAGCTCCAGCGCCTGCCGGGCCGCGACCAGCGCGCCGGTGGTCTCGCCGCGCACGGCCAGGTCCCAGCCGCGATCCAGGTGTGCCGAGAAGCGATCCATGGCGGGGGTGTGTAAGCCATTGCCCACCACCGGTCAACCCGGGTGCGACTCCCGGAGGGCTACTCCACGATCACCGGGTTGATCGCCCGGACGCCGACGCCGCCCAGGTAGCCGTACGAGTTGGCGAAGTCCTCGCCCACCACCGAGAGCCCGACCGGCTCGGACGCCGTGAGCCGGTGGGCTCCGTCCACGCAACCCGCCACGCCCAGCGGGTTGTCCAGGTCGAAGCGCCCGACCTCCCAGTCGGTGGCGCCCACCGGGACGAATCCGTCATCGGGCAGGAGCCCGAGGCAGTCCACCTCGACCTCGACGCCCGCCGGCCTGACGACGACGATGCGGTCGTAGTCGAAGTCGAACTTGCTGTCGGTGTTGAACACGTAGCGGTCCAGGTACTGACCCGCCGGCGGAGACAGGAGCATCATCGGATCGCCCCAGTTGTACGAGGAGCCTCCGACGTAGAAGCGGCCGGTCATCATCTGGAACGCGAAGAGCGGCGCCTCCGGGGACTCGGGATCCGGCGGGTCGTCGAGCACCGCGGTGGCGTAGTGATCGATCGGGCTGAGGAACTGGAGCATCTGCCCGGCGGCGGTGAAGGAGTACGAGGCGCCGACGCCGTCCACAGGGGGGTCGAAGGTCACGGTCATCTGGTCCGCCCCGGCGATGATGCGCCACAGGGCCTGGTCGGTTTCGGCGCTGGCCCCTTCCCGGGGCGCGTAGCGGGCGAGGACCGTCTCGAATCCCCAGGCCACGAGGGGCAGGAGCTGCTCCTCGACGTGGTCGCAGGCGTAGAAGCTGCCGTCGGGGACCATCGCGCACGAGTGCCCGCCCCACACGGCGATGGGCTTGTCGGCCCTGATGCGGGTCCCGCTCAACTCCTGGTCGGCCGTGGCCACGGCGATCTGGGCCACGTCGAAGGCCTGGAGCGTGAGCGGCGCCGATTCGATGCCGGCGGCGATGGCCGGGATCCCGCCGCCGGCTGCCGTGGCGCTGGCCGGCGTGAAGGTGACGTGGGTGTCGTCCTCCATGGCCACCACGGTCAGCTCCGCCCGATCGCCGGTGCCCGGCCCCCAGTTCCAGGCCGCGCCGATGTACTCGTCGTCCAGGCTCGTGGCCGGGAGAAGCAGCGACGCGTCCGTGGTCTCGAGCCCGGTCCCGTAGGTGTTCCACTGGTAGGCGAGCACCGGCACGTCGGCCACCAGCCGGTAGGCGGCAAGGTCGGCGAGCCCGGTCATCTCGACGTGGGTGGAGCTCGGCACGGCGCACTCCCCGGTCGAGCAGGCGACCTCGAAGATGTGGAGCTGTCCCGGGGCGAGGACGATCTCCGTACCCGGGATCGTGCGCAGGGTGCCGCCGGTCCCGCGCATGTCCTCGATGCGGATGCTGGCCGTGGCGGTCTCCTGGGGGTTGGAGACGACGACGGCGTAGGTCAGGGAATCGGCGGTCGTGTAGTTGTCCAGATCCACGTGGTAGAACAGGCAACCCACGCTGGTCAGGATCTCGGCGGCCTGCTCGCAGGTCTCCGGGATCGGGGGGCCGTCGTAGCCGGTGCTCGTGTCCGTGTCGGCGTCGGTGTCGGCGTCCGCGTCGGCGTCCGTGTCGGCGTCGGCGTCGGCGTCGGTGTCGGTGTCCGCGTCGCCGCCCGACGCCTGCTGGCTGGCAGACTCGCAGGCGACGCCGACAGCCGCACAGAGGATCAGCCCGAGACCTGGCAGGGATATCGTCTTCATCGTGCTTCCTCGTCTTTCCCGCCCCCCTCGATCAGCCGCCGCACGGCGGGGGGGACGAAGATCTCGGAGAGATCGCAGGCGCGCAGGGCCTCGGCCAGGGCCGCCGCGCGCTCCACGGGTCCGAGGCGGCTGTCTACCAGGATCAGCTCCCGCTCGTTGTGCCGACAGAAACCGCCCCGGGTCGAGCCGGGCTCCCCCTCCGGCACCAGGTCCTCGTACCGGACCTCGATCCCGAGGGAGAAGGCCACCCGCTCCATCAGCCCGATCAGGTTCCCGGCCTCTCGGATGCGATCCACGGCTCACCCCCGGGGCGCCGGCGGACGCCCCTTCACGTCTCCAGCCGCGAGCCCGACGTCCCCGGCGTCGCGGGCGCCCCGAGGGGCCGGCAGCCGGGCGTCCGGGGCCCGCAGGTAGACCGGCTCGGCCGTCGCCGGGTCGTCCGCGCCGCGCTCCTCGAACAGGGCGAGGCCCCTGAGTGCCGTCCAGAACGGTCGGGCCACGGCAGCGTCCGGCGGCAGGATCGCGCCGATGCCGGCGAGGCTCTGCCCGTACCGGATCGCGCCGGTGCCGAGAAGCAGGACGGGGGCATCGCCGACGGCCTCCTTCACGAAGGACGCGATCTCGTCCGGGCGCAGCACCCGGGTCGCGGCCAGCTCCTCGAGGCTCGGAACACCGCCGACCAGGGTCCGGCGCCAGACCGCACCCCAGAGCTCGCCCCGCCGGGCGTCCACCAGCGGCGCCAGCACACCCTCGGCCGGGGCGCCCAGGGCGAGGGCCTCGAGGGTCGGGACGCCGACCATCGGCAGGCCGCGCGCGAGGGAGAGGCCCTTGGCAGTGGCCAGGCCGATGCGCAGGCCGGTGAACGTGCCCGGGCCACGGCACCACGCCAGCAGGTCGGCGTCGTCGAGGCCGAAGCCGCCGAGCGCCAGGGCGCGGTCTAGGCGGTCGAGCAGGGTTTCGGCGTGCCCGGGATCCGCCGGGCCGATCAGCTCGGCGTGGCCCTCCACCGCGTGGGGATCGATCGTCCCCGCCGGGATGCGGATCCAGCCAACGGAGCTGCGCAGCGTGGACGTATCGAAGGCCAGCACGAGCATCGATTTCCACTAGCACGATCCACCCGGGCCGAGAAGCGCCTTGGACCCGGGCAATCAGTGCTCGCGGGTTCGGCGGCGCAGGGTGATGCGGTACACGCCACGGCCGGTCACGGCGTAGAGCCTGGTCGTCGTGCCCGCATCCACGGCCAGGGCGGTCACCGCCGGCGGACCGGAACCGCTGCCGGGTCCGATCTCCAGCGCCGCCTGGAAGGAACGGCCCCCGTCGTCCGAGACGCGCACCTCGGCGTGGCCGCGCTCCGAGTCCAAGAAGGCGGCGGCGATCCACGACGGGTCCTCGCCGTCCAGGGCGAGGGCCGTGGCACCCGCGGCGGCGGGAAGGCGGACGAAACCCTCGCCGCCCGACCACAGCAGCGGCACGGCATCCGGCACCGCCGGAAGCACGACCACCGTATCGCCGGCCGTCGCCAGTCGTGGCGCTCCGGCCCTGAGCAGGGATGCCGTCTCCCGGTCCGTGATCGCATCCACGCCGAACCGACCGGGCACGCCCCGCACGAGACAGACCTCCCGGGACCGCTCGACCAGGGCCACCAGCCCGCCGGCATCCTCCTCGGCGGTGGCGGCGAGGCAGGGACCGTCGGTCAGGGGCCCGGCCCAGTGATCGCCCCTGTCCCGGCTGGCGAAGAGCTGCCCCTCCCCGGTCAGGCCGAACAAAGGGGCATCCGCGCTTCTTCCGGCGAAGACCTCGAGGGAGGTGGAGACGCCCGACCCGGCATCCGAGCCGAGGCCCGCGGCGCTCCAGCCGTTGATCGCCGCCGGCCGCGCCGAGGGATGGTCGAACCTCCAGGCGCCGGCGCTCCCGGTGCCGACGAGAATCGCTCCCTCGACCAGGCAGACGCTGCACGCGAAGCCGGGCAGCCGCTCGCGGACCGCGTGGAGCATGCCGTCCGCCCCGGTCACGTACAACCCGTCGCCGGCCGCCACCGGGGCGCCGCCGTGCACGGCGATGGCCACGACCGAGCCGCTGCGGGGACCGAGGAACGTCAGCTCGCGGGCCGCGCCGACCTCGAGGCGCGTGGCGGCGGGCCGATCCCGCAGCTCGACCGGGATCTCGATGCCCAGCCGCGCCATCGCCCGATCCAGGGGGAGATCCTCGTCGTCGTCGGGGTCGCCGAGGTCGCCGGGGTCGTCCTCATCGATGTCGTCGAAGCGGTCGTCCAGGGGGCCGTCGCCGCTGTCCGGATCCGCCTCGAGGGTGTCCCCCTCGAGGAACCCGGCGTCGTCGAGATCCGGCGTGCGCTCCCCGGCGATGCCCTGGCTGTCGTCGTCGTCGTCGTTGTCGCCGACCAGTTCTCCCCAGCGCTCGTCGTCGTCTTCGGGGGCCGCGTCGCTGTCGGTCCCCTCGCCGTCGTCCTCCCCGATCAGATCGAAGTCCGGCTCCGGTGGCGGGGGAAGGCCCCCGTCGTCGTCCGCCGCGGTGCCGTCCGAGGGCTCGTCCAGGAGATCGGCCCACTCCGCGGCGTTCGCCGGGCGCTCACCGTCCTCCCCGGGCCCGTTGCCCTGCTCCGGAATCTCGATGCCGTTGAAGTCGTCTCCCCCCTCGTCGGGCCCGTTGCGGCGGCTCATCCCTTCCTTCCTTTGTCGTCCGGCGCCAGGCCCAGCAGGTCGCGGACCTGCTTCATGTCCTCCCAGACCGGCCGCTTGCCAGCTGCGTTGCGCAGCAGATAGGCCGGGTGGTACGTGGGCATCAGCTTCGCCCCGTCCAGGTCGTGGAAGCGGCCGCGCAGCCGACCGATGGGCGCGTCCGTGTCCAGCAGGAACCTGGCCGCTGGCTTGCCCAGGGCCACCACCACCTCGGGCCGGATGATCGCGAGCTGACGCCGCATGAACGGCCCGCACGTGGCGGCCTCGTCCGGGGCGGGATCGCGGTTGTTCGGCGGTCGGCACTTGACCACGTTGCAGATGTACACGTCCTCGCGTCGCAGTCCGATTGCCGCGATGATCTTGTCCAGCAGCCGCCCCGCGGCGCCGACGAAAGGCTTGCCGCTCTTGTCCTCGTCCCGGCCCGGACCCTCGCCGACGAAGACCAGACGGGCCCGGGGGTTGCCCTCGCCGAACACGATTTTCGTCCGCCCGGCGTGCAGAGGGCAGCGGGTGCAGTCACCGAGCTCCTCGCGCAGCGCCGCCAGCTCCGCGGCGGGGTCGCCGGTGGCGGCGTCCCCGGGAGTCGCCGCAGCCTTCACCGCCACGGCGCGGGGCCCGGCCTCCCGCGGGTAGCCCTCCACGCCGGTCTCTACGTCCCACTCGATCCGCGCCTTCAGCGCCCGGGCCAGCTCGCCGATCTCGTCGCGACGCACCATGGCACCCACTATAGTGCACCCGCTGCCCGGGACAAGGCCCGCGCTGCCGCGCCGGGCGCTTGTGTGCGACACGATGGCGACACGATGGGGTCAGCGACACGATGGGGTCAGGACCGGTCACTTGTCAGATATCGTTCGGCGTTTTGCCCTCTGTGGGCAATAATAAGTGACAAGTGACAAGTCCTGACCCCCTAGACCT
>CAYZAI010000127.1:0-12318 GCA_964476305.1 uncultured Myxococcales bacterium
CCAACTGCAGGGAGCCCTTCAGGTCGTCCTGGGCCATGATCGTCATGCTGGCGCCGCCGAAGTCGAAGGCGTCCTCGTGGTCGCGGTGCATGAGCTGCATCGAGGCCTGGGCGGCGGGCAGGACCAGCCCGTAGGCCTGCTTGAGCTGGGCCTCGGCCTTGGTCACCTCGAGCCTCGCCGCCTCGAGGGTCAGGTTGCGCCGGTCCGTCGCGGCGAGAACCTGGTCGAGCGTCATGGTCGGCCCCGGGGTGACCGAGGGCAGGCTCACGGTCGGGCCCTCGGACGGGGCAGGCGCCGTGGGCGCCGGGACAGGGGGTGCGACTTCCTGGGCCCGGGCGGCGATGGCGCCGAGCAGAATCGCCAGCGTCACGGCCGGCGCCGCTCTTCGCGAGCAGTTCTTCACTTTCCCTGTGTGTATCGTCCGTTTCGCCATCTGTTCATCCTTCACGCCGTGCGCTTCTCGAATCGAAGCGACGCCGCAATCAGTACACCGCCTCCGAGCGCCGTCAAGGCCGCAAGCGACCCACCCATGTCGGCGAGCGCCGAGCCCTTCACCATCAGGCCGCGCACCAGCTCGATGTAGTACCGAAGCGGGTTGACGGTCGTGAGCCACTGCACGGGCTCGGGCATGTGCTCCACCGGGAAGACGTAGCCCGAAAGCATCAGCGCCGGCAGCAGGACGAAGAACGCGTTCAGCATCGCCTGCTGCTGGGTGGCCGAGAACGTCGAGATCAGCAGGCCCAGGCCCAGCGTCGTCATCAGGTAGACCGCGCTGACGGCGAAGACCGCGACCAGGGAGCCGGCCATCGGCACGCCGAAAACCAGGCGCGCCAGGCAGATGACCAGCGCCACCTCCAGCAGCCCGAGGAAGGCGAACGGCAGGGTCTTTCCCAGCATCAGCTCTGCCGGGAGCAGCGGCGAGACCATCACCTGCTCGAGGGTGCCGACCTCCTTCTCTCGCGCGAGCGCCATCGAGGTCATCACCATCGTGATCACGGCCAGCACCATCGCCAACACTCCCGGTACGAGGAAGATCGCCGTCTCGAGCCTGGGGTTGAACATCGCCCGGGTGCGCAGATCCACCGCCGGCATCGTGGCCCCGGGGTCGAGACCGCGGGCGGCCAGGGCCTCGCCGACGCGCCGGACCGTGATCGCCGCCGCCCGCTGGCCGAGGATCGTCGTCAGCTCCTGCCCCGCCCGCAGCGCGGTGTTGGCATCTGAGCCGTCGAGCGCCATGAAGATCCGCGCCCGCCCCGAGTCGAGATCCCGGGCGTAGCCCCGGGGCACGAGGATCGCCAGCGCCGCTGCCCCCTCCCGTACCATCCGCTCGGCCACGTCGTCGTCGCGCACCACCGCCGCAACGTGGAAGCTCTCGGCCGTGCGCACGGCGTCCAGCACCTCGCGGCTGGCCTCGCTGCCGTCGCGATCGGAGATCACGACCGGCTGGTCCGCCAGATCGAGGTTGACGGCGAAGCCGAAGACGAGCGTCTGCATCAGCGGGGCGACGAGCAGCAGCGGCAGCATCCGCCGGTCGCGCATGGTCTGGATCAGCTCCTTGCGGATCACCGCCGCGATGGCGCCCGGGCTTCCCATCAGTCCAGCCTCGTGCCGAAGCGCGCCACACTCGCGGTGAGCAGCAGTGCGGCGAAGCACCCGAGCAGCAGCAGTTCGAGAGCGATGTCGGCGGCTGGGAGGCCCTTGAGGAACAGCCCGCGGAGGATCACCAGGTAGTAGCGCGCCGGGACGATCGCCGAGATCTTCTGGATCAGCCACGGCATCGAGGCGATCGGCGACAGGAACCCCGAGAGAAGCAGCGCCGGCAGCATCGACGTCAGGACCGAGATCTGCATCGCCACCTGCTGGTTGCGCGTGACGATCGAGATCAGCAGCCCCTGCCCCAGCGCGGCGAGCAGCGCCAGCACCGACGCCAGGAAGAGCAGGGGCAGGGAACCCTGGAACGGGACGTCGAACAGCGCCGCGCCGCAGGACGTGACCAGCACAAGCTGGCCCAGGCCGAGGAAGAAGTACGGCACCAGCTTGCCCAGCACGATCTCACCGCGGCGCACAGGGGTCACGAGCAGCTGCTCCATCGTGCCGCGCTCCCACTCGCGGGCCACGGTCAGTGCCGCGAGCATCGTGTTGACCATCGCCAGGATCAGCGCGATCAGGCCCGGGACCAGGTACCACTGCGAGCGCAGCGTGGAGTTGAACCGGTTGCGCGAGCGGACCTCCACCACCGGTCCGCTCCCACCGGCGGCGGCCAGCCCGAGCCCGCCGAGGGCGCGGGCGACAAGGGTGGCGCTCCGGTCGCTCACGATGGCCTGACCGTACGCCAGGGCGATGCTGGCGTCGTTGGCGTTGGTCCCGTCGACGACCAACTGCACCTCCGCGGTCCCGCCGCGATCGAGGGTGCGGGCGTAACCCCTGGGCACGACCAGCGCTGCCCGGGCCTCGCCCCGGTGGAAGCGTTCCTCGAGGCCGACGGCGCTCCCGGGACGGGCCGCGATGTCGAACAGCGAGGAGCGCTCGAAGGCCGAGACCAGGTCCCGCGACTCGGTCGTGCGATCACCGTCGACCACGATCAGATTGATGTGCTCCACGTCGGTAGTCAGGGCATAGCCGAACAGCACGAGCAGCGTGAGCGGGATGCCGAGCCCGAGGTACAGCGTGCGGGCGTCGCGCAGCACGTGGCGCGTCTCCTTGAGCGCGATCAGCCAGATCCGCCGCGGGCTCACGGCTCGGCCCTCCCGAGCACGGTGACGAACACGTCCTCGAGGGTCGGGTCGGGCAGGGCCGGCCCGCGCACCGAGGCTTTGAGCCCCTCGGGGGTGTCGAGGGCTGCGATCCGTCCCCGGCTCATCAGCACGATCCGGTCGCAGTGCTCGACCTCGTCCATGTAGTGGCTGGTGACGAAGACCGTGGTGCCGCCTGCGGCGAGGTCGTGGATCAGATCCCAGAACGAGCGCCGGGCCTCGGGCGAGACGCCGGCCGTGGGCTCGTCCAGGAAGAGCAGTTCGGGGCGGTGGAGCAGGGCGGCGCCCAGGGCCAGCCGCTGCTTGAACCCGCCGGCCAGGCTCCCGGTCAGCACACCTTCGAACCCCTCGAGACCGGCCATTCCGATTGCCAGCCGCTTGCGACCGGCCTGCTCGCGCCGCGGGATGCGGTAGACGCCGGCGAAGAAGTCGAGGTTCTCGGCGACGGTCAGATCCGGGTACAGCGAGAACCGCTGGGACATGTAGCCCACCTTCGGCTTGATCCGCTCGGACTCGCGCATCAGATCGAGGTCGAGCACCCGGCCGCGACCCTCCGAGGGCGCGAGCAGCCCGCACAGCATGCGGATGGTCGTGGTCTTGCCTGCGCCGTTGGCGCCCAGGAAGCCGAACACCTCGCCGCGTCGGACATCGAAGCTGATGGCGTCCACTGCCCGGAAGCGGCCGAACCGGCGCCCGAGCCGCTCCACCTCGATCACCCGCTCGTCAGGCGGCGTCGTCACGGCGCGCCTCCGGTTTCGCCACGTGGGCGAGGAAGATGTCCTCGAAGGTCGGCGGCACCTCGGTCAGCGCCTCGGGCTCCAGGCCGGCCTCCGCGAGCGCCCGTCGCAGCGCCTCGGGGAGGTCGGTCCCGGCCGCGCCGGTCACGTGCAGCCGCCGGCCCATGTCGTAGATCCGGTCCACACCGGCGATCCCCGCCAGCAGCTCCCGGGCCCGCCGGGGATCGGCGATCCGGATCTCGAACACCCGCTGGCCGAAGCGCGCGCGAAGCTCGGGCGGCGTCCCTTCCGCGGCGATGGCGCCGTCGATCATCAGCCCCACGCGCCCGCAGCGCTCGGCCTCGTCCATGTAAGGCGTGCTGACGAGCACCGCGACGCCGCCGCCGACGAGCTCGCGCAGGAAAGCCCACAGCTCCCGGCGCGAGATCGGATCGACGCCGTTCGTGGGCTCGTCGAGCAGCAGCAGCGCCGGCTCGTGGATCAGGGCGCAGGCGAGCGCCAGCTTCTTGTACATCCCTCCCGAGAGTGCCGCGGCCGGCCGGTCGAGGAACCCGTCGAGGCGGGCGATGCCGAGCAGCCTCCGCTCGCGCTCGGCGCGGATGCGGCGGGGCACGCCGTACATCCCGGCGAAGAAGCGCAGGTTCTCGAGCACCGAGAGATCGCCGTACAGGCTGTACTGCTGGGGCATGTACCCCATGCGTTCATGGGCCCGTCGCGGGGCCGAGGTCACGTCGATCCCGGCCACGCGGGCCGTGCCCCGATCCGGGGCGAGAAGGCCGGCGATGATGCGCATCGAGGTCGTCTTGCCCGCGCCGTCCGGACCGATCAGGCCGAAGATCTCCCCGGGGCGCACGTCGAGCCGCAGGCCGCGGACCGCGCGGGTCCGGCCGAAGCGCTTGTCCAGATCGCGCACCTCGAGAAGCGGCTCCATCCGAGCCTCCTCACCCGCCGGTCGGGGGGAGGTGCTCCGCGAGGCTGGCCTCCACGGGCATCCCCGGCAGCAGCGCCCGGTCCCCGTTGGGCACGGCCACCTTGACCCCGAACACGAGCCGCGTGCGATCCTCCTTGGTCTGAATCGAACGGGGTGTGAACTCGGCCTCCTCGCTGATGCGCACGATGCGCCCGACGAACCGACGGCCCGGGTAGGTGTCGGCGACGAGTTCCACCCCCTGTCCCAGTCGCAACCGGCCGATCTCCTCGTTGGAGATGTAGATCCAGGTGAAGGCGTCCTCGATGTGCCCCACCCGGGCGACGATCGCGCCCGGGAGCACGGTCTCGCCCGGCTCGTAGTTGCGGCGCATCACCACGCCCGCGGCCGGAGCGACGAGCGTGCACTCGGCGAGCTGCACGTCGACGGCGGCGACGCTCGCGCGAGCGGCCTCCACGGCAGTCCGCGCCACTTCCACGCCGCGCTGGGCCACGGACACGCCCTTGGCGGCTACGGTCACGCCGGACCGCGCGGCACCGAGCTGCTCCCGCGCGATCTCCAACGCGGCTTCCGCGTCGTCGGCGGCCTTGCCGGGCACCCCCTCGACGGCGCGCAGCAGCCGTACCCGCTCCAGCTCGTCGGCGGCATGGCTGGCACCCACGCGCAGGGATCCCGTCACCGCCGCGCCCTGGCGCCGGGCCGCGGCGGCCTGGTCAGCAGCGGCCTCGGCCTGGGCCACCAGCGCCTCGGCCTGGGCCACCTGGGCCTGGGCCTGGACTCGGCGGGCCTCGATGTCAGAGCAGTCGAGGGTCGCGATCACCGCGCCCGCCTCGACGTCGTCCCCCTCCTCGACGGTGACCCGGACCAGGCGGGCGGCGAGGCGCGCCGACACGTCGTAGGTTGTGACCTCGATCGAGCCCTGGCCGCGGACCACCGGATCCACCTCCCGGCCGGGCTGGATGTGGAAGAAGTAGACATAGGCGAACAGGCCCGCGAGCACGACGGTGATCGGGATCAGTTTCCTCATTTCGCCCTCGAAGGCCTGGTTCGTGCAGCCGGCGCCACCAGGCCGCCGCGGAAGATTGCGAGCATCGTCCGGACCGCGTCGTCGGTCGTGAACTCGCCGAGGCCCAGCACCTCGGGCACGAAGACCCGGTCCAGCACGGCGTACAGGACACGGGTCACGACCTTGGGGTGGATCTCCGGCCGGATCGCGCCCTCGGCGATGCCCTGCTCGATCATCGCGCCGAACAGATCGAAGACCGCCCGGCGGCGCTCGTCAATCTCCCGCCAGAGGTGCGGATAGTCGGCCTCGATGTCCCGGATGAACTCCGCGGAGATGAAGCGCGGCAAGCGAGAGAACGCCTCGAACATCCGAGCCAGCCGCTCGGCGACCGGCGGTCCCTCGGCCACGGCCCGAATCATCGGCGGGATCATGTTCCCGGCGATGTGCTCCGCCGCTCCCCGGACCAGCGCCTCCTTGTCGTCGAAGTGCCGGTAGAGCGTCTTCTTGCTGATACGCAGGTCGCGGGCGATCTCGTCCATGGTCACCCGCCGGATGCCGTGGCGCATGAACTTGGCGTGGGCGGCCACGATGATCTTGTTGCGCAGGGCCTCGCGACGCTCCGGGGAACCGCCATGGAAACTCTGTGACTTATTCATGGTTTCCTGTGTAACCCAGGGTTTCCGCGGTGTCAAGGGGGGGATCTCGCCGACCGGCGGGGCCGTCGAGGAGATGGCGAGGACTCTCTTCGGAGCTTCAGCGCGGGTCGCCCTGCTCGGCGGCGACGACCTCGGCGCGCTCGTACTCGATGGCGGCGAGCTTCTTGTACATGCTGGCGGTCATGTGGTGATCGGTGTGCCGTTTGCCCAGGCGCAGCAGCAGGTCGCTCTTCAGCCGGTGGGCCGCGGCGTTGCCGCCGGCGT
Organism: uncultured Myxococcales bacterium; assembly: GCA_964476305.1. Taxonomy (GTDB): domain Bacteria; phylum Myxococcota_A; class Polyangia; order JAAYKL01; family JAAYKL01; genus CAYZAI01. The sequence goes on from CAYZAI010000127.1 coordinate 6,345, forward strand.
CGATGAGCAGGTCCGCGTACTCCAGGGCCAGCTCCGGCTGCTCGCCGTCCGCCAGGGCGAAGGCCCGGTCGAGCACGGCCTTGGGCCCGCCCATGTCCGCGATGAAGCGCCGGGCGCGCTCGGCCGCCGGGGCCGGGTCCAGGTGCGTGCCGTCCTGATCGAACCATCCCGAATAGCGGTGGTACAGCGCCCGGACGTTGAAAACGTGGTTGCCGTACTCCTCCTTCAGCAGCGGGTGGGTGGCCAGGTGGGGCGGCAGTGCCGTGTTCGCGATGGTCTCCTCCAGGCTCGAGCCGGCGTTCATCTGCTGTGCGACCGCGTCGTGGAGGAAGCGCAGGTACTCGATGCGGACGTCGAGGACCGCGTGGATCATGCGCTTGTCGCAGATCGGCGGCCCCACCGACGCGATCAGCACGTCCGGGTCGAGGCGCTTCATCAGCTCGAGGGCGTCCTTCCACTTCATCTCGTCCCGGGCGCGCTTCATCGGGCTGCCCACCAGGGGCATCGAGGCTCCGGCCATGTCGCCGACCCACAGCACCTTCTGCTCGGGCATGAAGACCAGGGCATAGCCCTCGGCCTCGCCCTCGGCCTGGAAGAGCTGGAAGCGCGTGCCGCCGAGGGTGAACTCGTAGGCGTCGGCGAAGGTGACGTCCGGGTAGATCGGCTCGGGCGGCGGCGCGTCGGCGGCGCCGGCGATGTCGGGCAGGTTGAACTGGATGCTGTCCCGTCGCCGGTTGTACAGGTACATATCCTTGGCCAGGTCGAACTCCCGCACGGTCTGCTCGTGGGCGATGATCTGCGTACTCTCCTCCTTCAGCGCGCTCGCGCCGGCGATCTGGGTGCCGTGGTGATGGCTGTAGATGATGTAGCGTACCGGCTTGTCCGTGAGCTGCCGCAGCACCTGCCGCGCGAAGATCGCGCTGGGCAAGAACCCGGTATCGATGGCCACCATGCCCTCGTCGGTGACGACGAACCCGATGTTCTTGTTGGGCACCCCACCGGTTCGGATGGCCACGCGGCCCACGATGAAGATGTTGTTGTCCACCTGGTACAGGCTGAACCGGGGGCGATCCCTCGTCGCACAGCGCTGGGCTCCGTCGGGGGCGGGCCGGAAGGCCCACGAGCCCCGCCCGGCGTTCTTCGCCGAGCCCGCGTGCCACTCGAAGGCCCGGGCGTTGGCCGCGGAAGCGAGCGCGACCATCTCCTCGTAGGGCGTGCCGTCGGGTCTGAGGAACCCGGGCTGGATCGCCACGTAGGGGTGGTACTTCGCCAGGTCCGGGGAGCCCTCGATGAAGCCGCAGTGGTGCCAGCCCACGACGTAGGGCGTGGTCATCATCGCCTCGAGGTACTCGGCGTAGGCCTCGCCCACCTCCCGCGGGCCGGCCAGGTGCACGCCCTTGGGATTGGGGATGTTGGCATTCGGATGCGAAAACGACGAGTCGCCCATCAGCACGGGCTTGCCGGTGGCCGCGTGGATCTCGGCCAGCTTGTGCTCCTGCCGCCCGGCCCGGGCGTACCACTGGATGTAGGCCAGATCGAAGTGGCGGCCGATGATCGGGAAGAGCCAGCTCGGCAGGTCGAGCGCTCCTTCGAACTTGTCGCCGAAGATCAGGTGGTTCGGGTCGCAGCCGCGGATCGCCCGCGTCTCGGCCCCGTACCACGCGTCGGCGATGGCCGGCAGGAAGGCGGCGGCGTCCCGGAAGGCGAACCACGGCCGCTCCGGCTCGGGCCACTCGCGGCGCGCCTCCAGGGCCTTCCACGAGTCGTCGTCGACCCCGTAGACCGCGGCGGCCGCGGCCGGTCCGGGGTAGCGCTCCTCCAGAAAGCCGATCCAGCGGCGCTTGCCCGGCGCACCCGCCGGCAGCTCCATCAGCGCCCGCACCCAGGGGTGGGACTCCTTGGCCCCCATGCGCCAGATCGTCATGTCGTTGAAGCTCACCCCCAGGATCAGCGGATCCTCGGCGTGCTCGGCGCACCAGGCCTTGGCCTTTCCGTCGAGCAGCTCCTCGGTACGCGGGTCGAACGGATCCGGGTAGCGGCGCTCGAGCTTGGCCCAGCCGTCGATGGGCACGGGGCGGAAGATCGCGACGTAGGGCATCTCGCGCTGGGGCACGGGGTTGTGCACGCCCAGGGTGTTGAAGCCCCAGCCGCGGATCAGCTCCCGGCTGTCCTTGGCCCACTTCTTCGCGGCGTTGCTGTTGTTGACCGCCTCGAGGGTGGAGCCCAGCAGGTCCGCGCCGTACTTCCGCGCGTAGATCTCCTTGTTCGCGTCGGACAGGATCAGGATCGGCTCGATGTGGTTGATGCCGATGGTCACCATCCGCTCGCCCGCGGGGTCGAGGACCCACCAAACGCCGTCCTGCTTGGCGAGTCGGTAGAAGCCCGGGCTCCCGATTGTCTCTTCCGCGGCCGGAGCGGTCGCGTCGCAGCCGGCCGCGGCCGTCGACGCGGCGGCCAGCGCGGCGAGCAGCAGCCTCGTCACCGTTTTCATGGTCGTGCACCTCATCCGGATCATTGGAGATAGCCCATCGCCCGCAGCCGCTCGATCTCCTGGTTCGACAACGGCACCGACTCGATCTCCGGCCACCTGGGCGGTGTGCGTTCCATCCACTCGAGCAGCTCGGCGTGCATCCGTTTCGCCTGCTGGGGCTGGGCCGCGGCCAGATCGCGCTTCTCGCCCGGGTCGCTGTCGAGCCGGTACAGCTCGCCCCGGTCGCGAGTGAAGTCGTGGATGTATTTCCAGGGCCATTCGAGCCGGAAGCGCACGTCGGCCAGGGGCTCGATCAGCTCGCCCTGGAGCGGCCGCGCGGGATCGCCGCGGCCGTCGACAGCCGTCAGCAGGGTGGCCCCGGAGTGCTCCGCGGCGTCGACGGCGATCCCCGCCACGTCAAGGACGGTGGGCAGGATATCGACCAGTGAGACCGGAGCGGAAACGGTCTTGCCCGCGTGCTTCCGGCCGGGGAGCAGCACCAGCAGCGGGACGTGGACCAGTTCCTGGTACAGCGAGCCGTGGTAGCGGTGGCCGATGGAACCGTGGTCGTCGAACTCCTCCCCGTGGTCCGCGGTGACGATCACCAGGTCGTCGTCGCCGACGCCCAGGCGCTCGAAGGTGCGGCGCAGCGACTCGTCGACCCGCGCCGCCTCGCTGTCGTAGGCGGTGCGCATGAATTCGAAGTAGCGGCGCGCGACCGCGGGTCCCCCACTGCGCGCCACCCGGATGAGGTCCCCCGGGTCGAAGAGCGTCATCAGCCTGGCTCTCCGATGGATGGCGACGGCCGCGGCCGCCGGGATCGGTTCCTCCTCGGAGAGGCCGTTCTTGACCCTGTGGATGCGGCTGGCGGCGTCGAGGGTCATGGCGTTCCAGTTCTCGAAGCCGCTGGTGTTCCAGCGCTCGAACCAGGGCGGGTTGGTGCGGTAGGGGTGGTGCGGATCGAACCAGAGCATCCAGACGAAGGCCGGGTCCGCCCGCCGAATGCGCTCGGCCAGGGAGTCCACGGCCAGGTCCGGGAACGGGAGCTTGAGGAACCCCTCGCCGACGAAGTCGTCGAAGCCCTGGGCGAAGCCGAACCGGGCGTGCAGGTGCTGGTTGGTGCAGATGCCGAAGGTCGAGTAGCCCGCGGTCTTGAGCCGCTCGGCCAGGGTCGTGGCCCGTTCCGGGAGCACGCGCTGCCCGATCACGCCGCCCTGGCCGATGCCGCCCCGGTCGACGCCGTGCTCACGGGGGTACAGGCCCGTGATGATCGAGTTCATGGCGGGCACGGTCCAGGACGAGGTGGAGAAGGCCCGGGTGAAGACCACGCCCCGCCGGGCGATCTCGGCGACGAACGGGGATCTGCCCGGCTCGGCGCCGTAGGGTTCCAGGCTGTCGGCCCGCAGCGTGTCGACGACGAAAAGGAAGACGTCGGGCCGCGGGCCCGCCGCTCTCGGCGCCTGCCGCTCGGGCTTCGACTCCGTCGGCGGTGCCGGTGAGGTGGGCGTCGCGCCCGCGTCGGAGGTCCATCCCTTCGCCGCTTCAACGGCGGGCGGCGCCGGGTCGGCGATCCCCGATTCCCGCGTCTCGGGGGGCCGACCCACCGGGTCGACATCACAGGCGGCCGGCGCCAGGGCGGCGGACAGCAGCGCGATGAGCGGCAACTTCTTCATCATGCTCGACACCGAACCCTCGTGCTTGCGAAGGAAGTGCAGTCGGGGGCGTCGACGGACGGATTCCGATGCCAAGACCCCGCCCCCGTGGTATGGTGCGGCGTCAACGGGGGCTTGCGGGCCGGCGGCCCGAATGGTTCCGAGAGGATGGCATGAAGCACCTGCTGGACCAGCTCACCAGGCTCGCGGAGTCGGGCAAGCGCCTCGGGGGGATCGCGGATCCCGCCCAGCTCCGGGAAATCATCCTCGACCTGATCGACGAGATCTTCGGCAGCTCCACCGCGGCGATCCTGCTCAAGCACCCCCGCAACAACGAGCTTCGGATCGTCGCCTCCAGGGGCTACGCGCCGGATGTGGTCGAGAGCTTCCGGGCCGGCCCGAGCCACGGCGTGACCGGAACGGTCCTCGCCACGGGTGAGCCGCAGCTCGTCGCCGAGACCGTCGCGGATGCGCGCTACGTCTGTGGCGTCGCCGACGCCCTGTCCGAGATGGCCGTGCCCCTGCGCACCGGCGGCGTGGTGATCGGCGTGCTGGACATCGAGAGCCGGGAACAGAGGTTCTCCAGCGCGGACCTGGCGCTGTTCTCGACTTTCGGCGAGCAGGTCGTCACCGCCATCCGCAACCTCGAGCTGCAATCCCACCTCGAGGAGCGCGCCCGGAGGCTGGTGGCCATCGCCCGGGTCGGCCAGTCCCTGACCAGGGAGCTCGACACTTCCCGGCTTCTGTCCCGCATCGTCGACGCCGTGCGCGAGGCGCTGAGCCTGGACACCGCGGCGATCCAGCTCTGGGACGCGGCCGGCGAGAACCTGGTAGTGGCCGCGGCCACGGGCTTCGACAGCGACGTGATCGGCCTGTCGGTGCCACGAGGCGTGGGAGTCACGGGTCGGGTCGCCGCCGTGGGCGAGCCGTGCATCATCGGTGACGTGACCGAGATCCCGCACTACATCCCGGGTCTGGCCGGCTGCCGCTCCGAGATGGCCGTGCCGCTCTCGCTTTACGGAGAGGTGATCGGCGTGCTCAACATCGAGCACCGCGAGGCCCACCGCTTCGACGAGACCGACCTGCTCCACGCCTCGATCTTCGCCGACCAGGCGGCCCGGGCCATCGGCAACGCCCGCATCGCCGAGAACCTGGACGCCGCCCGGACACAGACGGCCCGGCTCTCCACGCGCCTGAGGCTGCTGGCCCAGACGACGGCCCGGATCAACTCCAGCCTCGATCTCGACGCCCTGCTCGACCAGGTCCTGACCCTGGCGCGGGACGCCCTGGGCTTCGGCCGTATCGCGGTGCTCCTGCCAGAGCCTTCGGGCCTGCAGCTGCGGGTGACCCGGGAGGCGGGCTTCGACACGGGCACGACCGGGCGCCTGATCCCGGTGGAGGGTTCTATCAGCGGCGAGGCCTACACCAACGCCAAGAGCCAGCTCGTGCCCGACGTGACCACGGACCCGCGCTACGTCAGTGGCTGCGAGGGGGCGCGGTCCAACGTGGCAGCCCCGCTGGTGGTCGAGGACGACGTCGTGGGCGTGCTGGTGGCCGAGACCGTGGGCGAGGAACGCTTGTCCGAGGCCGACCTCGAGGTGCTGGAGATGCTGGCCGGGCAGGTCGCCGCCGCGATCCAGGGCGCCCGGCGTCGCGCCGACCTGGCCGAGCGCGGCCGGAGGCTGACCCTGATCCACCGGGCCGCCTGCTCGCTCAACGCCATCGACGATCCCGAGGAGATGCTGCGGTCGATCCTCGAGCTGGCCCAGAAGGCCCTGGGGCTCGAAGCGCTGGCGATCCTGACACCGAGCGCCCAGGGCAACGCGCTGGTCGTGCGCAAGGCCCTCGACCA
>CAYZAI010000128.1:0-12278 GCA_964476305.1 uncultured Myxococcales bacterium
CCCGGGCCGGGTCGTGGCCTGCGAGGTGATGATCCCCAACGCGGCGATCCGCAACCTGATCCGCGAGGACAAGGTGCACCAGATCTATTCCCAGATGCAGGTGGGTCAGGGCAAGCACGGGATGATGACCTTCAACCAGTCGCTGTTCGGCCTGCTGCAGCGGAGGCTGATCACGCTGGAGGAGGCCATCGGGCGCAGCCAGGACCCCGACGAGCTGAAGCAGATGATCGCCGGCTCGGTGAAGTGAGGGCGAGGGGCGCTTTTTGACCCGGCGGGTCGGCGCGGGTTAATATGACCGCGACCCAGGGACGGCCCCGCGAAGGGGCGGGTGTGGTGCATGGCCGACTATGTCTACGAAGCGCGCAACGCGAGCGGCAAGGTCGTCAAGGGCAAGCTGAAGGCGGACAGCGCGGACGATGCGACGAACCGGCTGCGCGGCCAGGGGTTCTCCTCTATCACGACCAAGCGGAAGCCGATCGAGATCAAGCTCCAGTTCAAGCGCTCGGTCGGCTCCAAGGACCTCAAGACATTCACCCGGCAGTTCGCGACGATGATCGACGCCGGCCTGCCGCTCGTCCAATGCCTCGAGATCCTCGGCACCCAGAGCGAGAACAAGTGGTTCGGCGCGCGGCTGCTCGAGATCAAGGCCCACGTGGAGGGCGGCTTGACCTTCTCCGAGGCCCTGGCCAAATTCCCCAAGATCTTCGACGAGCTGTTCGTGAGCCTGGTGGCCGCCGGCGAGATAGGCGGCATCCTCGACACGATCATGAAGCGGCTCGCCGAGTACATCGAGAAGAAGGAGCGGCTCGAGCGGCGGATCAAGGGCGCGATGGTCTACCCCATGGGCCTCATGGTCGTCACCATCGTGGTGATGTTCGTGCTGCTGAAGTGGGTGATCCCGACCTTCGAGAAGATGTTCTCCGACTTCGGATCAGGCGGGCTGCCCGCGCCCACGGCCTTCGTGATCGGCCTGAGCCGCAGCTTCGCCGCGAACTGGTACCTCTGGGTCGGCGGGCTGGTCGGCATCATCGTCGGCTTCACGATGTTTCGGAGCAGCCGGGGCGGACGCCAGATCCTGCACCGCCTCTACCTGCAGCTGCCGGTGATGGGGCCGGTGATCCGCAAGATCGCGGTGGCGCGGTTCACTCGTACCATGGGCACGCTGCTCTCGTCGGGCGTGCCGATCCTGGATGCGATGAACACCGTGGCCAAGACCGCGGGCAACGTCGTGATCGAGAAGGCGATCCGGTTCGCCCGGGACCGCATCTCCGAGGGGCGCAACATGTCCGAGCCGCTCCATGACGCCAAGGTCTTCCCGGGCATGGTGGTTCAGATGATCGCCGTGGGCGAGCAGACCGGTGCCCTCGACGTGATGTGCAACAAGATCGCCGACTTCTACGACGAGGAGGTGGACGTGGCCGTGGCCGCCCTGACGAGCCTGCTCGAGCCGCTGATGATGGTCGTAATAGGCGGGCTCGTGGGCGGCATGCTCATCTCGATGTACCTGCCGATCTTCGAGCTCGCGGGAACGATCAAAGAATAGCGATGCCCGCGCGCGGCGCCGCAACCGGACAGCGATCGGACATGGGAGGCGACGTCGAGCGATCTCGGCTGCTGTGGCTGATGGTGCTGAGGTTGGGGGTGACCTCCGTGCTGCTCGGCGCGACCCTGGCGCTCAACTACGAGGACTTCGACGCGCCGTCCCCGCGCTTCCTGCTGGGGCTGATCGCCTTCACCTACGTCGCCACCATCGCCTGGGCCGTGTGGCATCGGCTCGGCCACGCGGCGAGGCCGCTGGCCTGGCTGCAGCTCGGCACGGATCTCCTTGTCTGGGGCTGCCTGGCCTTCGTCACCGGGGGCGTCAGCTCCGGCTTCACCTTCCTCTTCGACCTGTGGGTGATCGTCGCGGCGGTGGTGCTCGGCGGTCGCGCCGCGTTCGCCCTGGCCGGCGGGTCGGTGGCCGTGCTCCTGGGGCTGGCCGGCGCAATGACCTTCGGCGGCCTGGCGCCGCTCGAGGATCAGTTGGCCGGATCACTGACGGTCGGGGAGACCGCCTACTTCCTGGGGGTCAACGGTATCGCCCTCGGCCTGGTGGCGACGCTGGTCACGTCGCTGGTGGCCCGTCTCGAGCGAACGGGCCGCGGCCTCGAGGACGAGCGGACCCGTCGCGCGGACCTCTCGGTGCTGCATGCCGACATCATCCGGTCGCTACCGGTGGGGCTGGCCACCGCCGGGACCGCGGGGGAGATCCTCGCGATCAACCCCGCGGGTCGCCGGTTGCTCGAGATCGAGGGTCGCAACCTGGAAGGCGAGCCGCTGGAGGCGTGGCTCCCCGACGTCGGCCCGATCCTGCTGAGCGACACCGCGGGCGCGAGAGGCCTGGGCAGCGCGTGCTCCACGAGCGGCCGGCGGATCCCGGTGGAATACTCGGTGGATCCCCTGCTGTGGGCGGACGGGAGGCAGCGCGGTTGGATCGTGATCTTCAACGACCTGAGCAAGGTACGGCAGCTCGAGGCCGACCTGGAGCGATCGCGCAAGCTCGCCGCCCTCGGCGAGCTCGCGGCGAGCCTCGCCCACGAGATCCGCAACCCCTTGAGCGCGGTCTCGGGGTCGTTCCAGATGCTCGCCGGGCGCTCGGCCCGCGACGACGAGGAGCGATCCCTCGGGGAGATCATCGGCCGCGAGCTGCAGCGGATGGAGCGGCTGGTGGGTGACGTGCTGGATTTCGCCCGGCCGCGGGATCCGGCGCGGCGGCTGACGGAACTGGGCCGCGTCGCCGAGGAGACGGTACGGGCATTCCTCCAGGGGAAGGAGGCCGAGGGCCACGATATCGACTTCTCGGTCGATGGCGAAACCGCCGCCGTCGTCGACGAGGGCCAGATCCGGCAGGTGCTCTGGAACCTGCTGCGCAACGCCTCACAGGCGACGGGCGAGGAGGGGGCGATCCGCGTGGCCGTGACCGGCGGGCCGGGACGTGTCGTGATCGAGGTCGAGGACTCGGGGCCAGGCATCGAACCGGCGGCGGTGCGCCAGGTGTTCGACCCGTTCTACAGCACCCGCGAGCGGGGCCTCGGCATCGGGTTGGCGCTGTGCCGGCGGATCGTGCTGGCCCACGGCGGGACCATCGAGGCCGCGAGCGGCGAGCTGGGCGGGGCGCTGCTGCGGTTCGCCGTCCCGCGGAACGGCGGTTTTGGCGCAGAAGAGCGGGAGAAACGGTGACCGGCGTCGGGAAAAGCCGGGGCCCGCGTCCCCTCTCGGCGCTCGACGGCGTCGTCGATCGGCTGGTGGCCTGGCCGCTCGCCCTGCTCGGCGGCATCGGCGATCTGTCGCTTTTGGCCGGGCAGGTCTTCTACTGGACGTTCCGCCCGCCGCTGCGCCCGCTGGTGTTCCTCGATGCCTTCTACTTCGTCGGCGTTGGCTCGATCTTCATCGTGCTGCTGGTGGCCGGGTTCATGGGGGGCGTGATCTCGTTGCAGACGATATCGGGCTTCGCCGATTTCGGCGCGCAGAACATGGTAGGCGGGGTGATCGGGCTGTCGTTCACCCGCGAGCTGGCTCCCGTGTTCACCGCGTTGATGCTCACGGCCCGCGCCGGCGCGGCGATGGCAACCGAGCTGGGAACGATGAGGGTCACCGACCAGATCGACGCGTTGAAGACGATGGGCATCAGTCCGATCCAGTACCTGGTCGCCCCGAGAGTGGTGGCCTGTACGGTGATGGCGCCGCTCCTGTGCTACCTGTTCAACATCATCGGCATGGTCGGTGCGTACTTCGTCGCGGTGGGGATGATGCACCTCGACCCCGGGGTCTTCGTCCACGACCTGATCAACGTCGTCGATCCCGAGGACCTGTTCGGCGGGCTGATCAAGGCCACGGTGCTCGGCTTCGTCGTCAGCCTGATCGCCTGCCGCAAGGGGTTCTACGCCAGCGGCGGCGCGGCCGGGGTGGGCACGGCCACGACCCAGGCCGTGGTCCACGGCTTCGTCAGCATCTTCATCTTCGACTACTTCCTGACCGAGCTGATCCAGCAGTGAGGGGTTCGTTTGGTCGGCCGCGATGGATGATGGTATGATCCGACCCGATGCTGAACATCGACAAACAGGCTGCGTTCTGGCTCGAGAGCGCCCGGGAAGACTGGGAGGTCGCCAGGGAGCTCGTGGCAAAGGGTCGCACCCGCCACGGGCTGTTCTTCGCCCATCTGGCCATGGAGAAGGCGCTGAAGGCCCATGTATGCCGGGCAACGGGTGACGTCGCTCCCCGAACACACGTCCTGCTCAGGCTGGCCGAGATGTCCGGCGTTTCGTTCGAAGAAGACCGCAAGGGGTTGCTCGCGGAGTTCGACAGATACCAGCTCGAGGGGCGGTATCCCGAGTCCCTCGAGCCGCCGCTTTCGCGGTCGGAAGCAGAAGAGGAGTTGGGCCGCGCCCAGGAGGTCTTCGAGTGGTTGACAGCGAGATAGTGGAGGTCGTGCGGTCATACGTCGCGATCGTCCGGGGAGCCGGCATCGACGTCAATCGCGCGATTGTATTCGGATCGCACTCGAGGGGCGAGGCCACGCCGGAGAGCGACATCGATCTGGCGATCATAGCCCGCGAGTTCGACCTGCCACGCGACCGGGCACGGACCGCCACCCTGTGGCGTTTGCGCGCCCGCACCGACGCCCGCATCGAACCCGTTGGCGTGGGCGTGAGGCAATGGGAAGAGGACGACACGAGCCCGCTGATCGCGGTTGTACGCAGGGACGGCCAGGAGATTCCGCTCCACTGAGTTTTTTAATGAAGAACGGTGAGAAAGACGAGGGATTGAAAGGAAACGAAGACGGGATCGATGAGGAGATCGCGGCCTACCGCAAGGAGGCGCGCAAGGGGTTCTGGAAGAAGCTCGCCGGGTTCTTCGTGGACCTGTTCAACGCCTGGTGGTAGGCGGGGCGCGAACGCCGGCTCGGGCTATGGGCTGGCGTTCGCCGGACCGCGCACGCAGCGGACGGACCACTTCTCGAAGGACGGGCGCAGGGCGACCGAGCCCACGTTGAACAGGATGCAGCACGCCATGCCGTCGCTCTGGTCCTCGGGTGTGAAGGACCAGAAACAGCCGCAGACCTCGCCCAGGTCCGCGTCCCAATAGCAGCCGGCCGCGCCGGGACCTTCCTTGTATGTGCAGCCTGGACACGCGCCGACCGCGCAGTCGATGGACTCTTCGCAACCGTCCTCCAGAAGACATGATCCGCCGGGCTCCGTGTCCGGGCAGCCGCGGATGAGCGTGCGCAGCTCGGATACCGAAGGCAGCCGCCAGTCGTCGCGACCGTTCAGGACGAGCCCGTCGCAGTGCTGGATGGCCTCAGGCCAGGTGAAGGCCTCCTCGGCGGGGGGGTGCTGCCAGCACAGCCCGCTGGTGTCGTCCGGCCATCCGCCGCAGTCCTCGACTTCGGTCTCCGAGGCGGTGACCGTGTCGGTATCCGCGTCCTCCCCGATGCCGGCCATCATCCAGCATCCGGTGGCCGCCAGAGGCAGGGCGGCGGCAAAAACAGATCCGATCAGTCTCCCGTGCATCTCCGGCTCCCCGCCATGGACAGCGACCATGATACCACGGATCGCGCTTCCGGATCGTTGCTTCGCCGCCCGGCGACGGGTAGAGTCCTGCCCATGACACCGACGATCAAGGACATCCTCGCATCGGACTTTCCGCTGGACGACGTGGTGGCCACGGGCTGGGTGCGCACGGCCCGGCGCGGCAAGGGCGTGGCCTTCGTCGAGCTCACCGACGGCACCTGCGCGGCGGCCCTGCAGATCGTGGCCGCCGAGGCCCTGCCCGTCTTCGAGGAGCTGGCCCGGGCCTCCGTGGGCGCGGCGCTGAAGGTCACCGGCCGGCTGGTGGAGTCGCCGGCCGCTGGCCAGCGGGTCGAGTTGGAGGCCCGGGAGGTGGAGGTCGTGGGCCCCTCGGGCCCGGACTATCCGCTGCAGAAGAAGCGCCACGGCTTCGAGTTCCTGCGCACGATCTCCCACCTGCGCCCGCGGGCACGGACCTTCGGTGCGGTGTTCCGCGTGCGCCACGCCCTCCAGATGGCCATCCACCGCTTCTTCGACGAGCGCGGCTTCATCCAGGTCCACACGCCGATCATAACCGCGTCGGACGCCGAGGGCGCTGGCCAGATGTTCCGCGTCACCACGCTCGACATCGAGGATCCGCCCCGCGCGGAGGGTCGCGTCGATTTCTCGAAGGACTTCTTCGGCCGCCCGACCTCGCTGACCGTGAGCGGCCAGCTCGAGGCCGAGATCTTCGCCCTGGCTTTTCGCAACGTCTACACCTTCGGCCCGACCTTCCGGGCCGAGAACTCCAACACCTCGCGCCACGCCTCGGAGTTCTGGATGATCGAGCCCGAGATGGCGTTCTGCGATCTGCGGGGCGACATGGCCCTGGCAGAGGACTTCGTCCGCGGGATCGTCGGCGAGGTGCTGGCCCGCTGCCCCGAGGACATCGACTTCTTCGATCAGTGGGTGGAGAAGGGCCTGCGCGCCCGGCTCGAGAAGCTCGTGGCCTCGCGCTTCGAGGCGCTCACCTACACCGAGGCCGTGTCCGCCCTCGAGAGTTCGAAGAAGGCCTTCGAGTACCCGGTGCGCTGGGGCGGTGATCTCCAGTCCGAGCACGAGCGTTGGCTCACCGAGGAGCACGTGGGCGGCCCGGCCTTCGTGGTCGACTACCCGCGGGAGATAAAGGCCTTCTATATGCGGCAGAACGACGACGGGAAGACCGTGGCCGCCATGGATCTGCTGGTGCCGGGCGTGGGCGAGATCATCGGCGGCAGCCAGCGCGAGGAGCGCCTCGACGTGCTCGACGCGCAGCTCGCCCGCTTCGGCCTCGAGCCCGAGGGGTACTGGTGGTACCGGGATCTCCGCAGGTGGGGCAGCGTGCCCCATGCGGGCTTCGGCCTGGGGTTCGAGCGCATGCTGATGTACGTCACGGGCATGTTGAACATCCGCGACGTGATCCCCTTCGCCCGCACGCCGGGCAGCGCCGACTTCTGAAAAAGACCTGCGCTACGGGACGAAGGGCAGCGGGTTGACCGGGAGCAGGCCCATGCCGCCAGGGAACCCGTAGGACGTGCTGGACATCGTGCCGAAGACGGTGACCCCGACAGGCCCGTCCGCGGTGATCTCGTGCAGCCCGTCCCAGCACTCGACCAGCGGGTCGTCCAGGGCGAACCGGCCGACCTCGAAGCCGCTGGCGCCCACCGGAGAGAACCCGCTGGACAGCTCGCCCAGGCAGTCGATGGAGACCAGGGCGCCGGACTCGCGCACCACCGCGATGTGATCCCCCTCGAAGTCGATCACCGGGTCCGTGGCGAAGGCGTAGCGATCGAGGTACTGGGCCGTGGGCGCTGCCAGGGCCATCAGCGGATCGCCGTGCTGGCCGAAGCAGCCCGAGTACGCGCTGCCGGTCATCAGCTGGTAGGCCAGCAGCGGGGCGTCCGGGTGCAAAGGGTCCGGCGGGTCGTCGAGGGTGCCTTCGACGTAGTGATCCGTCTCGCTGACGAACTCGACGACGTCACCTCGGTGGGCGAGGGAGAAGGAAGCCCCGGCGGGGGCGGGCGCCGGGGGCTCGAACGTGACGGTCATGCCGTCGGCGCCGGCGACGATCCGCCACAGCGGCGGGTCCTCGGGATTTCCGCTGCACGAGGGGCGCGGGGCGTGGCGGGCCAGCACCGCCGCCGTGCCCCACGCCGCGAGCGGCGGGATCTGCTCCTCGAGGTGGTCGCAGAAGCCGTTGGCGCTCGTCGGGACGTTGCCGCACGAGTGTCCGCCGAACACCGCGATCGGCTTGTCGGCCAGGACCAGGGTGCCGGTGAGATCCGCCTGGGCGGTGGACGGATGGATTTCCACGACGTCCAGGGCATCGAGAGACACGGGCGCCGATTCGACACCCGCGGCCATCGGGCCGACGCCGCCGAGGTCCGGGATATCCACCACCGGCACGAAGACCACGGTCGTCGCGTCCTCGGCGGCGACCACCGTGATCTGCGAGCCGACCGTCGTGTAGCCGGTCGGGCCAGCGCCCCAGGCGACCGCGAGGCAGGTGCCGTCGAGGGCCGCGACCGGCAGCAGCAGCGAGGCGTCCGCGCTGAAGGTGGGATCGAGGTGGCTGTTCCACTGGTGGACGACGACCGGGACATTCGCGGTGATGCGGAAGCCCGTGCCAGCTGCGAGCCCCTGCAAATCGATCTGCTGGGGAAGCACGAGACAGCCGCTGTCGCAGGCCAGGTCGAGCATCACGCTGCTGCCCGGAGCCAGGGTGCCGGTGTGGATCACGCCCGAGAGGCCGTGCTCCACGGAGACGAGGGCCGGCTGGTCCGCCTGTGGGTTGGAGATCAGCACCGAGAAGGGTTCGACATCCTGAGTGGTCCAGTTGTCGAGATCCGCCGCGAGAAAGGCGCAGCCCACGGCAACCGGGCTTGCGGCGGCTTCTTCGCAGCTCGGGGGGATCGCCATCGCCGGAGCGGTGTCCGTGTCGGCGTCGGCATCGGCATCGGCATCGGCGTCGGTGTCCGAGTCGGCGTCGGCATCGGCATCGGCGTCGGTGTCCGAGTCGGCGTCGGCATCGGCGTCCGTGTCGGTATCCGAGTCGGCGTCGGCATCGGCGTCCGAGTCGGTGTCCGCGTCGGCGTCGGTGTCGGCGTCCGGCCCGCTGAAATCGCAGCAGTACTCCTGGTCCGGGCAGGTCAGATCCGTCAAGAGACTCCCGCCACCGTTGAGACACGCGGCGAGAGAGGTCACGCAGGTCTGGGTGCAGGTGGTGTCTGGACCGGTCTCAGTATCCGTGTGCGTGTCCTGGTCCGTGGAACCGGCGTCGTCGTCCATGGGCCCGACCTTGTTGCAGGAAGCCAGGGCAAGGAGGGCGATTGCGAAGGACGCCATTCTCAGCGAGGCCGGCATGGGTACCTCCTTGGATTGTCATGCCGATTGTAGCCTCAATCGGACCAGCCGGGAAATGTGACGTTCCGGCGTTGGGACAACGCCGGGGGGTGTCGTTCACGGATTCGTTGCCAGAACCGGCCGCCTCGATTAATCTCATCTTATCGAAGAGGAGAGATCGACATGCGAACAAGTCGATTGGGGCTGGCTCTCGTCACGGTTCTGACACTGCTCCTGCTCGGGGGATGCGGCGGCGACACCCCGCCGGCGTTCGGGGGGGACGGTGGCGACGGGGATTCGGATTCGGACTCGGACGCCGATACCGACGCGGATAGTGATGCCGATACCGATACCGATGGGGACACCGACGTCGATGCCGACACGGATGCGGACGCCGATGCCGATGCGGACGCCGACACGGATGCGGATGCCGACACGGACGCCGACGCCGACACGGACGCCGATGCGGACGCGGACACCGACGCCGACACGGACACGGTGATGGACTGCCTGTCCAACGGGGGCTACTGCGAGTGGGGCCTCATCTGCTGGAGCATCGAACACCACGCCGATGCCGATTACACGGGCTGCGACGATTGGTTCATCTGCTGCCTGCCGAACTGAGGAAAGGATGGTTGCCATGACTGGGAAAAAGCGTTTCACCTGGTTGCCCGCGTTCTTCTCCTGGGTGCTCGCCCTCGGTCTGGTGCCGGCCGGTTGCGGGGACGATGACGACGACGGCACGGGCACGGACGCGGACACGGACACGGACACCGATGGCGATACCGACGCCGACTCGGACGCCGACTCGGACGCCGACAGCGACGCGTGCCAGGGTTGCGAGGGCCCGGTTTGCCTGGCCACGGTCTCGGGGCGCGTGCTGTTCGAGGACGAGACGCCCTACGCGGAGCTGGTCGTGCAGTTCTGTGTGGGCAACTGCTACACCACCACCACCAACGCCGACGGGTACTTCGCGTGGGATCTGCCCGCCGGGTGCACGGCGTTCGACTTCGCCGAGGACGAGGGCATCCACATGACCCTCTTCGACGTGGCGGACGAGGTCGGGGATTGGACGCGCTACTCGGTGTCCTACGAACCGGCCCAGGAAGAAATCTCCGCGGACTTCGACCTGGACGTCGGCGACCACTACTACTTCGCGGTACCCGGGAGCTCGGCGGCCTACACGTCGGCCGGTGGCGCGACGGTGACCGACCTGTCCGGCGTCAGCTTCGACGTCCCCGCCGGGGATCTGGGCGCCGAGGATCTCGAGATCCGCGTGCTGGAGTTCCCCCTGGACGAGTGGGTTCCGCCCTTCGTGCCCGGGGACGTGACCCTCGACGCCCTGTACTTCGTCGGACCGTACTTCGTGGAGTCCACAGGCGGGCTCGAGCTGCACATCGATCCCCAGGCCGCGGGCTGGAGCGGCACCGACTCGGGCGGAGTCTACATGCTCGGCGACTTCGCCCTCGGCGGCTACCTCAGCTGCGACGGCGAGACCGACGTGCCCATCGGCGCCTTCGAGCAGTGCGTGGGCGCGGCTTTCGAAGGCGGAGATATCGTCACGGATCCCATCCCGCGGCTGGGCTGGGTCGGCCTCGTGAAGAACTGAGCCCGCCCGCGGGCTGGGGTTTCCGGATCCCGCGACAACCCGTAGGGCGGGGGTTCATCCCCCGCCGTTGTCCCTTCTCTGCGACCCCGGTGTCTCTCCTCGGTCGAGGTTTACCCGCGGCCGTCACCCGCGTCCGGCGTCCGCGCCCGCCTTGCCCGCGCCCATGGAATGCTATCAAGGAAAGTGCGGTGTGCGGGTGACACCGATCCCTCTCTTCTCTGGCAGTGGGCAACCAGCTGTTGTGGCGGGTGTTCAACCAGGTATCAGTCAGTCGCAGGTGTCCGAGCAGACGTCCGCCTGGTTGTTCAGGAACTGGAAGGATCCGGTGAACCCGTCGAGCTGTCCGAGCAGGTCGCAGGCCGCGCACTGGGGCAGGACCGCGTTGTAGATCACGGAGAGATCGCCGCTCACGGTCTTCATGCCGCCGAGCCCGGAAAGGCTCGTCAGGGCCGCGTTGTTGAAGATCTCCAGCTCGCCACCCACCGCGGTGACGCCCCCGAGCCCTTCCAGAACGGTGAGGGCCGAGTTCAGGATTCTCAGGTCGCCGCCCACCGCGGCGATCGCGCCGAGGCCGTCCAGGCTCGTCAGCGCCCCGTTGTAGTCGATGACCATGCTCCCGCTCAGCCCGGCCAGCCCCCCCAGGCCTCCCACGTCCGAAAGGCTCTCGTTGCCTCGGAGCACGATGTCGCCTCCCAGGCCGGCGAACGAGGCCAGCCCGTCCAGGTCCTCGAGCGAGGCGTTGTAGGAAATCAGCAGGTCGCCGCCCACCGAGGCGATGTTGCCGAGCCCGTCCAGGCCGACCAGCGCGGCGTTGTGCGCGATGTCCAGGTTTCCAGGCACCGAGGCGAGCCCCTCCAAACCGTGGAGGTCTTCCAGACCGTCGCAATAGTAGACGGACAGGGTTCCACCCACCGACTCGACATTGGAAAGCCCGGCCAGGCTCTGAAGCGCCGGGTTGCCCTCCACGTGGAGGTCCCCGCTCACGGCGGTGGCGCCGCTCAGGCCTTCCAGGTCGCAGAGCGCTTCGTTGCCGCTGATGCCCAGGTGCCCACCCACCTCGCCGATGCCCGCGAGCCCGTCCACATCGACCAAGGCGGGGTTTTCCTCGATGTACAGGTCCGTGGTCACGGCGGAGATGCCCGCCAGCCCGTCCAGGTTCGTCAGGGCGGTGTTGTTCTCGACGATGAGGCAGTTGACCGGCGAAGCGAGGCCGGACAGCCCGTCCAGGTCGGCCAGGGCCGCGTTCCAGCTGATGTACAGGTCCCAGCCCACCTCGGTGAGGTTCTCGAGCCCGTGCAGGCTCGCGAGGTTGGCGTTCGCGGCGATGTTCAGGGTCTTGCCGATCCGCTCCAGGCACTCGAGCCCCTCGAGGTTGGCGAGGTCCGGTGCTCCGATGGAGACGTTGCCCGTGACCTCCGTGTACTTCCCCAGCACGGCCAGGTCCTCGGTGCTCTCCACGTCGAAGCTGTCGTCGAGCACGTCCCCGCTGCAGCCGTCCGAGTCCCCGTCTGCATCCATGTCCATGTCGCCGTCACCATCGGCGTCGGTGTCGCCGTCGGATCCCCCGTCCCCGTCGCCAGCGCCCCCCGCCGGCGTGCAACTCCAAGCCGCGGCCGCGAGGCCGAAAAAGACAACCGCCGCCGACACTGTCCTCCGCATCATTGGGCACCCGCTCTTCCCGCTGGGCGGAGATCCAGGTGGGACGTGCTCTCGAAGGCACCCATGTCCGCCCACGGGGGACCGATGCCCGTGTTGGGCGCATC
>CAYZAI010000129.1:0-8239 GCA_964476305.1 uncultured Myxococcales bacterium
CGGCATCGGCATCGGCGTCGCTGTCGGCGTCGGCGTCGGCGTCGGCATCGGCATCGGCGTCGCTGTCGGAGTCGGCGTCGGCGTAGCAGTCGGCCTCGGCCTCGGCGTCGGCGTCGGCCTCGGCCTCGGCGTCGGCCTCGGCCTCGGCGTCGGCCTCGGCGTCGGCATCGGCGTCGGCGTCGCTGTCGGCATCGGCGTCGGCATCGGCATCCGCATCGGCATCGGCGTCCGAGTCCGCGTCGGTGCCCGCGTCAGCTTCCCCGTCATCGTCGTCGTCGGCCGGTTTCATCTCGGTCTTGGCGCACCCGCCGGCGGCGGCGATGGTGACGGCAGAGAGGAGAATTGCGACGGCATGCTTTGACATGTGATCCTTCCCGCGGATCGCGTCGGTGATTCGCCGACGCGTCGTCCGGAAACAATGCGCCCAAATAAGCATAGCAGGAAAACGGCCGCGCCGCGACTGCGCGTTTTCCGGGTATTCCGGATGCGCCGATCGGCGCCCTGTCGAGGCCCGGTCCGCGAGTCAGGAGTTGTCAGCGAGTATCGCGACATGATTTAATATGGTCGTTCATAACGTCAGAAGGGATCACTCATGTCCAAATCGAAAACCACGATGAACGCGCCCGCCACCATCCTGGCGTGCCTGGCTTTCTTCGTCGCCGCCTCCTGCGGCGGACCCAAGGCCTCGGTGCGTGAGATCCCGCCCTCGGTCTACTCGCGCCTCGACCGGGGAGTGACCTCCTACGGCGAGGCCGGGCGCGAATTGTTCGCCGACGAGGAGAAGCGCTTCGCCTCGCTGGTCACCAAGTTCACCGGCGGCCTGCACCGCACGCTGCACCCGAAGTTCCACCACGATCCGCGCCTCGATTCCGTGGCCTGGCTCGTGGCCCACGCCTTCGCCGACAAGGAGACCCGGGTCGCTCCGGAGCTCCGGCAGTGGGCCGTGGATCGCCTGGGAGTGGTCGGCGACGTCGTGATGGCTCCGGCCTGGGCCTGGGACGGCAGCTACGGCAAGCAGCACATCGCCGAGTCGCTGGCCGAGTTCTCGAAGGAGATGCGCCGCGCGGACTGGGACGGCGAGCGCTACGTCTTCGGCGTGGCCCGCCTGCGGGTGCCGCCGGAGCGCTTCGCCCTGGGCATGGTCGTCGTGGAGCAGGCGGCCGATCTGGAGGACGTCCCCAAGCGCGTGGAGCCCGGGGGGACCATCCCATTGAAGGGGCAGGTGCTCGGCCGTCCGGAAAGCGCCTGGGTCGAGCTGTCCGTGTCGGACCTGGAGTCGTACCGGTTCGCGCTTCCCCTCGACCGGAGCGGCCGCTTCTCGGTGGAGATCCCCGCGCCGACCGAGCCCGGCGTGCGGCACCTGGCCATGGGCTCGTGGAGCCGGGCGAGCTGGTCGAGGACGATCCTGGACGTTCCGCTGTACGTGGGCGTCGACGAGCCGTCCCGACCCGATGCCTCGATCCTGGCTCCCGCTTCCAACCCGCCCCCGGGCTCCGAGTGGGACCGGCGCATCGTCCAGGCGATGAACGATCTCAGGCGGAACCACGGGATCGAGCCGCTCGACGGCGATCCCGGGTTGGACAGGGTGATCGGCGAGCGCATCGGGAAGCAGGCCGCGGAGCCGTATCACCGTCTGCCGCCAATCCAGTTCGAGTTGCTTCGCGCGGGCCTCGACTGGCGCCAGCAGAGCAGCTTCAACTCGCGTTTCGAGTTCCTTTCCGAAGCGGTCAGCAAGCTGTCGAAGGATGTGGACCTGCGCGGGCTGCTGCTCGACCCGAGGTACGACCGGCTGGGTGTGGCTACTGTCGCCGAGCCTCACAAGGGCAGTGGGCCCAGGATGTACCGGGCGGGCTTCGTCGTGCAGCTCCCGCCGGAGGTCCGGGACGCCAGCCTCTCGGACGGCCTGGCCGCGGCCATACGGCGGGACGTGCCGCGCTACGACGACCCGGCGTCCCGGCCCGGCGAGACCGGACCGTGGTCGGCGCCGGAGTTCGCGGCCGGGCTGGAGCGCGCCCTCGAGGGACCGGCGGGAGGCCGGGTGCGCCACGAGCCGGCCCTGGATGCGCTGGCCGCCGAATACCTGGCACAAGGCGATCTGCACGGCGCGGCGGACGACCTCGTCCTGCGCCGCCTGGGGCTCACCGGCGACCTGCATCGGGTGAAGACGCGGCTGGTGCGGCGCGAAGACCCGGGACCCCACCTGGTCGCGGAGATCGCCTCGCGGGTGAACGAAGACGAGGAGGCCCGGAGCTTCGAATACCTGTTCGGCGTGGCCCGGGAGCCGCGGGGCGAGGGCCTGTTCCTGGAGACCGTGGCGGTGGTGACGCGGGAGGTGGCCTTCGAGCCCTTCCCCCGGCGCGTCGAGCCCGGGGAGGAGATCATCATCGAGGGGCGGTTCCTGGCCGGGGGCACCAAGGGAGGCGCCTGCGATCTGCGGAGCCCGAGGCTCTGGATGGGCGGCGCCTCTCGGGAAACCATCAAGATTGAACTGAAGGTCGATGGGGACTGCGGGTTCACGACGAAAGTGGCGGCCCCCGTTCAGCCGGGCGTCTACGCGATGGAGCTCACCCACACGCCGGTGGAAATAGTGAACCGCCACGTGGAGTTCAGCACGCACACCGCGGCTCGGGCCGAGATCCTGGTGGGCGGGGTCGCGGCTCCCGAGCCGGATCCGTCGTTGTTCCGGGTCGTCGACGAGCCCGTCCCCGCCGGGGAGCGCCTGGAGATCATCCGGCGCAAGCTGCGCGACGTCCGGGAGGAGGCGGGCCTCGCGCCCCTCGAGGAGAACAGGCTGGCTACGGCCTTCGTCGCGGACAATCTGCTGCGGAGGTACCACCGCCGTGCCGCGATGGCCTATGGAAAGCTGAGTGACGTTTTCGAGGCCAACGGTGGCGGGGAGACGAGCATGAGTTTCGGCGGGGAGTTGCTCCGGGTCGCAGAGAAGATGGACCTGCGCTTCGCCGATCCCTCGATACGCAAGGACCTGCTGGATCCACTTACCGTGGGCTATGGCTTGGCCACGGATCCGGACGGCGACGTGTACCGCCTCCTGCTCGTGGAGCGGCCCGGGGGCGAGGCCGACAAGGGCGCCGGCGCCGACTCGCGTTTCGGCTCCGCAGCCACCGGGCCGGAGCTGCTGCCGCGGCCGGCGATCCTGGCCCCGGCGGCCGTGGCCGAGGCGCTCGAGAAGGGGCGCAAGAAGCTGATCCGGTGCTTCAAGGACGAGGCGGCGTGGATCGACGACGACTACGAGGTCACCGCGCGCTTCGGCCTGGCCGTGGGCACCGCGGGCAAGGTCATCGCGGCCTGGCCCGAGGACGACAAGGCGGACCCGCGCGGACTGGAGGCGTGCATCCTGGACGAGCTGCGCGCCCTTTCGTTCCCGGCGCCGACGCCGGGCGCCCACGGCCCGGGAGCGGTCATCGTTTCGCGGCAGCTCCGCTTCACGCGCAAGGGCGAGGGCAAGGTCGAGCTGGCGATCGGGGAGTGACGCGCGGCGTCCGGGCGCCTCAGACGATCCGCCGCCCAGCGGCGCCGTCGCTCGGGGTGTCGTCGAACAGCTCGATGACGTAGTAGACGCACGCCAGGCGATCGCCGTCGCCGCCATGCACGAAGTCGTGGACGGCGTTGGTCCAGCGCACGAGCTGCCGCTCGGTCCCGTCGAGGTCCGGGTCGTCGCCGTGCAGCAGGCGCGGGATCGCGCGGATCTCGAACGTCGGGTAGGCGAGGAATGACGCCGAGGCGATGGGGTTGGCCATCATGTTCAGGAAGGTGTGGGTCGCCCGCGTCGGCGAGGTGAACAGCTCCAGCGAGACCTGCAGACGCCGATCCCACAGCGCCTCGTTGGCGTAGAGTTCGGCGAGGACCCGCGTCTTTTGCGCCAGGGCCCGCGGGAAATCCGCGCCGACGTCGCGGTCGATCCGGGCCGCGGTCTCGTCGAGGGTCTCCAGCGTCTCGGCCAGCCGCTTCGGCCTGGGCGCGAAACCCATCCCCTTGTAGGCCGTGTTGAGCGAGAACGCCGAGTCGCGTGACCATCCCCCGCAGGTCGCGACGCAGGCGTTGTGCGGCCCGTCCAGATCCCTGGGATCGAACCCTTCGGTAGCGAGCTTCTCTAGTCGCGCCATGCGCTCCCCGAGGCTCCAGCGCACGAAGCCGGGTGGCAGCTCACGGACCGCGAAGTCCCGCCAGGCGCCGTCCACCCGGGCGCGGACTATCCCCTCACCGAGCCTCTCCGCGTCGACCGTGGCGTGGCGCACGTAGCGTCCGGCGACCCACCACTGCGCGGGATCCGGTGTCGGCTCCCCGTCCCCGCGGTGCGCCTCGTCGCCGGTTCCCCGCGAGCATCCCGCGGCCGCGCCGCCCGCGGCGAGTGCGATGGCTTCCAGGAAGTCGCGCCGCCCCAACCGGTATCCGTCGTCTCCTCCGTCCATGGCCGGCATCATACCCGGTTTGCCGCAAACGTCGATCACCCCGGCTTTCTCGCGGCGGACGCATCGGCTATAGTCCCGGCCCATGGGCGAGGAGCGAAGCGATGGACGGCCGCGGGGCAGGGTGGCGCTGGTGCGCAACAACTTCCTGCCGTACTCCGAGACCTTCATCCACGACGAGCTGCGCCACCACGAGCGCTACGAGGCCACGGTCTTCGCCCGCCAGTGGCGCAACGCCGGGCGCTTCCCCGGGCACGATGTGGTGGCCATCGAGGAGATCCCCACGCGTCGCCGGCCCCTGGCCTCGGCCTGGTACGCCTTGACCGGCCGCTCGGGCACCCTCGAGCGCGCCATGGCCGGGGGCGGCTTCGACGTGATCCACGCCCACTTCGGCCACAACGGCATCTACGCCATGGGGCTCGCACGCAGGCTCGGCCTGCCCCTGGTCGTGTCCCTGCACGGCCGCGACGTGTCCGTGCTGGCCGGCGGCGACAAGTTCCGTCCCGCATGGTGGCACTACCTCGTCCGCTATCGCCGCCTGTTCCGCGAGGCCAGCGTCTTCCTGGCGGCTTCCCAGGATCTCGAAGATCTCTTCGTGGCGGCGGGCTGCCCGGCGGAGAAGGTGGAGGTCTTCCGCCTGGGCATCGATCTCGAGGCTTTCCGCCCCGAGGACGGCGGGGAGCCGGACGGCGACCCGGTGGTCCTGATGATCGGCCGCTTCGTCGAGAAGAAGGGACACGTCTTCGGCATCCGGGCCGCGGCCAGGGCCCGCGCCTCTGGCGCGCGCTTCCGCCTGACGATCGTCGGCGAGGGACCCCTCGGCGCCGAGTACCGCTCCCTGGCCCGTTCCCTGGGCGTCGAGGACATCCTGGACCTGCCCGGGGCCGTGCCCCACGCCGAGGTGAAGCGGCTGCTCCAGACCGCGGCGGTCCTCGTCGCACCGAGCTGCGTGGCCGGCAACCGCGACCGCGACTCCGGGCTGATCGTGGCCAAGGAGGCCTCGGCCTGCGGCGTGCCGGTGATCGGCACGGTCCACGGCGGGATCCCTGACATCGTCGAGCACGATCGCACGGGGTTCCTGGTCCCCGAACGCGACGACGGGGCCATAGCCGGCCACCTCGTCGATCTGCTCGGCGATCCGGAGCGCCGGCGGGAGATGGGCCGGGCCGGCCGAGCGAAGATGGAGCGGGAGTACGACATCGTGGAGCGCGTCCGCGCCCTGGAGTTCGTCTACGACCGCGTCCGGGGGCTCGCCGGCGGCGTCGCCGGGACGGGCGGATGACCGGCACGGGTGCATCTCTTCCGGCGCGGTTCGGGCGGATCTGGCTCCGCGCGACCAGGCTGCTGCTGCTCGCCCACGCCGACTCCCTGGTCTTCTTCTTCGCCCTCGCGCTGATGCACGTCGCCCTCAAGGTGCTTCTCGGCGTGGTGCTCGTGATGCACGACGGCTACGACTGCTCGTCCCTGGTGGCGCCGCCGTTCTCGCTGGTGCTGGCCTTGGGCGACATCGGGCTGTGCTACGCCCTGGCCCGGGCCCTGGATCTCGTCCGGTCCCGCCGGGCGCGCCGCGTGACCCAGCTCGTCGTGGCCGGGGTCTTCGTGCCTTTTTTGGGGGGCAACTTCGCGCTCCATTCTTACTGCAAGTGCTTCCTCAACTACGGCGTGCTCCAGTTCAACGGCGCGGGCCCGCGGGAACTCGTCGACTACTTCCTGAAGGCCGAGGGGGCGCTGCCGATGGTCTTCCTCGCCGGGTGCGCGGCCACGTGGCTGGCCCTGGCGCTCCTCGCCCCGGCCGCGGCCCGCCACCTGGAGCGAAGGCCGCGCGTCCCCGCCGCGACCGCCATCGTCGTGGCCGCCGGGCTCGTCGTGATGCTGGCCTGGCCCGCCCGTCTTTCGTCGGGACAGCTCGGCTGGCTGATCAAGACGCCCGTGGCGGATCTCGTGGTGTCGCTGGTCAAGGGCGGCCTGCTCGGCGACGGCGACGGGGCCACCCCCCCGCCGGCCGGCTGGCGCCCGCCCGCGGCGCCGATCTTCGGCGAGTACCGTGACGCACCGGGCTTCGAGCGGCCGGCCCCCAAGACCCGTCCCAACGTGCTCGTGATCCTCCTCGAGTCGCTGCCTCGCGAGTTCACGCCCGCGGGCGGCGCCGGGGACAGTCCGCTCGTGGTCTTCGATGATATCGCCGCGAGCGGCGTGGAGTTCGGGTCGTACTACGCGATCTTCCCGGCCACGAGCCGCTCGGTGATCAGCCTGCTGTGCTCCGTCCATCCCAACACGGACTGGGCCACCATCACCAAGTACCAGCCCGACTTCGACTGCGAGTCGCTTCCCGCCGAGCTCGAGGGGCGCGGCTACCGCACGGGCTTCTTCACGCCGTCGATCTTCACCTATGACAACATGCACCGCACGCGGCTGATGAAGACGTTCGACACCTACCGCGACTACTCCGGCCTGCGCGCCGGGGCCCGCATCAAGGGGCTGACGGCCCAGGCCGTCGAGGAGGAGGCCGCCGTGGCGGAGCTCGAGCGCTTCATCGACGCCGACCCGTCGCGGCCGTTCTTCGCCGTGTACTTCGGTTTCTGGACCCACGCGCCCTACCGGCTGCCCTTCGAGGACATCTCCGCGCTCCCCCTCTTCGAGCGCTACCAGCGCACGCTCGGCTACGTGAACAGCGTCATCGAGGGGCTGCTTCGCGACCTGGAGCGGGGCGGTCTGCTCGACCGGACGATCGTGGTTGTGACCGCGGACCACGGCGAGGGGTTCGCCCGGCACCACAGGGGCAACATCAATCACGTCATCGGCCACCTCTACGAACAGAACGTGCACATCCCCCTGCTGATCCGCGTGCCCGGGCTGCGAGGCCCGGTGAAGAGCCCGAGGCTCGGCTCCACCGTGGACTTCGCGCCGACCCTCTTCGGCCTGCTCGGGCTCGAGGCGCCGGAAAGCTGGCAGGGGCAGGATCTCCTGTCACCGGCGTTCGCGCCGCGGCCGGTGCTGATCTTCTCCCGCGCCCGGCGCCACGGCAGCGGCATCGTCGACGGCAACCTGAAGTGGTTCCGCTTCCAGGGCACGGACGAGGAGCACCTCTTCGACATCGCGGCCGATCCGTACGAACAGCGCGACCTGATCCACGAGCGCGGGCGCGAGGCGGCAGCCTACCGCGACATCGTCCGCGACTGGCTGGGCTGGGCGGACCAGCGCATCCTCGAGCTCGGACAGTCGACCGCCCGCTGACGACAGCCGGGTGTCAGTGTGAGGTGAGGCGGGACAGGACCTCGCCGCGGGCGGCTTCCAGGTCGGCGGGAAAGTCGATCTCGATCACGGGCAGGCCGGTCACGTCGGCGACCCCGAGCTCCACGTCCGGGGCGATGAGGTCCAGGGCCTCCTCGAAGTAGTCCATGCGCCTTCCTTCCGCGGCGAGCCGGCCGAGGGCGTCGAAGAACGCCCCGGTCATCGGGGCGCCGAAGCGGGCGACGCCAATGAACTCGCCGAGGCAGTCGGCCGGGGGCAGGATCTTGCCGATGCGCCGGATCCGGCCGCCTTCCACCACGACCTTGACCTCCTCGTCGCCGCAGGGCTTGGTTTCCACCGCCAGGGACGCGGGCCGGGGCCCTTCGATCACCAGCTCGAGCAGCCGCGGCTCGAAGAGCACGTCGCCGTTGAAATAGAGGAAGTCGCGACCGCGGAGGTTCTCCTCGGCGAGCCAGAGGGAGTGGGCCGTGTTGGTCTCGAAGAAGTGGTGGTTGATCACGAACTCGAAACAGAGGTCCGCGTGGTGGCGCAGGGCGTGCTGGATGATCTGCTCGCGACGG
>CAYZAI010000129.1:8249-12029 GCA_964476305.1 uncultured Myxococcales bacterium
ACGTCGTGCACGCCGGCGGCCTTCAGCGCCTCCATCTGGAAGTCGAAGATGGTCCTGTCGCCGAGCTTCATCAGGCACTTGGGCGTGTGCTCGGTCAGCGGGAACAGGCGCCGGGAGACCCCGGCCACCAGCACCACGGCCTTGAGCGGCCCGCTTCCTTCCCTCTCGTGCTCTTCGCTCATGGGAACGAGACTAGCACCGGGTGAGCGGGTTTGTCGACACACGCTGTCGCCTTGCCAGACGCCCGGTAAACGGGCAATTGTGGGGCTACGCCATGCGCCGCGTAGCCGACATCCTGCTGGTCGCCCTCAGCTTCGTCCTCGGCCTCGTCGTGCCCAAGGATCGGGGGCTGCTCGTCGTCGGGGGCCGCCAGTTCGGCGGCAACACCCGTCCGCTCCTCGAGCGGGCCGGACATCACGGTCTGCGGGCCGTGTGGCTCACCCGGCGCCCCGAGATCCTCGCCCTCGGCCGCCCGGACGTGGCCTCGACCCGATCGTGGAGAGGCATGTGGGCCGCCGCCCGGGCCGGCGGCGTGGCCCTGACCCACTCCCTCGGGGACTTCTCTCCGCTTGCCTTCCCCTCGCGCCGCACGCGGATCTGGAACCTCTGGCACGGGATGCCGATCAAGCGCATCTCGACCCAAGACCCGGCGTTCCACCTGCGCCGCCATGCCCGGTCGAACCTGCGCGAGATGCGGCGCACCGACGCGATGTTCGTCACCTCCGACGCCATGGCCGATATCTTCCGGAGCACGTTCGGCCTCGCCGACGAGCGGCTGCCGCGCACCGGGCAGCCGCGGACCGACGCCCTGTTCGTCCAGCCCGGGACCCGCCTGGAAGAGCTGTTCGATCCGCCGCTGCCCGCCCACCGGCGCCGCGTGCTCTATTGCCCGACCTGGCGCGAGCACGAGCCGGTCCGTCTGTTCCCGTTCCCGGACCGCGACGACGAGGCCCTCGAGGCCGCCCTCGAGCGCCTCGATGCGGTGATGTTCGTGCGGACCCACCCAAACGACCCGGGGCGCCTCGCGACCCGCGGCCGTCGCGTCGTCCCGCTCCAGGGTAATGTCGTGCCCGAGATCACCGACGCCCTCGGGTTGTTCGACGCGCTGGTGACCGACTACTCCAGCGTCTACTACGACTTCCTGCTGCTGGACCGGCCGGTGGTGTTCGTCCCGTACGACCTGGAGGCCTACGCCCGCTCGCCCGGCTTCTACCTCCCGTTCGACGAGATCGCCGCGGGGCCGTGCGCAGCCGATCAGGCGGCCTTCACCCAGGCCCTCGGCGCCGCCCTCGAAGGACGTGACGGCGGCGAGGCCCGGCGCCGGGAGGTGCGCGATCTGGTCTACGGCCGTTTTGCCGACGCCGGCGCCACGGAGCGCGTCCTGGCCTTCGTCGCGGCCCGCCTGATCCGGTCCGCGAATTGACCGGCCCGGGGCGGGCGCATATCTTCTGCTCTCATGACCGGCACGGGAACCGAGAGCGAGCCTCACCGCCGCGATGTCGCCCGCGGCGCCGTGGTCAACGTGCTGGGCACGGCGGGCAAGGCGATGATCCCGGCGTTCTACGTGCTGGTGGCGCGGCTCTTCGGGCCGGCTACGCTGGGCGTCTACTACCTGGCCGCGACGATGATCGAGGTCGCCAACGCGCTCTCGGTCTCGGGCTTCTCGGACGGCGTGCTGATGTTCGCCTCGCGCAGCGTCGGGACCGCCGGCGAGCCGGGGGCCGAGGACCGGCTCTACCGCGCCATCGCCAACGGGTTCCTGTTCACCGTCGGCATCTCGGCCGTGCTGGTGCTGCTGGCCTACGTCGGCGGACCCGAGCTGCTCCTTCGCCGCTACCCCCAGCCCGGGCTGCTCGACGCGGTGCAGGTGATGGCCTGGTCCCTGCCGCTGATCGGCATCCCGACCATCGTCATCGCCGCCACCAAGGCGCTCCTGGTCATGCGCTGGGACGCGATCCTGCTGGGCTTCGTCAGGCCGGTGCTGCTCATCGCCCTGGCGCTGGTCGCCTGGCTGGCGGACGCCGGGCTCGAGGGGCTGGTATGGGGGTTCGTCGCCACGCAGGGCCTGGTGGCCGTGATCTCGCTGTTCGTGTTCGGCCGCTACTTCTCGTGGACGAGGCTGCTTCGCGAGCTCTTCCGCTTCCGGCTGCAGAAGGAGCTCGCGTGGTTCGCGCTGCCCCAGAACCTCAACATGACGTTCAACCAGCTGATCGGCAACCTCGACCTGATGATGCTCGGCGCCTTCGGCTTCGCCCCCGAGGCGCTGGGCTTCTACGGCATGGCCTCGCAGATCGCGAGGCAGGTGCGCCAGGCCAAGCTCGCCTTCTCGACGGCCTACGCGCCGGTGATCGCCCGCTACCACGGGCAGGGAAACCGCGCCGCCCTGTGCGAGTCGTTCACCACCGTGGCCCGCTGGACCACGATCATCGGCCTGCCCGTCGCGCTCGCGGCCGGGGTCGTCCGCGAGGATCTGCTGCGCGTCTTCCACCCGAGCTTCACGGGCGACTCGACGTTCATGCTGCTCCTGCTGGTGGCGCCCGTGCTGTCGTGCTCGTTCGGGCTGGCGGGCAACATCGTGGTGATGACCGGCCACTCGCTGTGGAACCTGATGAACTCCGTGGCCGTGGCCGGGCTGAACCTGCTGCTCCTGTGGCTGCTGGTGCCGCGATTCGGCATGCTCGGGGCGGCGCTGGCGTCTCTCACCGCCGGGGCGGCGATCACCGTGGCGCAGCTGGTGGAGGCGGCGAAGCTCGTGGACGCGAGGCTCGTCTGGCGAGACGTCTACAAGCCGTTCGCAGCCGGGGCGGGGGCCCTGGCCGCGGTCCTGCTGCTCGGCCTGTTCGGCCTGGACGCGAGCCTGCCCGGGCGCATCGCCATGGCCGTCGCCGCCGTGGCCGTCTTCGCCGGCCTGCTCCGGTTCCAGGGCCTCGACCCCCGCGACCGGGACCTCTTCCGCCGCAAGCTCCGCTAGAACAGGCTGGCTTCCAGGGACACGGCCGCGCCCGAGGGGTTGGCGGCGGCGACCCAGAGGGTGGCGCCGGCCGGCCAGGCGCCCAGGGCGACGTCGGCCGTCGTGCCGGTGAGGCCGTAGATGACGATCTCGCTGCCCGCCGGGCCGGTGAAGGCCGCACGGACCTCGAGGACGTCGGCCGTGCCCGCGGTCAGGCCCAGCGTGAGGTCGTCGGTCCCCTCGTCCGAGCTGAAGAAGGCGAACCCGCCGCTCGCGGCCACGGTCGCGCTGGCGGCGGTCGCGGCCGTGAAGTCCGCGGAGTCCACCTCGCCCGGATCGATGGCCTCGTAGCCGAAGATCCCGCCCTGCAGGTCGACGTCGTTCACCGCGATGGCCAGGGCCAGGTCGCCCAGCACCTCGGCGAAGCCCTGCACCGAGCTCATGGGCTCGAGGATGTTGTTCAGCGCCGTCACGCCGTTGTCGGTGTCCCCGACCAGATCGGCGATGAAGGTGTCCCCGAAGCGCTCCCACAGGTAGGTGCCGAAGAGCATGAAGATCCCGTAGTTGTAGTCGGGGCCGTCAGTCATGAGCGGATCGGACGGATCGTTGATCCAGCTGGCAAGCCAGCCCTCGTCGTTGCCGAACCCGGTGAGCACCATCGCCACCTCGCTCATGGATTCGTTGATCCACGCATCCTCGTTGGTGTCGTAGTTCCAGTGGATCAGGTGCTGGAACTCGTGGGCCTGCACCGAGAGCATGTAGTCCGAATCCGGGGCGCTGCCCGCCAGGGAGTTGATGTGCAACATCTCGTGCATGTTCGAGTTGGACGC
>CAYZAI010000130.1:0-12024 GCA_964476305.1 uncultured Myxococcales bacterium
GCGCGCGAGGCGGCGTCCCGGGGCACGACGCCGCTCCTGGTGGCCCGCGAGAAGCGGATGATCGGCGTGATGGCCTCGACAGCGGGCGGGATGGAGATCGTGGTGGTCGCCGCGAGGAGCCCCGAAAAGATCCTGAAGGCGTGGTTCGAGCCGTCGGCCGGGCTGCTCCCGTTCCAGGCCCGCGACCTGGCTTTCGGCCTCGGGCTCACGGACAAGCAGGTGAACAAGGGCGTCAAGGTGATGCAGTCCCTGGCCAGGCTGCTCGTGGAGGAGGACGCCTCGCTGGTGGAGGTCAACCCGCTGGTGGTCACCGGCTCCGGTGACGTGGTCGCCCTCGACGGCAAGGTCAACCTCGACGACAACGCCGCCTTCCGCCACCCGATCCGCAAGGAGCTGCGGGATGCCGGCGAGGAGAACCCGGTCGAGGCCGAGGCCGCGGCGCTCGGTTTCTCGTACGTCGGGATGGACGGCGACATCGGCTGCTGCGTCAACGGCGCAGGGCTGGCGATGGCGACGATGGATATCATCAAGCACGAGGGGGGCGAGCCGGCCAACTTCCTCGACGTGGGTGGCGGCGCCGATGCCGAGACCGTGAAGAAGGCGTTCAAGATCATCCTCTCGGACGAGCGGGTGAAGGCGATCTTCGTCAACATCTTCGGCGGCATCCTGCGCTGCGACGTGCTGGCCGAGGGCGTGGTGGGCGCCGTGAAGGAGATGGGGATCAAGGTGCCGCTGGTGGTCCGGCTCGAGGGGACCAACGTGGACATCGGGCGGAAGATCCTCGCCGATTCGGGGCTGAAGATCCACACCGCGAAGGACATGGGCGAGGGCGCGCGACTGGCCGTCGGGCTGGCCCGGAGCGAGGGAGGCGCGAAATGACCATTCTCGTGACGAAGGAGACGAAGGTCCTGATCCAGGGCATCACCGGCGGCGCCGGCGCCTTCCACACGCGGCAGATGCTCGACGCCGGCACCAACGTGGTGGCGGGCGTGACCCCGGGCAAGGGCGGGCAGCGTTTCGACGACCGGATCCCGGTCTTCGACACCGTGGCGCAGGCCCGCGAGGCCACCGGCGCCGACGCGTCGGTGATCTTCGTGCCCGCGCCGTTCGCCGCGGACTCGGTGATGGAGGCGGCGACCGCCGGGATCGAGCTCGCCGTGTGCATCACCGAGGGCATCCCGACCCTCGACATGGTGCGGGCCAGGACCTACCTGGCCGGGACCGGCACGCGGCTGATCGGGCCCAACTGCCCCGGGCTGATCGCGCCGCCCGTGAACCAGAAGCTGGGCATCACGCCCCACCGGGTGACGAAGCCCGGCCGCATCGGCGTGATCTCGCGCTCGGGCACGCTGACCTACGAGGCCATCGGCCAGCTCACGGCGCTGGGCCTCGGCCAGTCGACCTGTATCGGCATCGGCGGCGACCCGGTCGGCGGGGTGGACTTCGTCGATTGCCTGGCCCTGTTCGAGAGGGACCCCGAGACCGACGGCGTGATCATGATCGGCGAGATCGGCGGCACCGCCGAGGAACAGGCCGCGGCATTCATCAAGGACAACATGAAGAAGCCCGTGGCGGCCTTCATCGCCGGGGTCACCGCGCCCCCGGGGAAGCGCATGGGCCACGCCGGGGCGATCATCGCTGGCGGCAAGGGCACCGCAGCCGAGAAGATCGCCGCCCTGAAAGAGGCCGGCGTCGCGGTCAGCCCCACGCCCGCCGCCATCGGCGAGACCCTGTCCAGACTGCTGTAGCCGGTACGGTTCCAGGGGGCGGAGCGGGCAGGCCGGGCCCGCGGCTTCCCGTCGCCCCGGTCACCATCGCCGGCCGAAAGCGCCCGGAAGACTGGAAATCGGTCCTCGTCACTGAACACCGCGGACGTGGTGGGCAACCAATCCCATGGCACGCATCGAGAAAGGAGCGACCATGAACCGCAACAGCGCAGCCATAGATCGCACCGCTCCGCACGACGCGGACGAGCACCCCATCGCCGTGGCCAGAGCCGCCCTGCACCGGGATCGGGAGCTCTTCGACGACCCGTGGTTCATCGACGAGGACGACCAGGAGCAGAGGAGAGCCGCCGAGCCGTACCTGTCTCGACTCGGCGGATGAAGCCGTCGGTGTTCCGGTGAAATGAAGCGCGGCTTTTCGTCTACGGGTAGATGTAGGTCACGCCGTTGATGTCGGAGGGGGCCAGTGTGGCCTTGGACTCGTCGCAGGGACCGATCGCCCAGTACATCGTCGCCTCGTAGACATCCGGGTGGTCGAGCCCGAGCAGGTGGCCGATCTCGTGGGTCGCCACCCCCTCCAGGTCGAACTCGTTGCTGCAGCCGGCGCCGGCGGCCTCGGCGTTGGTGCAGAACAGCACGTTGTTGTTGAAGACGATATCGGCGTCGACCATCCGGCGGAAGGTCGTGCCGTTGGTGACGACGGTCTGGCTGCCGAAGATCGGCAGGCAGGCGCCGAGCACGCCCGTGCCCAGGTCGCCGTCCGGGTCCTCGAAGCTCACGGTGTTGAAGCCGTCGTTGTTGTACCCGCCGCCGCCGGCCGCCGCGTTCCCCAACTGCGTGAAGGTGATCGAGGCCGTGGGCACGTCCTGCCAGTGCTGGAAGCCGCTGCTGACCGCCGTGAACTCCGTGGGATCGGTCATCGTGTTCTCGCCGTTCCCGTTGACGAAGCGGTACTCGACCGGCATGTCGGCGGTGAACCACTTGCGCGCAGGGTCGAGCAGGGCGAAGAGATCGGCGTCGCCGATGGCCAGCTCCTCGGGACCGGTGACGTTGTCCGCCTCGGAGGACTCGCCCACCTCGTCGTAGGTGTCGACCTGCACGTAGGAGGCGTAGGCGCTGGGTGGGGCGTCCTCGAGCCAGGCCACGTAGGAGATCGTCGCGCCCGCGCCGAGCCAGGAGCGCGAGGCGGACCAGTCGCCCGGCTGGCCGACGATCGGGGCCGTGTCCAGGTCGTGGTAGATATCGATGTCGAAGCCGGTGTAGCAGTCGATGTTGCCCGAGTTGGTGACCTCGAAGCTGAAGCGGATGTCCGAGCCGACCAGCATCGTCTGGAAGTTCTGCACCGCGAGGTTCATCACGCCGCCCTGCAGTTGCACCGGCACCGCAGTGGTCCACGTGGTGACGCCGTCGTGGAGCTCGAGGTCGAGCAGGTACTGGAACTCCGTGGCGCCGGGAGAGATGCTGATCTGGAACCCGCCGGCCGTGGCGGTGCCGCCGTCCGCGGCGATGTCGCCGAAGGTGCCGCTGGCCTGCGTCACCGTCACCTCGGGATGGCTCGAGGAGAGCACGCCCGTCACGCCCACCGCGTCCTCGCCGCCGACGTTCTCGACGGTGATCGAGAGCGTCGCCGCCGAGCCCGCCGGGATCGGCGCGGGGCTCGAGGTGTGCGAGGCGTACACGAGCTCGGTGGAGCGGCAGCCGCTGGGCCGGATCAGGAACGACATGTAGACCGGCGACCAGGTGCCGCTGGCGTCCTCGTAGTAGACGCCGTTGAACCACGAGCCCGTGGCGGAGTCGCCGTCGTCCGCGAGCAGCCCGAACTCGGCCGCGCTGAGGTCGTCCTGGAACTCGATCGTGGCCCAGAACGTGTCGCCCTCGGCGAACGTCAGCGGCGTGGGCAGGGTGAAGGTCCGCGTGATGGCGCCCGTGCCGTTCACCGTGGTCCAGGACGAGGACTGGTGGATCACCTTGTCGGGGTAGCCAGCGCGGTACGTGTAGATCTTGAGCCGGAACTGGGCGTCGGTCGGGCCCGAGTTGCGGTAGAACTGCGCCTCGACCGAGGTCAGCGTGAAGGCGGTGGCGTCGACCACGAAGTACTGCCCGAGCTCGTCGCCGGCGGCGCCCGGGAGGAAGTAGGTGGGCGCGTCGTTGTCGACGATCAGGTCGTAGTTCTCGTCCGTGCAGCCGCTGCCCTGGACGTAGACGCCCCAGCCGTCGAACCACGAGCTCGGGCCGTCGCTGCTCTCGAGGTAGACCGGGAGGATGCCGAACGCACCGTCCGAGGCGGCGACCGAGAAGGCGGGCGCGCCCGTGGCGCTGGCGCCGGAGGCGATGGCGCCGAAGTCGGTCAGGTCGGCCGTCACCGCAAGAAGATCGTCGTCCGGGACCAGCGTCCCGACGACGTCGGCGGCGTCCTCGGTGCCCCGGTTTCGCAGCGTCGCCGTGGAGGTCGCCGACGCGCCCGCCTGCACCACGGCCGGCGTCTCCGCGTGGCCGGTCAGCTCCAGCCACGGGCCCTCGGCGCAGCCCTCGACCCGCATCACCCAGTTGCCCACCACGCCGTAGTACTCGCCGTCGGCAGCGGCGTGGAGCGCGGCGCCGTAGTACGGGATCAGCACGCCGCCGTCCACCAGCGGCAGGTAGAGGTTGGCGCTCTGATCCTCCTCGGAGCGCACGCCGACCCAGAACACCTGGCCCTGGATCAGAGGCAGCGGCTCGGACAGCGGGAACCTGAAGAGGGTATCCCACTGCGCGCCGCTGGTCATGGTGCCGGTGGAGGCCAGCTCCGTCCCGGGCAGCCCGCCGTCGTCCTGGTAGATGTGTACCGAGAAGTCGCCGTTGGCGGTCCCGCCGGTGCAGAGCGGGTCGCTGGCGCAGAAGTCCCAGAAGCCCACGTCCACGGCCTGGACGTTGTAGCCCTCGGCCTCGACGATGAAGATGTTCAGCACCTCGTCGCCGGTCTCCAGCTGGTAGCCCGAGAGCGGGAGGTCGTTGTCGATGCGCAGCTCGTCCCCGGCGATGATGGTGTCGCACTCGGGACAGCCCTCGTCGACGAGCCAGTTGCAGTCGTTGTCCAGCCCGTCGCACAGCTCGTCCGCGCCGGGGTGGATCGCGGCGTTGCCGTCGTCACAATCGTTTCCCGGACAGCCGTCCTCGCCCGAGCCGTACCCGTCGTCGTCGTTGTCGATCAGCGGGCCGCTGACGCAGCCTCCGCCCTGGCAATGGTCGCCCACGGTGCAGTCGTCGCCGTCGCTGCACGGCAGGGTGTTGTCTGCGAAGACGCAGCCCACGGCCGACTGGCAGCTGTCTGTCGTGCAGGGGTTCGAGTCGTTGCAGGTGAGCGTCGACGTGTAGGTGCTGCACGTGCCGCCCTGGCAGCGGTCCCCCAGGGTGCAGGCGTCGCCGTCGTCGCAGGTGGCCGTGTTGTTCGCATGCTGGCAGCCCAGGGTGGCGTGGCACGAGTCCGTCGTGCAGGCGTTGTCGTCGTTGCAGTCCAGGGACGAGCCCGGCACGCAGTTGCCCACCCCGTCACAGTCCTCGGCTCCGTTGCAGACGTTCCCGTCGTCGCAGTCGGAAGCGTCGACGCACAGGTTGCACTGGGAGTCGTCGGTGTCGGTCAGGCCGTCGCAGTCGTTGTCCAACGTGTCGGAGCAGAGGGGATCGCCCACCGGTCCCTCGAACGAGTTGGGGTGGACGAACTCGTCGTCGTCGTCGCAGTCGTCGCCGCCGCAGGCGTCCGAGACGTAGCTGTCGTGGTCGGCGTCCAGGGGATCGCCCACGCAGTCCCCGGCGTAGCACGTGTCGTCCATCGTGCAGCCGTCGGCATCGTCACAGGGGGCGGCGTTGAACGGGTGCTGGCAGCCCTCGACGGGGTGGCAGGTGTCGTCGGTGCAGACGTCGAGGTCGTCGCAGTCGAGGGCGTCCGTGCCGGCCTGGCAGTCCCCGCCGTCGCAGGTGTCGCCCACGGTGCACGCGTTCCCGTCGTCGCAGGCCGCGGTGTTGTTCACGTGCTGGCAGCCGAAGTCGTCGTCGCAGCCGTCCGTGGTGCAGGGGTCCTCGTCGTCGCAGTCGAGGGTGCCCTGGCCGATGCACACGCCGTCCTGGCACTGGTCGTTGGTAGAGCAGTACTGGCCGTCGTCGCACGCCGCGGTGTTGTTGTCGTAGGCGCAGCCGGTCTCCGGGTCGCAGCTGTCGTCGGTGCAGACATTGGAGTCGTTGCAGACCAGCGGGTCACCGCCCTGGCACTGGCCGGCCAGGCAGGCGTCGTCCAGGGTGCAGGCGTTGCCGTCGTCGCAGGGATCCGCGTTGTCGGCGTGGGCGCACGCGCCGCCGTCGCAGGAATCGTCGGTGCAGGGGTTGTCGTCGTCGCAGTCGCCGGCGTCCTGGCACTCCGGCCCGGTGCCGGTGTCGGTGCCGGTGTCCGTGTCGCCGTCCGAATCGGAGTCGGAGTCGCCGTCCGAGTCGGAGTCGGAGTCGGCGTCGCTGTCGCCGATGGCCGAGGAGGTGTTGCCGCAGGCCGTCGCGAGGGCGAAGGCGGATGCGAGGAGGATCGCCGCTGCGGCTTTCATCGGGCGCCTCCTTCCACGATCGCCCGGACGTCCGCGAGGTCGAGCATCCTCGACGCGGGCGGCTCCGGGGTGCTGTCGATCAGCATCACTCCCCGGGGCGCCACGTCCTGGTACAGCAGCTCGTCGCCGCTGCCGTCCGGTCGCAGGCGGAACAGCCCCTGGAACAGGCCGACGATGAGGTAGCCGTCGCCGTCGTCGCGCGGCTCGAGGAAGACGAGCACCCGCTCTCCGGGCACGAGCACGGGGGTGCCGGGAAGATGGGCGACGTCCTCTCCGACCTGTCCGCCGATCATCTTGATCATCACCGGGCCGAGATCGCGCGCGCCCTTGAGCACGTCGGTGGGCCGGAAGGAGACGCGCGTGTAGATCTTGGTGTGCGCGTCGTTCCAGCGCGCGTCGACGGCCTGGATCTCGCCGACGGCGACGATCGCGGCGATGTCGGACATCTCCTCGACGTCGAAGCGCAGCAGCATCGTCGTCGATGCCGGTGCCGCGACGAGTGTCGTGAGGCCGAGTGCGGCCAAGGCGGCAAGCCGTGACGTGCGTCTCATCGTCCACCTCCTGATTCGGTTCGCGAGAGCCCGTTCGCGATCGTACCCAGAGGATATTCGAGTCTTTGCGGTCCGGCAAACCATGATATGGGACGCGGGTCGGGGATCGAAGATGACGCGAGAGGGAACCCAGGGGTCGGTGCGCTGGGGGCGGGTGATCGCCTACTGCGCCGTGGTATTCGCGGTCAGCTACGGGCTGGTGGGGGCGCTCCTCCTCGCGGGAGGCGGCCTCAACGATCCATCATCGCTCTTCTTCTTCCAGGCCTCGGCCCTGACCCCGGCCCTGGCGGCCGTGGTCATGGCGCGCTGGGTCTGGCGCGAGCCGGTGGTCGCCGCTCTGGCCCTGCGGCCGCGGCGCAAGCGCTGGCTGGTCGTCGCCTGGCTCGCCGCCTGGTGCGTGGCGCTGCTGGCCCTCGGCATCGGCGCCGCGATGCCGGGGGTGGAGTGGGACTCCTCGCTACAGCCGGCCGTGGACAGGGCCCTCCTGTCCGCCGACCAGCTCGAGCTGCTGCGCGGGCTGGCGCGGGACGCCTCGCTGCCGCCGGTGCTGCTCCTCGTTCCTTTCGGGGTGATCGCCAGCCTGACCATCTCCTTCGTCGCGGGCTGCGGCGAGGAGATCGGCTGGCGCGGTCTCGTCTACGGCGAGCTGCGGCCCCTGGGTTTCTGGCGCGCGGCCCTGGTCACGGGCCTGCTGTGGCTGGCCTGGCACCTGCCGCTGCTGGCCCTGGGATGGGGCTCCCCCCGGCACCCGGGTCTCGGCGCGCTCGCGATGTCGGTCCACATCATGATCTCCGCGGTGGGGCTGGCCTGGCTGCGGGAGCGCGCCGGGTCGTCCCTGGCCGCGGGCCTGTTCCACGGCACAACCGAGGCCACGCTGCTGCTGGCGGTGGCGCCCCTGGCCGGCGGGAGCGACCTCACGGTGGGAGGCGCGGGCACCCTGAGCTTCATCCTGGCCGAGGCGGTGGTGGTCCTGGGGCTGCTCGTCTGGGACCGCTTCCTGGCGGCCGAGCCCGTGGCCTTCCCGCGCCGCTGCGCTTCGTGAACGGCTGCTCCCGAACCCGAGTTACTATTTTAAATAATCATGATAAATTAAAGTTGATGTTCGAGCGCGCCCTGGTCCTGCCGCCGGAACCGGAGGAGTCCTTCTTCCTCTGGGGACCCCGCCAGACCGGCAAGTCCACGCTGCTGCGCCGGACCTACCCGCGGGCCCGGTGGGTCGACCTGCTCAAGGCCGACGAGTTCCGCCGGTACCTCGACGCGCCCGAGCGGCTGCGGGAGGAGCTCGTCGCCGAGAACGGGCCTCGGCTCGTGGTGATCGACGAGATCCAGAAGGTGCCGGGTCTCCTCGACGAGGTGCACTGGATGATCGAGAACCGGGGAACGCGGTTCGTCCTGTGCGGCTCGAGCGCCAGGAAGGTCAGGCGCGGGCACGCGAACCTGCTGGGCGGCCGGGCCCTGCGGCGCGAGCTGCACGGCCTGGTGTCGGCGGAGATCGGGGCCGACTTCTCCCTCGAGCGCATGCTGAACCACGGGACCCTGCCCCGCCACTACCTCGCCGAGCGGCCCGAGCGCATGCTGGAATCCTACGTGGCCGACTACCTCAGGGAGGAAGTGGCCGCCGGGGGGCTGGTCCGGAACCTGCCCGCGTTCTCGGGCTTCCTGAACGCGGCGGCGCTCTCTGACACCGAGCCGGTGAACTTCTCCACCATCGCCCGGGACTGCTCGGTCTCCTCGCCCACGATCAAGGCCTACTACGACATCCTGGCCGACACCCTGGTCGGCCGCTGGCTCGAGCCGTATCGGAAGCGGCCCAAGCGGCGCCGGCTGATGATGCCGAAGTTCTACTTTGCCGATGTCGGCGTGGTGAACTTTCTCGCGCGTCGGGGACGGCTCCGGCCCGGCTCGCCGCTGTACGGCAAGGCATTCGAGAGCTGGGTGCACCACGAGCTGACCGCGTACGGCGCCTACTCGGGGCACCGCCTCGACCTCTCCTGCTGGCGCCTCACGACCGGCGCCGAGGTGGACTTCGTCGTCGGCGAACTCGCCCTCGCCGTCGAGGCCAAGGCCGCGCACAGGATCACGAGCGACCACCTCAAGGGGCTCCGGGAGCTGGCCGCGGATCACCCGGAGACCGGCGCGAGGATCGTCGTCTGCCTCGAGGAGCGTTCCCGGGCGACCGAGGACGGGATCCTCGTCCTGCCCGCCGCCGAGTTCGCCGCGCGCCTGTGGTCCGGGGCGCTGTGCTGAGAAAGGGCCTGCCATGAGCGATCCGATCTGGCCACGGGCCTGACCGCGTTTTCGGGCTTGGAACCCGGGCAGGTCGCCTTCGTTCTTTTCCGCTGACCCCTACTCTTCTTTCGGTTAGAGTCGTTTTCATGAATGCGATCCAGACGACGAATTTCGGTTTCCATGCCGCGGCCTCGTTCCTCGCCTCGTTCCTCGCGATCGTCGGCTGCAACCCTTCGGATCTGTTCGGCCAGCGCTCCGGAACGGGCGGTAACCCGGCGGCCGAGAACTCGATGCCGGCGTACCCGGACGCGAGAAACGCCTATGCCACGCCGGTGACCGGCGTAGCGATTCCTCCCTCGCAACCCCTGCCTGCGGCGGGCATCGGCGGGGCGAAGACGGCGCCCGATGCGTCGGCGGTCCAGGCGACACCGGCATCGACATCGCTCGGCGGCGCCGTCGCCTCTCCACCCGTGGAGGTGTCCCAAAGCGACTGGTGCAACGAAGGCTGCAAGAAAGTATTCGCCTGCCAGGCAGACGTCCAGAACACCTTGGGCGGCGCCGAAGCGATGAGGAAACACTTCGGAAAGACCCGCGAAGACTGCAACATCGGCTGTCTCCGCGAGAAGGACATGGTCGTGACCGACGCCTGCAAGACCTGCCTCGACATGACCTGCGACCGCTTCGCCCCGTGCATCGTGGAAAACTGCATTCCCAAACACTGACACCCGCGGAGGATATCTTGAAAAAAGGACGGTTGTTTTCGCTGGGAGCCGCATCGGCGCTGGCGGTGACACTCGCGTGCGGATGCGATCTGCTCTTCGATCGCGGTGGGCAGGCGCCCCGAGGATCCGAGGGCCTCGCGGCACCGAGGTCTTCCGGAGGACCGGCAACTCTCCTGCCCGACGGCATCGTGCTGCGGGATTCCTTCGACGACAACCGCAACCGCTGGGAGATCGGCGAGGGATTCGGCATCGCGGCGGGCGCCTTCTCGTTTTCCCCGGGCGCGACGCCCAAGGGCGCAACGGTTCCCGTGGCCGTGGCGAACGGCCGAATACGCGTCGTTTCGAGTTTCAAAGGCGGCGCCCAGGACAAGCCCTTCGGGGTGACCTTCCGGTACAAGGACCACGCCAATTACCATTTCATGTACGTCACCGCCGGCGGCCTGGTGACCTTCGGCAAGGTCGTGAACGGGGCGTACGGCGAGATGTCGCCCCTGACGCACAACGCCGGCCTCGTCGCCGGTGCCAATGTGCTGGAGGTCTCCTTCTACGGCTATCGGATCGACTACGCGGTGAACGGAGTGGAGGCGGGCATCCAATACACCGACGTCATCGAGGCGGGCAGAGCGGGGTTCTTCGTCTCGGAAGGCTGCGCCGTGGCCTTCGACGAGTTCCATCTGACCGATTTCGAAGCCCGGCCCCCGGACGTGCTCGGCACGGTCTCCCAGGGCGGCGTCGCCATGGCGCGGATCCCGGTTCGCCTCGTCGTCCTGACGGATCTCGCCGCCATGGAAGGGCGCCTGCTCACCGCGGCCTTCACCGACCCGAGCGGGAGATACGCCTTCCGGCTACCGGACGACGGGACCTACCTCATCGAAGCGGGAGCCTCGCCCTCGGCCTACGCCGCGGGACAGGGGACCATGGGTTCGCGCCTGATCGACACCCGCCTGTATCCGCTCCCGGCGACCCGGGACATCATCCTGAGCGCGGTGTCTCGCCCGGCAGGTGCCCAATGAACGCCTTGAAGACGGTGCGACGCCTGCTCGTGATGGCCATCCTGATGTCGTTTCCCATCGACGCGGCGGCGGGGTGGTTCGACTGGACGGGCCAGCAGGCCAAGGACGACCTGACGGAGGCGAAGAAGCGCGCGCAAGCCGCCTACGAAAGCCTGCTCGAAAAGCGGGACAGCTGTGCCGGTTACAAGAGCACGGCGGACCCCGCCTATAAAATGTACATGGATCTGCACCGGCAGGTCATGCAGTACGACCGGATCCTGCAGGGCTTCGAGGCGGCCGAACGGAACACCGCGGCGAACTACTATTTCAGCATCTTCGCGGACACGGTGCTCTGGACCGCGGCGGACATCGCCGCGATCCCCCGGGACATGATGGAGCGGTGGCCCGAGATCGTCGCCAACACCGTTGCGGGCGGCTGGACGGAGTTGGTCAAGGAAGCCTTCTCCTCGACCATCCGTATAAAGGTTCGGGGCAAGATCCGGGACGCGCTCGGGTTCGACCGATGCAACCTTGTAGAAAACAGGCTGATCGAGATGGTCCTACCCTCCGATGAGCGCCACCGCGCGGTGCAGTTGGCGGAAAGAGCCCTCGGAGCCCAGGTCATGGACGCCGCCAAGAGCCGTTACGCCGAACACGTGAAGCGCGAAGCCGCCGAGAACATGAAGAAAAAGCTCAAGGGGCTGTCGAAAAAAACCGTCGAGTCCATGGGCGAAGCCAAGGGCCAAAAAATGCTGCAAAGCGCGGCCCGGTGGGCTTCGGGCACGG
Organism: uncultured Myxococcales bacterium; assembly: GCA_964476305.1. Taxonomy (GTDB): domain Bacteria; phylum Myxococcota_A; class Polyangia; order JAAYKL01; family JAAYKL01; genus CAYZAI01. Next base: position 11,573 of record CAYZAI010000130.1, read on the forward strand.
CGGATGCCGCGGACATCTTCGGCGACGCCCTCGGCAAGGCGCTGATCTACGCCGAATTCGTGGGAACCCTGGAGCGGGAACTCTCGGCCATGCAGAGCATGGTCGCCCACTGCAAGTCCTTGAAAAAGGTGCTGACCTGCTCGGAAATCCTCCCCGCCATGAAACCCGGCGCCGCGTGCCTGCTCACCGAGTTGCCTCCCGTTCCGGAAACGGCGGGTGCGACCGCGACCGAAGCGTCGGCCGGGGAAAAGGCCGCCGCCCAAAGGGACGTCGCGGGGATCCTCGCGGCCAGAGAGCAGCGCAAGCAGAAGGAGAAGGCCGAGATCGACAGACTGCGCGGGCAATTCGGTGTCCAGTACGTAGGCGGGGAACCCACCGTGGAGGAGCTGGCCGCCATGGAGGCGGGATCGGAAGAGCCCGCCGAGCCCTCCTCCGGGAGCGACGGACCGGCG